>NZ_JBEXGE010000004.1:0-9806 GCF_040607155.1 Micromonospora sp. NPDC005324 | reverse complement strand
CCGCCGCGACCGGCCTGGCCTTCGCGGCCGCTCTGTCCGCCGCCGCGACCACCCTGCGGCGCGCGCTGCGCCGGGCCCCGACCCTCCTGGCCGGTCCGGCTACCACTGTCGCCGCCGGTGGCGGGCTCGTCGTCCAGGCGCAGGGTCAGCGAGATCCGCTTGCGGGGTACGTCCACGTCGAGCACCCGGACCTTGACCACGTCGCCGGACTTCACCACCTCGCGGGGGTCCTTCACGAAGGTCCGGGACATCGCCGAGACGTGCACCAGACCGTCCTGGTGCACCCCGACGTCGACGAACGCGCCGAACGCGGCCACGTTGGTGACCACGCCCTCCAGCACCATCCCCGGCGTCAGGTCGCTGATCTTCTCCACCCCTTCGACGAAGGTCGCGGTGCGGAACTCCGGGCGGGGATCCCGGCCCGGCTTCTCCAGCTCGGCGAGGATGTCGGTGACGGTGGGGAGGCCGAACCTGTCGTCGACGAAGTCGGTGGCCCGCAGCCCGCGCAGGATGCCGCTCTTGCCGATCACCGAGCGCAGGTCCTGCCCTGTGGTGGAGAGGATCCGGCGCACCACCGGGTACGCCTCGGGGTGCACGCTGGAGGAGTCCAGCGGGTCGTCGCCGTCCGGGATTCGCAGGAAGCCGGCGCACTGCTCGAACGCCTTCGGCCCGAGCCGGGCCACCTTCTTCAGTTCCGTACGCGAGCGGAACGGCCCGTTGGCGTCCCGGTGCAGCACGATGTTCTCGGCCAGACCGGCGCCGATCCCGGAGACCCGGGTCAGCAGCGGCGCGGAGGCCGTGTTGACGTCCACCCCGACCGCGTTCACGCAGTCCTCGACGACCGCGCCCAGCGACCGGGACAGCTTCACCTCGGACAGGTCGTGCTGGTACTGACCGACGCCGATCGAACGCGGGTCGATCTTGACCAGCTCCGCGAGGGGGTCCTGGAGGCGGCGGGCGATGGAGACCGCGCCGCGCAGCGACACGTCCATCCCGGGCAGCTCCTGCGAGGCGTACGCGGAGGCGGAGTAGACCGACGCGCCGGCCTCGGAGACCATCACCTTGGTCAGGTTGAGCTGCGGGTGCCGGGCGATCAGATCACAGGCGAGCTTGTCGGTCTCGCGGGAGGCGGTGCCGTTGCCGATCGCGATCAGCTCCACCCCGTGCGCCCCGGCCAGCCGGGCGAGGGTCTCCACCGACGCGTCCCACTGCCGGCGCGGCTCGTGCGGATAGATGGTGTCGGTGGCGAGCACCTTGCCGGTGGCGTCCACCACGGCCACCTTCACCCCGGTCCGCAGGCCCGGGTCCAGGCCCATGGTGGGCCGGGTGCCTGCCGGCGCGGCGAGCAGCAGGTCCCGCAGGTTGGTGGCGAAGACCCGGACGGCCTCCTCCTCGGCCGCCTGCCACAGCCGCATCCGCAGGTCCGCGCCGAGGTGGATGAGGATCCGGGTACGCCACGCCCAGCGGACCGTGTCGGTCAGCCAACGGTCGGCCGGGCGACCCGCGTCGGACACCCCGAACCGGCCGGCGATGGCCGCCTCGTAGCGGGTCGGGCCGGTCGGTACGGCGTCCGCCTCGCCCGCCTCCTCCGACTCCATCGTCAGGTCGAGCACGCCCTCCTTCTCGCCCCGGAACATCGCCAGGATCCGGTGCGACGGCAGCTTCGGGTACGGCTCGGAGAAGTCGAAGTAGTCGGCGAACTTGGCGCCGGCCGCCTCCTGACCCTCGCGTACCCGGGAAACCAGCCGGCCCCGTGACCACATCTGCTCGCGCAGCGTGCCGATCAGGTCGGCGTCCTCAGCGAAGGTCTCGATGAGGATCGCCCGCGCGCCCTCCAGCGCGGCGGCGGCGTCGGCGACGCCCTTCTCCTCATCGACGAACCCGGCGGCGGTGGCCCGCGGGTCCTGCCCCGGGTCGGCCAGCAGCGTCTCGGCCAACGGCGCCAACCCGGCCTCGCGGGCGATCTGCGCCCGGGTCCGCCGCTTCGGCTTGTACGGGAGGTAGATGTCCTCCAGCCGGGACTTCGAGTCGGCGGCCATGATCTGCGCTTCCAGGGCCTCGTCCAACTTGCCCTGACCGCGGATCGACTCCAGCACCGCGGCCCGCCGCTCGTCCAGCTCGCGCAGGTAGCGCAGCCGCTCCTCCAGGGTGCGCAGCTGGGTGTCGTCGAGCAGGCCGGTGGCCTCCTTGCGGTAGCGGGCGATGAACGGCACTGTGGCGCCGCCGTCGAGCAGCTCCACGGCCGCCCGCACCTGACGCTCGGCCACGCCGAGCTCGTCGGCGATCCGCTGATGAACAGACTGGGTCACGATCTCGATCCGCCTTCGATTCGATCCGCCTTCAAAGAGCGGGTACGCCTGCATTCTGCCGGGCGGGCCGGGGCGCTGTCGCCGCGCCCGGCCGGGGCGGAGGACCGAACCACCGCGCCCGGCCGGGGTGACCGGCGGCGGTCCCGTCGGGCCTGCGCTAGCGTGGCGATCATGGAATCTGCTGCGGAGCCGCGCGCCCGGCGGCTCTTCGGCGGCAGCGCCCGGGCCCTCGGCGACCTCACTGCCAACCCGTTCCGCGCCGACCGGGACCGGATCGTCGGCTCGCCGTTCTTCGCCCGCCTCGGCGGCGTCACCCAGGTGATCAGCCCGGTCGGCTCCGGGTTGCTGGTGCACAACCGGCTCACCCACAGCCTCAAGGTCGCCCAGGTGGCCCGGGCGGTCGCCGAGCGGTTGGGCGCCGACGAACGGTGGCGTGACCTGCTGGACAAGCTCGGCGGCTGCGACCCCGACGTGGTGGAGGCGGCAGCACTCGCCCACGACCTCGGCCACCCACCGTTCGGGCACCTGGGGGAGCGGGTGCTGGACCGGCTGGCCCGCCAGCGCCTCGGCCTCTCCGACGGTTTCGAGGGCAACGCGCAGTCGTACCGGATCGTCACCAGCACCGAGATCCGCGGCGCTGCCACCACCGGGCTGGACCTGACCGCGGCGGTCCGCGCGGCCATGCTGAAGTACCCGTGGACCCGCCTGGACCACCCCGACCCGCACCCGCGCACCATGGACCCGCCGCCGCGCGGCGCCACCCCGCCGCCGGACGACCCGGAGAGCGGCTCGTCGAAGTTCGGCGCGTACCGGACCGAGCTGGACGACCTGCGGCAGGCCCGGGCGCCGTTCGCCGGTCGCGTCCCGGACTGGCAGCAGACCGTGGAGGCGTCCGTGATGGACACCGCCGACGACATCGCGTACGCCATCCACGACGTGGAGGACTTCTACCGGGTCGGGGTGCTCCAGCAGGGTTCGGTCTCCGCGGAGTTGATGGCCTGGCAGCGCGAGAGCGGGCAGCTGCGGGCGATCACCGACGCGGCGCTGGCCACGGCGGCCCGGCGACCCGGGGCGGCGATCGAGCGGCTACGCCGGCAACTGCACCGCAAGGACGCCTGGATCGCCGACGACGACGCGTTCGCCGCCGCCGTCGAACACGTCCGCGAGGAGTTGGTGGACGGGCTGCTCGCGATGCCGTTCGACGGCTCGATCGAGGCCGAGCAGTACGTGGCCCGGTTCTCCGCCCGCTGGTCCACCCGCTTCGTCGAGGCGATCACGGTCACCGAGCAGCCGTCGGTGCGCTCCGGGCACGTGCTGCTCGGCTGCGCCCAGTGGCACGAGGTGCAGGTGCTCAAGTTCGTCCACCATCGGTTCGTGCTGGCCCGCCCGGATCTCGCCCTGCACCAGCGCGGCCAGGCCCGGCTGCTGGGCACCCTGGTCGAGGCGCTCTGGGAGTGGCTGCTCGACCCGGCGGAGGAGTCCCGGCTGCCCCGCCGGCTGCACGACCTGGTCGAGCTGGCCGAGGCGGAGCTGCACCCGCGTACCCCGGACCGGATCGGTCGCGCCCGGGGCCGAGCCATAGTGGATTTCGTCGCGCAGCTCACCGACGGTCAGGCGGTGGCCATGCTGGACGCGCTCTCCGGCCGGTCCGGCGCGCTCTGGACCGACGCGTTCGTGCTCTGACCCGGTTCAGCTCTGACCCGCCGTCAGGCGACGCCTGCTGTGGCCTGGCTCAGGCGACGGCCTGCCACCAGCCGTCGACGGCGGGCGGCTCGTCGACCACCACCCGCTCGCCCGGCCGGGGCACGGCGAGCCGCACGTCGCGGGCCTTCGCTTCGGCCCACAGCCGGTCGACCGGCTCGGACCAGTCGTGCAGGGCCAGGTTGAACGTCGCCCAGTGCACCGGCAGGAACAGCCCGCCACGTAGGTCGAGGTGGGCGCTGACCGCCTCCTCCGGGAACATGTGGATCGTCGGCCAGGCCCTGTCGTACGCGCCGATCTGCATCAGCGTCACGTCGAACGGCCCGTACTCGGCGCCGATCTCCGCGTACCCGTCGAAGTAGCCGGAGTCGCCGGTGTAGAAGACCTTGCGGCGCGCCCCGGCCACCACCCACGAGCTCCAGAGCGTGCCGTCGCGGCGCAGCCCGCGTCCGGAGAAGTGCTGGGCGGCGGTGGCGGTGATCTCCAGGCCGGCGACCTCGTGCGACTCGGACCAGTCCAGCTCGATGATCCGTTCGGCGGGTACGCCCCAGCGGTCCAGGTGCGCGCCCACGCCGAGCGGCACCAGGAACGGCGCGGACTGCCCGGCGAGCAACGCCCGCACTGTGGCCATGTCGAGGTGGTCGTAGTGGTCGTGCGAGATCAGGATGGCGTCCAGCGGGGGCAGCTCGTCGATGCCCACCGGTGGCTCGTGCAGCCGGCGCGGGCCGACCAGACCCGACGGGGAGCACCTGTCGCTCCAGACCGGGTCGAGCAGCACCCGCCGGCCCTCGATCTCGATCAGGGTCGAGGCGTGGCCGTACCAGACGATGTTGAGCTCGTCGGTGGTGCCGGCGGCCGTGGGTCCGCCGGCGGGCCCGGGCGGCGCGGACGCGCTGGGGCGCAGCAGCGGCACGGGCGCTGTGGGACGCCGCTTCTGCTTACCGAAGATCAGCTCGCGGACCAGGTTGCGCCCCGGCTCGGCGATCATCGTGCGGGTGCCGGCCCGGTTGTGGAAGGTGCCCTCGCGGAACTGCGGCGAGCGGGCTGCCCGTTCGGCCCGCGCCCCGCTGAGCCGGCCACCCAGCGCCGCCGGCACATCCCGGGCGACCCAGGCCAGGCCGGCCAGCGCGGCCAGGCCGGCGGCGCCCCGCATCCGCCGCCCGAGCGACCGTTCGACGTCTGTGTTCTGCGCTCGTGCCATTGCCGTCCCTCCGACGTGTCCGCCCTACACGGTAGTCACCCGGACCGAACCGTGCCTCGGTGGTCGCCACGCCGGGTCGGTCACCGACAGCGGCGACCGACCCGGGAGGGAGTTGCGGGGTGCCCTAGCCGCCGTTGCTGGGGCGTCGGGCGGTGATCCGGAACCTCTTGCCCACGCCCGCGATCCGGTCCACAGCGGCCAGGAACTTCGGGCCCATGGCGGCCCGGGCCTGCACCGCCGGGTGGGTCGCGCCGAAGTCCTCCGGGTTGGCCTGCCCGTCGGCGAAGAGGGCGTAGGTGAGCACCGCCGCGCCGGAGCGGTCGAAGATCACGCCGGCCTCGTGCCGGGCGTCGGCGAACCAGCCGGCCTTGGTGGCGATCCGGGCCCGCTCGTCGGAGGACATGGTGCGCCGGATGCCGTCGGTGAACGCCACCGGGGAGCGCAGGATGCCCAACAGGTACGTCGTCGAGGCGGGGGAGAGCAGCGTGCCGGCGACCAGGGCGCGCAGCAGGTCGTGCGTCTCCCGGGGGGTGCTGGTGCCGAGGAAGAACCGGTTCGGGTTGGCCACCGGCTGAACCTGGGTGTTCGGGAAGCCCTTGGCGACCAGGATGGAGTTGATCTCGGCCGCCGGGGCGACCAGCCCACACAGCCGCACCGCAGTGTCGTCCGAGACGGTCAGCAGGTTGGCCAGCACGTGCCCGATGGTCACCAGGCTCGGGTACGCGCCGTCCAGGCTGAAGATGCCGTCACCGCCCGGTACGACGATCGCGGCGCTCACCTCGACCTGCTGGTCCAGGGTGAGCAGCCCCCGGTCGACCTTGTCGAGCACCGCCGTGGCGACGGCGATCTTGTTGACGCTGTACGCCTCGATCCGCCGGTCCGCGTCAGCCTCCACCGCGACCACCGGCGCACCGGCGGGGTCGGCGACGCTGACGTACGCCTGCCAGTTGCCGCCGGCCGCGGCGCTGTGCTTGGTGAAGACGGAGGCGACCCGACGGGCGGCCTGAGCGGGAGTGGTCGGCGACGCCTCGGTGGTCTCGGCGGCGCTCGCCGGGGCGGCGGCGCCCAGCACCGTGCCGGCGGTGGCCACCGTGCCCAATCCGAGTGCCGTCCTGCGGTTCAGTCGCATGGTCAATCGTCTCCCCGATGGTGGTGTGCCTGAGCGCTTGCTGGCCCACCACCCTAGGCGAGTTGATCGACGCACGTCGCCCCCCGAGTATGTCCCGAACAGTTCCGAACAGGTCAGTCGAGCCGTCGGCGCAGTGCAGCACCCACCGCACCGACCGGTCCGAACAGGAGTTTCCGCAGGTCGGGGAGGTGACCGCCGCGCACCGCCTCGCCGGCCGGGTTCGCGGCGAAGACCGAGCCGTCATGCGGGGCGACTGACCGTCCACTCAGTCCCGCCGCCCTCATCAACGGTCCAACAAGGACGTCGTAGACCCCCGGCAGCACGGTGAAGCCGGCCCGCAGCACCACGTTGAGCCGGCCCACCGACACCTCCCGGCGGGGCCGGTCCACACAGTCCACGATGGCCCTGGCCACCCGCTGCGGGCTGGTGATCGGCGGCGGAGGTCGCCCGACCCGGCCCAGATAGTTGGCCGCCTGCTGATACACCGGAGTGTCCACACTGCCGGGGTTGACCAGGCACAGCCGAATCGCGGGGCTGTCTCGCAACTCCTGCTGCACCGTCCGGACCAGACCCTGCAACCCCCACTTGCTCGCCACGTACGCGCTCATGTACGGAGCGGTGATGTGCCCGAGCACCGAACCGGTGAGGATCACCGTGCCGGCCCCGGTGGCCCGGAAGTGCCGCAGCGCCGCCCGCACCGAGCCGGCGGCGCCGAGCAGATCGGTCCGTACCACCTGGTCGAAGACCCGTTCCGGCAGCTCGTCGAAGCGACCGTAGGCCATCACCGCCACCGTGTGCACCCATACGTCGATGCGTCCGAAGCGGTCGATCGCCGCACCCGCGAGCGCGTCCAGCGCGTCCGGCTCGGTCACGTCGGTCGGCACGGTCAGCACGTCGACGTCCGCGCACTCCGCGCGTACCTCGGCCAGGGTCGTGGTGGCGCGAGCGGCGAGGACCAGGCGGTCGCCGCGCTCGGCGAACGCCCGGGCCGTCGCCCGGCCGATCCCGCTGCTCGCGCCAACGATCACGACCACCCGGCTCACGGTTCGAGCACGACCTTGATGCAGCCGTCCTCCTTCTTCTGGAACATCTCGTACGCCTGCGGCGCCCGGGCCAGCGGCAACCGGTGGGTACGCAGGTCCTCCACGCCCAGCGGGTCGTCGTCGCCGGAGAGCAGCGGCAGGATCTCGTCGGTCCACCGGCGCACGTGACACTGCCCCATCCGCAACTGAATGCCACGGTCGAACATCTCCATCAGCGGCATCGGGTCCGCCTCGCCGCCGTACACCCCGGAGACCGACACGGTGCCCCCGCGACGAACCCCCTTGACCGCGGCGTGCAGGACGGACAGCCGGTCCATGCCGACCCGGTCGGTCATCGTCTGGGCCAGCTTGTCCGGCAGCAACCCGACAGCGGCGTGGGCCAACTTGCCCCCGGGCGAACCGTGCGCCTCCATCCCGACCGCGTCGATCACCGCGTCCGGGCCGCGCCCGTCGACCAGATCGATCAGGGCGCCCGGCACGTCGGACAGCTGGCTCACGTCGAGCACCTCGATGCCGTGCCGGCGGGCCAGTTCCAGCCGCTCGGGCACCAGGTCCAGCCCGATCACCCGGCCCGCGCCGAGGTGGCGGCCGATCCGCGCGCAGAACTGCCCGACCGGACCCAGGCCGAAGACGGCCAGGGTGCCGCCTCGTGGGGTGTCCGCGTACTTCACCGCCTGCCAGGCGGTGGGCAGAATGTCGGACAGGTAGAGGTAGCGCTCGTCCGCACCGGTCTGCGGGATCTTGATCGGCCCGAAGTGGGCCTGCGGGACGCGCAGGTACTCGGCCTGCCCGCCCGGCACCGAACCGTAGAGCGAGGTGTAACCGAACAGGGACGCGCCCTTGCCCCCGCTGGTGACCTGGGTGGTCTCGCACTGCGCGTAGAGCTGGCGCTCGCACATCCAGCAACTGCCGCAGGCGATGTTGAACGGCACCACCACCCGGTCGCCCGGCTTGAGCCCGGACACCTCCGACCCGACCTCCTCGACGATGCCCATCGGCTCGTGACCCAGGACGTCACCCGGCGTCAGGTACGGCCCGAGCACCTCGTAGAGGTGCAGGTCGGAACCACAGATCGCGGTCGAGGTGATCTTCACGATCGCATCGGTCGGCTCCTCGATCCGAGGGTCCGGGACCTCCTCGACCCGTACGTCTCGCTTGCCCTGCCAGGTGAGCGCCTTCATGTCCCTCATCCCTTCTCACTGCCGTCTCGAAGACTGCTACCCGGGCTCAGGCACTTGAACCGGCCGCCCGTCCCTGGCCTGTGGTCGTGGTTCCTGCGTCCTCTCTCCCGGTTCTGTCGGTGGCGGCCTTGTCGGTGGTTGCGGTGGGGGCTGGGGGGCGACCGTCCCCGGCTTCGGGCGGTCAGGCTTGATCCCTACGCCGGGGACGGTCGCCCTCCAGCCCTCGTGGACGGCGTCCGCCGGCGCGTTGCGGGCGAAGCAGCTCAGCCCTGGTGCGTTCGCCGGGGCGGGCACGTGATCGGTGCATCCGCGTGTCGAGTCCCCGCGTTGTGCTTCGTTCGCGCATCAGCGCGTCGAGTCCCCGCATCAGCGCGTCGAGTTCCCGCATCAGCGCGTCGAGTCCCCGCATCAGCGCGTCGAGTCCCCGCATCAGCGTGTCGAGTCCCCGCGTCGAGCGTCGAGTCCATCCATCTGGCGTCGAGTTCGCTCATCTGGCGTCGAGTCCGCTCATCTGTCGGCGAAATGCGTGGCTTGACACTTTTTGTCGTGTCGGCATTCGGGTCGCGTGGCCTTGATCCACTCGAGTTCCTTGAAGTCGCGGTATCCCAGGCCGGCAACAGGCCGACTTCCTGAAACCCGAGTGGATCATCGCGATGCGCGACGGGTGGGCCGTGCGCGACGAGGCGGGCGGCGGCGCGACGGGTGGAGTAAGGCGCGACGGGTGGAGTAAGGCGCGGCGGGTGGAGCAAGGCGGGACGGGTGGAGCAAGGCGGGACGGGGAGGCGAGAGACGCACCGAGTGAGGCCTGGCGCGATGGGACAGGCGGGGTGCGGCGGCTCTGGGCGCGCCGGAGAGGGCGGGGCGGAGCAGCGCGACGCAATTGGCCGAGGTGTGCCCGGTACGGCGGAGTGGAACGCGCGGGCCGGAGGGTGTGGGCCCCGGGGCGGGCCGGAAAGCATGGGCCGGAGTGCGGCGTGCCGGGGTGCGGCGTGCCGGGGTGCGGCGGGCCGGGGTGCCGCGGGCCGGAAAGCATGGGCCGGAGTGCGTGGGATGAGGTGCCGCGGGCCGGAGCGGGCGCGGATTCGGTTCACTCGGACCGGGTTCATGGGCGCGCTGGTTCGGGGAGCTATCGACGTACCCCAGTAGGAGCGCAAGGTGCGGACGAGCCGTGACCAGGGTCAGGGCTGGGGCGACCGTCCCCGGCGGAGGGATCAAGCCTGACCGCCCGGAGCCGGGGACGGT
>NZ_JBEXGE010000003.1:279481-307333 GCF_040607155.1 Micromonospora sp. NPDC005324 | reverse complement strand
CGGCCTGGCGAGCAGGGGGCTCGTGGCGCCGGGTCCAGGTGTAACGACCGGGGGGCTGGGGTCATTCCGGGGGGTGGCCCACCTGCCGGCACCCTTATCGAGGCGGTGCCAGGCGGTCGTTCGTGGGGACTGTAACGACTCGGGGGCCGGGGTCATTCCGGGTGGCCCACCTGCCGGCACCCTCATCGTGGGGTGCCCGTCGGTCGTTCGCGGGGAACTGCAACGACCGGGTGGAGGCTGGCATTCCAACCTGCGCGACCAGGCCGCAGGGTCGGGCCGGGGGTCGGTGGTACTGCGATCGTCAGGGTATGTAACGACCCCGACCCCGCCATGATTCCAGCCCGAGGGTGCGCCCGGTCACCACCCGCAACCACCCACCAACGAACAAACCACCCACCAACGAACAAACCACCCACCCAACGCCGCGTCCACGGCGTCGAATCGGCCCTCACTCGGGTGATCCACTCGGGTTCCTTGATGTCGGGGCATCCCGGACGCCGGGACACCCCGACATCAAGGAAGTCGAGTCGATCAGGAAGCCCCGGACGGCGGCGGGGGTGGCTAGATCGCATCAGATCGGGCAAAACGTCTAGGGTCCGGTAACGTCGCCGGGGTTCTGCCGGCGCTGACGCGAGGCATGTCGGCTCTGACCTGCCCACCGCGCTGGCTTCGACCTGGGCCTGCCGGCCTTGGCCCCGGCCTGTCGGCCCTGACCTGCCCACCGCGCCGGCTCTGGCCCGGGACCGCCGGCTCTGGCCGGGACCGTCGGCTCTGGCCGGGACCGTCGGCTCTGGCCGGGACCGTCGGCTGGTCCGGGACCGTTGGCTGGTCCGGGACCGTCGGCTCTGGCCGGGACGGTCGGCTCTGGCCGGGACGGTCGGCTCTGGCCGGGACCGTCGGCTGGTCCGGGACCGTCGGCTCCGGTCCGCCAGCGTGCCGGCCCTGTGCTGGCCGTTGCCGGCTTTGCCCTGGCCGCTGACGGGGTTGACCCGGAAACCGCCGGTTCGATGCCCTTGTCTGGTTCAGGCATTGGGCGGCGCGGCTGTCCGCTGCATCGAACAGGTTGGTTGTCGCCGCTGGCGGTACTGATGGATGCCCTGCTCAGGACCGGAAAATCGGTTGAGTTGAGGGGGTGGTGCCGGCAGGCTGAGGTCTCCGCCACCCACGTCCCGGAGGACTTTCCATGCGCCTGCTCCGTGATCTGTGGGGTACTTCGACCCGTCGTATGACGATCGTGGCCGTCCTGATCGTGCTGGGGGCCGCGGGGCAGGCGGGCGCGTCGGCGCTGGCCGGCGCGGTGCTGGTGCATCGTTCGGCGGGCTTCTTCGCCGTGCTGGCCGTGGCCCTGGTCACCGTGGTCCTCAGCGACCTCGCGGTGAGTCTGCTGATGGCCGGTCTGACCGCCGACTGGTCCGCCGACGTGCGCCGCCGGCTCTGTCGCGTCGCTTTCGGGCAGGACCTGCCCACCCTGGAGACCACGCCGGTGGGCGAGTTGCTGGACCGGATCGACGGGGACGTCTATCAGGTGGCGTCGGCAATTCGTAACCAGGGCACCCGACTCGCCCAGGGCCTCTGCGTCGGCCTGTTGTCGATGGTCGTGGCGCTGTTCGTGTGGTGGCCGGCGGGGATCGCGATGGTGCTGCTCACTGTGGTGCTCGCGGTCGGCCTGCGCCGGCCCACGGCGCGGATCGCCCCGGCCCGGATGGCCGAGGAGGAGGCGTGGTCCGACCTGGCCGCCGTGATGGAGGAGGCGGTGCACGGCCAGGACGACGTACGCACCAGCTTGGCGCGGCCGTACGTGCTGCGGTTGTACGCCCGGCGGGCCGCCGCCGTGCTGTCCCGGGGTTTGGTGGTCTGGGTGCTGTCCGCCCGGGTGGCGACGGTGGCCACCGCGACGATCCGGGCGGGCATCGGCGCGGTGGTGCTCGGCGGGGCCTGGGCGTTGGCCACCGGCCGGATCGACGCCGCCCGGCTCACCGCCATCTGGCTGCTCGCCCTGGCCTTCGGGGCGACCGCGGAGCACGTCAGCCGGATGGTGCCGGAGATCCAGGAGGCCCTCGGCGCGTGGGCGCGGGTGCAGTTGCTCTACAAGGCCCGCCAGGAGCCGGTCGGCGGGGCCAGCCCGAAAGAGGGTGACCTGCGCATTCGGGACCTGACATTCGGGTACGGCGAGAGTGACCGGGGGGCCGCGCTGCGCGGGCTCAGCCTCACCTTCGCGCGCGGCCGCTCGTACGCGCTGATCGGACGGACCGGTTCGGGCAAGTCGACGCTGGCGAAGGTGCTCACCCGGGCGGTCGACGTGCCGCCGGGCACTGTCTTCCTCGGGGGAACCGACCTGTGCGACCTCGACGTCGAGCAGTTGCGCCGCTGGGTGGCGTTGGTGCCGCAGCGCACCGAGATCCTGGCCGGCACGCTCGCCGAGAACGTGGCGCTCTTCGACCCGGAGTTGCTCGACGCGGCGGCTCGGGCGCTCGACGAGCTGGGCCTGGCCGGTTGGATCGCCGAGCTGCCGGACGGGTTGACGACCCGGCTGGGGGAGGGCGGGCATGTGCTCTCCGCCGGTCAGGAGCAGTTGGTGGCGTTCGCCCGGATCCTGGTCCGGGAGCCGCACGTGGTGATCCTCGACGAGGCCACCGCCCGGCTGGACCCGGTCACCGAGGCGCGGGTGCAGCGGGCCACCGAACGACTGCTGCGCGACCGGATCGGCATCGTCATCGCGCACCGACTCTCCTCGGTGCGCCGCTGCGACGAGGTGGTCGTCCTGGCCGACGGCGCTGTGGTCGAGGCCGGTCCGCTGGAGACGTCGACGCGCTTCGCCGAACTCCTGGCCACCAGCCACGCCGCCGCGTACGCCACTGTGGCGCCAACCGGTCGCGCCGGTGTCGGCACCGACCTGCTGGTCGGCCCCGGCCCGGCCGACCTCTGGCCGACCGAGCCGGCGCCCGCGCGGGGCGAGCCGGTCGCGGCGAATGAGCAGGGCGCCGCCTGGCCGACGGAGCCGGCACCGACGCCGGTCGAGCCGAGTGAGCAGGCCACGCGGGAGGCATCGCCGGACAGCACGCAGGGCGCGGTCGGGCCGACGCGGGCCGACCCGCCGCCACTGCCGCCGGTGCCGCCGGTGCCGCCGGCTCGGACGCTGCGGGAGATCTTCCGACTCTGCACCAACGATCCCCGGTACGGGGCGGCGGCGATCGTGCTGTTCCTCGGGCTCAGCCTGCTCGGGTTGGACGGCCCGGTGCTGCCCTGGCTCTGGGCGGACCTGGTCGACGGGACCGGCAACCCGTACCGGCCGGCGGTGGGAATCGTCGCCGGGCTGCTGGTCACCCTGCCGCTGCCGTTCTACACCCACGTCTGGTTCCCGCAGTGGTGGGTGCGGCAGATGCTGCGGATCGGCCTTCGCCTGGTGCACGGCCAGACCGGGCCGCGTCGGGTCAGCTCCCACACTCCCGCCGAGGTGGTGGCGCAGGGTGGGGACACCGAGCGGGTGGTCCAGCTCGCCGACAACGTGCTGGACCAGACCGTGGCGCTGGTGCTCGTGGTCGCCATGACGGCGGTCACCGGCAGCGTCGTACCCGGGCTGTTCTTCCTCGGCACGATGGTCGTCTCCGGGCTGGCCGCGACGTTGTTCGGGCCGAAGCTGGAGCGCGCGGCCCGGGCGACGGTGGCGGCGCGGGCGGCCTTCGCCACGGCGCTGGTCTCCGCGCTCTCCGCGGCGCGGACGGTGAAGCTTGCCGGCGCGACCGCGGCGGTGCTGCGCCACCTGGCCGGCCTGGACGTGCTGCGCAGCGACCGGCAGCGGCGGGAGATCTCGGTGCAGGTGTGGGCGCGCTCCACCCCGTCGGTGGCCAGTGGGCTGTTGCCGATCGGCGCCTGGGCGCTCTACCTGAACGGTTCGCTCTCTGCCGGGGCGGTGCTGGTGGCCGTCTCCACCCTGGGCGCGGCCCGCTGGTTCGCCTGGACGACGGCGTCGTTGATCTCGCAGCTGCCCTCGGCGCGGGTGTGGACCCGGCGCACGGCGGCGATGACCGGGGTGAGCGCGTACTCCGCGGGGGTGCCGGACGTCGACCTGACCGCCGGCACGGCTCCCGCGCCGACCATGCCGCCCCGGCATCCGCTGCGCCGGCTGGAGCTGCGTCGCTTCGGGGTGGTGCACTCCGATGGGACGGTGGCCGTCCGGGACGTGGACCTGACCGTGCAGCGGGGGCAGTTGGTGCTGGTCGTCGGGCCGGTGGGGTCGGGCAAGTCCTCGTTGCTGCGGGCGCTGGCCGGGATCGTGCACCACACCGGCGAGCTGGCCTGGAACGGTGACCCGGTCACCGAGCCGGAGCTGTTCCTGCGTCCCAACCAGGTCGGCTACGTCGGTCAGTTGCCCCGGGTGCTCTCCGGCACTGTGGCCGACAACATCGCCCTCGGGCACCAGGTGGACGCGGCGGGGGCGGTCAGCACCGCCCAGCTCGACCATGACCTGGCCGCCGCCGGTGGCGGGCTGGGCCTGCTCATCGGGCACAAGGGCACCCGGCTCTCCGGCGGGCAGTTGCAGCGGTTGGCGCTGGCCCGGGCGCTGGCCCCGCGTACCGAGCTGCTGGTCGCCGACGACGTGTCGTCGGCGCTGGACGTCACCACCGAGCTGGCGCTGTGGCAGGCGTTGCGCGGCCACGGGGTGACGGTTGTCGGCTCGACAGCGAAGCGCGCCGCGTTGGTCCGGGCCGACCACGTGGTGGTGCTGATCGGCGGCACTGTGGCCGCCCAGGGCACCTGGCAGGACCTGGAGGGCGACTGGTCGCACCTGGCCGGCTGACCGACGGTCGGGCGGCCGCTCACGCGGCGGCCGCCCGACCGGCCGGGATCAGGCGGCGCGGGCGTACTGGGCGGGCCCGGAGTACGCGACGCCGAGCTTCGCCGCGGCCCGGCGCGGCCAGTACGGGTCGCGCAGCAACTCCCGGCCCAGCAGCACCAGGTCGGCCTCGCCGCTGGCAACGATCTGCTCGGCGTGCTCGGGCTCCACGATGAGGCCCACCGCGCCGGTCGGCATGCCGGCCTCGCGGCGGATCTGCGCGGCCAGCGGCACCTGGTAGCCGGGGCCGAGCGGAATGCGCTGGTTCGTGCTCACCCCGCCGGAGGACGCGTCGACCAGGTCGACGCCGACGCCGGCCAGCTCACCGGCGAGCGCCACGCTGTCCTCGATCGTCCAGCCGCCCTCGACCCAGTCGGTGGCGGAGATCCGGGTCAGCACCGGCACGTCCTCGCCGACCGCGGCGCGCACCGCGCGGGCCACCTCCAGTGTGAGCCGCATCCGCGCGGCCCGGTCGCCGCCGTACGCGTCGGTGCGGTGGTTGGTCAGCGGCGAGAGGAACTCGTTGAGCAGGTAACCGTGCGCGGCGTGGATCTCCACGGCGGCGAAGCCGGCGTCCAGGGCGCGTTCGGCTCCGGCCGCGAACGCCTCGACCACACCGGCGATGCCGGCCTCGTCGAGGCTGGTCGGCGTCCGGTAGTCGGCGGTGAACGGCTCCGAGCCGGGGGCGACGGGCGTCCAGCCGCCCTCGGCATCCGGCACGCCACCGCTCTCCGGCGCCCACGGCCGGTAGGTGGAGGCCTTGAAGCCGGCGTGCGCGAGCTGTACGGCCGGCACCGCGCCGTGGGCGGCGACGAACGCGGTCACCGGCCGCCAGGCGTCGACGTGCGCGCCGGACCAGAGGCCGGTGTCCTGCGGGCTGATCCGGCCCTCGGGGAGTACGGCGGTCGCCTCGGTCAGCACCAGGCCGGCGCCGCCGACGGCGCGGCTGCCGAGGTGGATCAGGTGCCAGTCGGTGGGCAGACCGTCGGGGCCGGCGGAGTACTGGCACATCGGTGCCATGGCGATCCGGTTGGGCAGTGTGACCCCGCGCAGGGCCAGGGGAGTGAACAGGGAACTCATGGGGTCATCCTCTCCGACACGGCGACGGGCCCCCGGGGAGAGGGGCCCGTCGCCGTACTGGTGAATCGGTCAGGCAGGAACGGGGGTGAGCTCGGGCCGGGTGTCGGCGACCGGCTCCGGGTCGGTCAGGTCACGCCGGCCGGCGGACTCGTACGCGGCCCGGTCGAGGGTGCCCTCGCGGGCGGCGACCACTGTCGGCACCAGCGCCTGCCCCGCGACGTTGGTGGCGGTGCGGATCATGTCCAGGATCGGGTCGATGGCCAGCAGCAGGCCGGCGCCGGCCAGCGGCAGGCCCAGCGTGCTGAGGGTCAGGGTGAGCATCACGATCGCGCCGGTCAGGCCGGCGGTGGCCGCCGAGCCGACCACCGAGACGAAGGCGATCAGCAGGTAGTCGCCGATGCCGAGCTGCACGCCGAACACCTGGGCCACGAAGATCGCGGCGAGGGCCGGGTAGATGGCGGCGCAACCGTCCATCTTCGTGGTCGCGCCGAAGGGCACAGCGAACGACGCGTACTCGCGGGGCACGCCGAGACGCTCGACGGAGCGCTGGGTCACCGGCATGGTGCCGACCGAGGAGCGCGACACGAAGCCCAGCTCGATCGCCGGCCAGGCGCCGGCGAAGAAGCGCAGCGGGTTGAGGCGGCCGGCGAGGATCAGCACCAGCGGGTAGACCACGAACAGCACGATGGCGCAGCCGACGTAGACGGCGGTGGTGAACTTCGCGAGGGGGGCCAGCAGGTCCCAGCCGTACGTGGCGACGGCGTTGCCGATCAGGCCGAGGGTGCCGATCGGGGCGAGCCGGATGACCCACCAGAGTGCCTTCTGGACGATCTCCAGCAGGGAGCGGTTCAGCGCCACGAACGGTTCGGCGGGCTCGCCGACCAGCAGGGCCGCGGCACCGATGACGACGGCGAGGAAGACGATCTGGAGGACGTTGCCCTCGACGAACGCGCCGACCGGGTTGGTGGGCACGATGCCGGTCAGGAAGTCGGTCCACGAGCCGGTGTTCTTCGGCGGTGTCGCGCCACCCAGGTCGAGGGTCACGCCCTTGCCGGGGTTGGTGAGCAGGCCGAGGCCGATGCCGATGCTCACCGCGATCAGCGCGGTGATGCCGAACCACAGCAGGGTCTTGACGGCGAGCCGGGCGGCGTTGGCGACGCCGCGCAGGCTGACGACGCTGACCACGATGGCGGTGAAGACCAGCGGCGGCACGGCCAGCTTGAGGAGTTGGACGAAGAGGCTACCGACGGTGTGCAGGGTGCTGGTCAGCCAGCTCAGGTCGTTGCTGCGGGCCAGGAAACCCAGCGCGACACCGAGCACGAGGCCGAGCAGGATCTGCACGGAGAAGGGAATTTTGCGCAGACTGAAGGGCATGAGGATGTATCCAATTGTCCGGTCCGATCGGGGCAGGCGTAGGAACGCGGCTAGCCCGGACAGATGCCACTGGCCTGCAGTCGGAGATCGACATACAGGCGGACAGTGAGGCCCCAGACATTGGTCATCGCTGGCCGACGATACGCCGATTCCCGCTCATCGGAAGGACCGGACGGCGTGAGGCTCCTTACAGAGGGCCAGCGCGGTGGCGGTGCCCAGGCCCCACAGCACCGCGAGAGCGAGGATCAGCCGTTCCAGCACCCCCACCACCGGGCCTCGACCGATCACGAGCATCGCCAGCCCCACGGTGGCACAGAGCGGCAGGGCCAGCGCGGCGGCGACGCCGGCCAGCCGACGCACCGTCCTGCCGGCCGTCCCGGAGACGGCCAGCGTGATCATGGCGAAGACCACGGCCGCGGTCGCCGCGATGCTCGCGCCGCCGTGCACCAGGTCCGCCGTCGTCGCGCGCTCGAACGGCGGCAACGGGCAGCCGTCGGAGCAGGTCACCGCCCCGGACACGGCGGTGAACACGGCCCCGGTGGCGAGCAGGGCCGGGGCCGCCGCCCACACCCCGGGAGGCAGCGCCGCGCCGATCAGCAGCAACGCGCCGGCAAGGGCCAGGATCCCGATCCGGTACGTCGCGGCGTGGGCGCTGCCGGCGATGCCCGCCTCGCTGACGTACCCGGTGAGCCCTGGACCGGGACCGGCGACCACGGCGAGCGTCACCGCCACCGCACCGGCCAGAATGCAGCCGGCCGCGGCGGACCCGGCGACCCGGCGGGCGACGTCGCCACGGGCCCTCGGCACTGTCGGGGCGGCGGGCCGACCCGGCTCAGCCACGCCCGTGCGGCGTGCTCCAGCCGGACTCGTCCGGCCCGAGTGGCACGATGCCGCTGGGATTGATCTCCCGGTGCGTGCCGTAGTAGTGCCGCTTGATGTGGTCGAAGTCCACCGTCTCGCCGAAGCCCGGCGTCTGGAACAGGTCCCGGGCGTACGCCCAGAGCACCGGCATCTCGGTCAGCTTGTCCCGGTTGCACCTGAAGTGCCCGTGGTACGCGGTGTCGAAGCGGACCAGCGTGGTGAAGAGCCGCACGTCCGCCTCGGTGATCGCGTCACCCATCAGGTAGCGCTGCCCGGCCAGCCGCTCGGAGAGCGTGTCCAGCCGGGCGAAGAGCGCCCGGAACGCCTCGTCGTACGCCTGCTGGGAGGTGGCGAACCCGCACCGGTAGACGCCGTTGTTCACGTCGGTGTGGATCTCGGCCATCAGCGCGTCCATCTCGGGGCGCAGTGCCTCCGGGTAGAGGTCCGGCGCCCCCGCACGGTGCAGCGACCGCCACTGCGTGGAGAAGTCGAGGGTGAGCTGCGGATAGTCGTTGGTGACCACCCGACCGGTCACTGTGTCGACGAGCGCCGGCACTGTCACCCGGCCGGTGTAGTCCGGGTCGGTGGCCAGGTACGCCTCGGAGAGGAAGCTCACGCCGAGGACCGGGTCGAAGCCGTCCGGGTCGAGGGCGAACGCCCAGCCCCGCTCGTCCCGGATCGGGTCGACGGTGCCCAGCGAGATCGCGTCGTCCAGCCCGAGCAGGCCACGCACGATCCGCGCCCGGTGCGCCCACGGGCAGGCGCGGCACCAGATCAGTCGGTAACGGCCGGCCTCCAGCGGCCAGCGGTCCTGCTCGTCCGGGCCGCCGCCGGGTGGGGAGGTCGAGTCGGCGGTGACCCGACCGGTGAACCGGTTCGGCTGGCGGACGAACGCGCCGCCGCCGCTGGTCTCTGCGCTGAACTGGGCCCGGGCCATGCCGTCAACCTATCCGCTGTCGGCGCGGATATCCTGGCGGCCGGCAGCCCTCGCGACCCGGTGGGCGCGCCCCACCCCCGCCGTCTGCACCCCCTAAGGACTCGCGATGACCGTGGCATACCTGGTGGCCGGTGTCCGCACCCCGATCGGCCGGTACGCGGGCGCGCTGGCCGGCGTCCGCCCCGACGACCTGGCCGCGCACGTGATCCGTGAACTGGTCGCCCGCCACCCGTCGGTGGACTGGTCCCGGGTCGACGACGTCGTGCTCGGCTGCGCCAACCAGGCCGGCGAGGACAACCGCAACGTGGCCCGGATGGCGGCGCTGCTGGCCGGCCTGCCCGAGGAGGTGCCGGGCAGCACCGTCAACCGGCTCTGCGGCTCGGGCCTGGACGCGCTCGCCACCGCCGCCCGATCCATCGTCGCCGGGGACGCCGAGATGGTCATCGCCGGCGGGGTGGAGAGCATGAGCCGGGCGCCGTTCGTCATGCCGAAGGCGACGTCGGCGTACTCCCGCTCGGCCGAGGTGTACGACACCACCCTGGGCTGGCGGTTGGTGAACCCGTTGATGCGAGACGGGTGGGGCGTCGACTCGATGCCGGAGACGGCGGAGAACGTGGCCGCCGAGTACGGCGTCAGCCGGGCCGAGCAGGACGCCTTCGCGTACCGGTCGCAGCAGCGCGCGGCCAAGGCGCAGGCCGACGGCCGGTTCGCCGAGGAGATCGTCGCGGTGTCCGTGCCGGCCGGTCGTCGGGAGATCCGGCTGGTCGAGGTCGACGAGCACCCCCGGGAGACCTCGCTTGCGAAGCTGGCCGCGCTGCCCACCCCGTTCCGCGACGGTGGCACTGTGACCGCCGGCAACTCCTCGGGCGTCAACGACGGCGCGGTGGCACTGCTGGTGGCCAGCGAGGCGGCGGTTGCCCGGTACGGCCTGACCCCGCTGGCCCGGATCGTCGGCGCGGCGGCGGCCGGTGTGCCGCCCCGGATCATGGGGATCGGTCCGGTGCCAGCCACCCGCAAGCTGCTCGACCGCCTCGGCGTCGAGATGGGCGCGGTGGACGTGGTGGAGCTGAACGAGGCGTTCGCCGCCCAGTCCGTGGCAGTGCTGCGCGAGCTGGGGCTGCCCGTCGACGCCGACCACGTCAACCCGAACGGTGGGGCCATCGCGCTGGGGCACCCGCTCGGCGCCAGCGGCGCGCGGCTGGCGCTGACCGCCGCCCTGGAGCTGCGCCGCCGCGGCGGCCGCCGGGCTCTGACCACCATGTGCATCGGCGTTGGTCAAGGCATCTCGCTGTTGCTGGAGTCAGCCGCCTAGAGTGGTCCACACCACACGACCCGCGGGTCGACCGGTGCCCACGCGTGTCCGCTGCGCGCCCCGACGCCGGTGCCGTCCCGCGCCGCGGCGATGAACTGGGGAGCACGCTGATGCCGGACGGAATGCCGACCGAGATCGATCTGACCAGGCCGAGCGCGGCCCGGGTGTACGACTACTTTCTGGGTGGGGCGCACAACTTCGAGATCGACAGGCAGTTGGCGGAGCAGATCGCCAGCATGACCCCGAATCTCGCCGCCACCATGCGCTCCGGCCGGGAGTTCCTGCGCCGGGCCGTCCGCGTGCTGCTCGACGCCGGCATCGACCAGTTCCTCGACATCGGCTCCGGAATTCCCACGGTGGGCAACGTGCACGAGGTGGCGCAGGGGGTCAACCCCAAGGCCCGCGTGGTGTACGTCGACATCGACCCGGTGGCTGTCGCACACAGCCGGGAGCTGCTGGCCGGCAACGAGCTGACCGGGGTCATCCACGCCGACCTGCGTGAGCCGGAGCGCATCCTCGCCGAGACCCGACAGCTCGGGCTGATCGACTTCAGTCGACCGATGGGCATCCTGCTGGCCGGGGTGGTGCACTTCATCCCGGACACCGACCGGCCCGAGGCGATCCTGGCCACCCTGCGGGCCGCCGCCGCGCCGGGCAGCTTCCTGGTCGTCTCACACTCCACCTTCGAGGACCAGCCGCAGGAGATGCTGGACGCCCAGCGCCTCTCCGCCCGCACCGCCACCGAGATCACCCTGCGCTCCCGCGCGCAGGTCACCGGCTTCTTCGGCGACTGGACCGTCCTGGAACCGGGCGTGGTGCACATGCCGCTCTGGCGCCCGGACTCACCGTCCGACGTGGACGAGCACCCGGAGCGGTTCGGCGCCTTCGGGGGCGTCGCCCGGTACGACCAGCCCGCCGGCTGATCTCGTGGCCGCCGTCCCGGACCCGACCGGTGTCAACTCCGGTCGGGACCCCGCCGGGGTCGATGCCAGCCGGGACCCCGCCGGGGTCGTCGCCGGTCGGGCGGACGCCCAGGGGTACGCCGCCGACTGGGCCCACGCGGTGCGCCGACTCGGCTTCGTGCCGCTCAGCGTGGCCGATACCGAGCGGCTGCTGCTGGAGTACACGCTCCGGCTGGCCCAGGCGGTACGGGCCGAGCCGTTCAGCGCTCACCCGGCCGAGGAGGTCGGGCGGGCCCTGGTGCAGGCGCAGATCACCGAGCCGCAGGCCCTGGAGTGGACACTGCACGCGCTCGGCGCGACCTTCGGGCGTCAGGTGCTGGGCGACGGTGACCGGCCGGCCGACCTCGCCGACCGGGTCGCGGCGGTGCAGGGCGGGTTGGCCGCCGGGTTCGCCCGCGCGCTGCGTGACCGCACCTTCAGCCAACAGGAGCGGATCGCCCGGTCGGCCTGGCAGGCGCGCGACGAGGTCGAGCAGGCGCTGCGTGCGAGCGAGGCACGGTTCCGGGCGGTGTTCACCGGTGCCGCGATCGGGATCGGGATCGCCGGCGTGGACGGTCGGATCATCGACGTCAACCAGGCGTTCGCCGACATGCTCGGCTACTCGATCGAGGAGCTGCGCGAGATCAACGTGGCGGCGCTGTTCCACGCCGACGACGCGGCCGGAATGTGGGATCTCTACCAGGAGATGATCGAGGGCAAGCACGACGCGGCCCGGGTGGAGAAGCGCTACCACCGCAAGGACGGCACGGTGGTCTGGACGGATCTGGCCGTCTCGCTGATCCGACACGAGGGCCGGCCGCGATTCACGGTCGCGATGATCGAGGACATCACCGAGCGGTACGAACTCCAGCAGCGGCTGCGCTTCCAGGCGCTGCACGACCCGCTGACCGGGCTGCCCAACCGGACGCTGTTCTTCGAGACGTTGGGACGGGTGCTCGACACCGCGGGCCTCGGGCAGCAGGTCGGGGTGTGCTTCCTCGACCTGGACGGCTTCAAGGCGATCAACGACAGTCTCGGACACGACCTCGGTGACCGGCTGCTCGTGATGATCGGCCGGCGGCTGGCCGCGTGCGTGGCCGACCACGGTCACCTGGTCGCCCGGATGGGGGGCGACGAGTTCGTGATCCTCGTCGACGGAGGGGACGACACCGACGACCCTGTCGCCGTCGCGGAGGCCGCACTGGCCGCCGTCGCGGCCCCGGTCCACGTCGGTGAGCACCAGTTGGCCGTCTCGGCCAGTGTGGGCATCGTGCAGTGCCCGGCCTCGGAGACCAGCGCGTCCGAGCTGATGAAGGCCGCGGACACCACGCTCTACTGGGCCAAGGCGGCGGGGCGGGGCCGGTGGGCGGTCTACGACCCGGAGCGTGGCGCCCGGGACATCGCCCGCTCGGCGCTGGTCGCCGGGCTGCCAGCCGCACTGGACCGGGGCGAGTTCGTGCTGCACTACCAGCCGATCGTGTCGCTGCTGGAGGGCACCATGCTCGCCGTGGAGGCACTGGTGCGTTGGGAGCATCCGGAGCTGGGCCTGATCGGGCCGGACCGGTTCATCGGCCTGGCCGAGGAGACCGGCCTGATCGTCCGGCTCGGCGAGTGGGTGCTGCGACGGGCGTGCGAAGACGCCGAACGGTGGTGGCGGGAGTTCCCCGACGCCAGGCTGGTGGTCAGCGTCAACCTGGCCGCCCGGCAGGCCGACGAACCGGCCATCGTGGACACCGTCGCCGACGCGTTGCAGACCAGCGGGCTGCCCGCGGAGCTGCTCCAACTGGAGCTGACCGAGAGCGCCGTGATGGGCAGCGCCGGCGAACCCCTGCGCAGCCTGCACCGGCTCGCCGCGCTCGGCGTCCGGCTGGCAGTGGACGACTTCGGCACCGGGTACTCCAACCTGGCGTACCTGCGCCGGTTGCCGATCCACTGCCTGAAGCTCGCCGGTCCGTTCGTCGAGGGCATCCGCGCGGACGGGACCGACGTGGTGGCCGACCACCGCGACGAACGGATCGTCGACGCGTTGGTCCGGTTGGCGCACGCCCTGGAGTTGTGGGTCACGGCCGAGGCGGTGGAGACCGGCGTGCAGGCGGAACGGCTGCGGGCGCTGCGCTGCGACACCGGGCAGGGCCGGTACTTCGGTGCGCCGGCCCCGGCCGACGTGATCACGGCCAGGCTGCGCGGCAGGGGAGTGTTGGCGTGAGCGAGCGCACCAGCAGGCAGCAGCGTGGCGCGAAGCGGAGTGCTGGCGTGAGTGAGGGATCGTTTCGATCCGGAGGGTGGCGACGGAGGGTGGCGGCGTGGACCTGACGGACTCGCAGACGGCGGTGACCGTGGTGGCCGGGCTGGCCATCCTGGCCGGGTTGGCCGGCGTGGTGGTGCCCGGTCTGCCGGCGCTGCCGCTGTGCTGGGGCGGCGTGCTGCTCTGGGCGGTCTTCGGCGGCGCCGGCCTGGGTGGCTGGGCGGTGTTCGCCGCCGCCACACTGGTCGCCGGGGGAGGCGCCGTGATCAAGTACGCGTGGCCGGGGCGGAACCTGAAGCGCACCGGTGTGCCGACGTCCACGCTGCTCGCCGGTGGGGCGCTCGGCATCATCGGCTTCTTCGTGGTGCCGGTCGTCGGTCTGGTGCTCGGCTTCGTCGCCGGGGTGTGGGCGGCCGAACGGCTCCGGCTGGGCAGCAACCAGCTCGCGTGGCCCTCCACAGTGCAGGCCCTGAAGGCCGCCGGCCTGTCGATGCTGGTGGAGTTCCTGGCCGGCCTCGTGGTCGCGGCTCTCTGGGTAGCCGGCCTCCTCCTGACCTGACCCCCCGGCCCTGCCCCGGCCTGCCCCGCCCCGGCCCGGCCCGGCCCGGCCCCGCGATCTTGCACTTACTGCGCCGGCATATGGGACATCCCGCCGATATCGACAACCGAAAGTGCAAGATCGGCGCGGCGGGGGGCGGAGGCGCGGGCGGGGGCGGGGCGGGGCGGGGCGGGGGGGAGTGAGGGGAATGGGGCGCGGGGCACTTTCGGGTACGGCGGAGTGGCCGTACGTGAGAGAGAGGCGTGCCCCGCGCCACCGGGTCGGGCGGTCCGAGCGCCCGGGTTGGGCCCTTGTCGGGCCTGGTCACTGGTCCAGGATGCCGGCCGGGGCGGCCGGTCGGCAACGCAATTAGCCCGACGGCGGTGAGATCCGCACCGACTACGTATTGACCGCCTTGATCGGCCGGGTCGACACTTTGCCCACTCGCACGCGGAACCACCTCAGGGAGGTGTGCAGTGGCCACGACGCCCGTGCCGACCGCCGAGCAACCTGTGGACGACGATGCCCGGCGGCTCGCCGAACTCGGCTACAAACAGGAGTTGCGCCGTAAGTGGAGTGGCTTCTCCAACTTCGCCATCTCCTTCTCGATCATCTCGATCCTGGCCGGCTGTTTCACCACATTCGGTCAGGCGTGGAACAACGGCGGGCCGGTCGCCATCTCCTGGGGCTGGCCGCTGATCTCGCTGTTCATCCTGATCATCGGCTTCTGCATGGCGGAGCTGGTGTCGGCGTACCCGACAGCGGGTGGGATCTACTGGTGGGCGGCCACCATGGGCCGCCCGGTGCACGGCTGGTTCACCGGCTGGCTGAACCTGATCGGTCTGGTGGCGGTCACCGCCTCGGTCGACTACGGCTGTGCGACGTTCCTCAACCTCACCCTGTCGGCGCTCTTCGACGGCTGGGCCGGGACGCTGCGTCAGGCGTTCATCCTCTTCGTGATCATCCTGGTGCTGCACGGGCTGATCAACATCTTCGGGCACCGGATCATCGACGTACTCCAGAACGTCTCGGTCTGGTGGCACGTGGCCGGCGCGGCCGTCGTGGTGGCCATCCTGGTCTTCGTGCCCGACAACCACCAGAGCTTCCAGTTCGTGTTCACCGAGCGGTTCAACAACTCCGGCTTCGGTGACGGGGACATCGGCGGGCTGACGTTCTGGTTCTACGTGCTGCCGCTGGGTTTCCTGCTGACCCAGTACACGATCACCGGCTTCGACGCCTGCGCGCACGTCTCCGAGGAGACCCGGGGCGCCTCACAGGCCGCGGCCCGCGGACTCTGGCAGTCGATCTTCTACTCGGCGGTCGGCGGCTGGATCCTGCTGCTGGCGTTCCTCTTCGCGGCCACCGACGTCGAGGCGGTCAACGCCGCGGGCGGCTTCTCCGGCGCCATCTTTGAGTCGGCGCTGACCCCGGTCTTCTTCAAGATCGTCATCATCATCTCGACCATCGGCCAGTTCTTCTGCGGCATGAGCTGCGTAACCTCGATGAGCCGGATGGCGTACGCGTTCAGCCGGGACCGTGCCGTACCCGGATGGCGGCTGTGGTCCACTGTCGACCGCAACGGCACCCCGGTCAACGCGATCATCGGCGCCACAGCGGCCGGCCTGGTGCTGACCCTGCCGGCGCTGTACGAGAGCTCCGCCGGTATCCCGATCGCCTTCTACGCTGTCGTCTCCGTCGCGGTGCTCGGGCTCTACCTGTCGTTCCTCATCCCGATCGCGCTCCGGCTGCGGATGGGCGACCGGTTCGTCCCCGGGCCGTGGACGCTGGGCCGCAAGTACAAGCTGCTCGGCTGGATCGCGGTGATCGAGATCGCGATCATCGCCGTCTACTTCGTGCTGCCGATCGTGCCCGCCGGGGTGCCCGGCAACGACGGGTTCACCTGTTCGGCGGTGAATTATGCGCCGCTCGCCGTCGGCGGGGTGCTACTGGTGGTCGCCGTCTGGTGGTACGCCTCGGCCCGCAAGTGGTTCACCGGCCCGGTTCGTACCGTCGAGGAACCCGCGGTGGCGGCCGACCCGGCAGCGGCCGACGGCCCGGTCTGATCGGCACCCGGCGGGACGGGCGGCGCCGCCCGTCCCGCCGGGTTTGCCGCACGTGCCGCCGGGGGCATTGACGGTGATCCGGTTTGCCAGTAGACCTTGGTGATGGAGGCCCGCGAATGAGGAAAGCTCCGCTCACGCTGGAACAACTGCGGGTCGCCGTCGCCGAGGGCGAGATCGACACCGTGGTGCTGGCCCTCGTCGACATGCAGGGCCGGCTGCAGGGCAAGCGGTTCCACGCGCCCTTCTTCCTCGACCAGGTGGTGACAAACGGCAGCGAGGGCTGCAACTACCTGCTCGCCGTGGACGTCGACATGAACACCGTCGACGGGTACGCGATGTCGAGCTGGGAACGCGGCTACGGCGACTTCGCGATGGTGCCGGACTTCGCCACCCTGCGCCGGATGCCCTGGCAGCCCGGCTCCGCCCTCCTGCTGGCCGACCTGACCTGGCTCGACGGCTCGGGTGACGTGGTCGCCTCGCCCCGACAGATCCTGCGCCGGCAGCTGGACCGGCTGGCCGAGCACGGGCTGACCGCGTACGCCGGCACCGAGTTGGAGTTCGTGCTGTTCCGCGACTCGTACGAGGACGCCTGGCAGCGTGGCTACCGCGACCTCACCCCGGCCAACCAGTACAACGTCGACTACTCGCTGCTCGGCACCGCCCGGGTGGAGCCGCTGCTGCGCCGCATCCGCGTCGAGATGGCCGGCGCGGGGCTCACCCCGGAGAGCGCCAAGGGCGAGTGCAACCTCGGGCAACACGAGATTGCCTTCCGGTACGACGAGGCGGTGGCCTGCGCGGACCACCACGTGATCTACAAGAACGGCGCCAAGGAGATCGCCGCCCAGGAGGGGATGGCGATCACCTTCATGGCCAAGCCGAACGAGCGGGAGGGCAACTCCTGCCACATCCACTTCTCATTGCGCGACTCCTCCGGCTCGTCGGCGATGCTCGGCGACGGGCCGGCGCACCTCTCGCAGACCGGGCAGCGGGTGCTCGCCGGGCTGCTCGCCACCATGCGGGAGTTCAGCCTGCTCTTCGCCCCGAACATCAACTCCTACAAGCGTTACCAGCCGGGGTCGTTCGCCCCGACCGCGCTGCGCTGGGGTGTCGACAACCGCACCTGCGCGCTGCGGGTGGTCGGGCACGGGCAGGGCATGCGGGTGGAGAACCGGGTGCCCGGTGCCGACGTCAACCCGTACCTGGCGATCGCCGGGCTGGTCGCCGGGGCGCTGCACGGCATCGACGGCGAGCTGGAGCTGGGCGCGGAGTGCACCGGCAACGCGTACGACGACCCGGAGGCCGAGCGCGTCCCCGGCACCCTGCGCGACGCCCTGGCCCTCTGGGAAGAATCCACTGCGGCCCGGGAGGCGTTCGGCCCCGAGGTGGTGGCCCACTACGCCAACCAGGCGAGAGTCGAGCTGGCCGCCTTCGACGCCGCGGTGACGGACTGGGAGCTGACCCGTGGCTTCGAACGCCTCTGACCACGTGAGGATGGGGTGAGGGTGTGACGGTTCTGGTGGACCCGGCTCGCGGGGTGGGGTTTCGGGAGGTTGCCGCGGCCTCGGTGGGCGAGGTTGACGCGGCGATCTCCGCCGCTGCCGCGGCATTCGAGACCTGGCGTCAGGTGGGGGCGGGGGATCGGGCGCGGTTGTTGCGGCGGTTCGCCACCGTCGTCGACGCTCATCTGGACGAGTTGGCCGCGCTGGAGGTGCGCAACTCCGGGCACACCATCGGCAACGCCCGCTGGGAGGCGGGCAACGTCCGCGACGTCCTGGACTACTACGCCGGCGCGCCCGAGCGGTTGACCGGGCGGCAGATCCCGGTGCCCGGCGGGTTGGACGTCACCTTCCACGAGCCACTCGGTGTGGTTGGCGTGATCGTGCCGTGGAACTTCCCGATGCCGATCGCCGCCTGGGGGTTCGCCCCGGCGCTCGCCGCCGGCAACACGGTGGTGCTCAAGCCCGCCGAACTGACCCCGCTGACCGCGCTGCGCCTGGCCGAACTGGCCCGCGAGGCGGGCCTGCCCGACGGCGTCTTCACCGTCATCCCGGGTGAGGGCTCGGTGGTGGGGGAGCGGTTCGTCAGCCACCCGGCGGTCCGCAAGATCTGCTTCACCGGCTCCACCGAGATCGGCACCCGGATCATGGCCGGCTGCGCCGCCCAGGTGAAACGACTCACCCTGGAGTTGGGCGGCAAGAGCGCGAACATCGTGTTCGCCGACGCCGACCTGGAACGCGCCGCCGCTACCGCGCCGGGCGCGGTCTTCGACAACGCCGGCCAGGACTGCTGCGCACGGTCGCGGATCCTGGTCCAGCGTTCGGTGTACGACAGGTTCCTGGAACTGCTCGAACCGGCGGTACGCGCGGTACGCGTCGAGGACCCGTCCCGCGACACCGCCGAGATGGGCCCGCTGATTTCCGCCGCCCACCGGGACCGGGTCGCCGGTCACCTCGCCGGTGCGACTGTCGCCTTCACCGGCTCCTGCCCCGACGGCAGCGGGTTCTGGCACGCGCCCACGGTGCTGCTGGCCGACTCGCCGGCCGATCGGCACTGGCGGGAGGAGATCTTCGGCCCGGTCGTCTCGGTGCTGCCGTTCGACGACGAGGCGGAAGCGGTCCGGCTCGCCAACGACACCGAGTACGGCCTGTCCGGCTCGATCTGGACCCGGGACGTGGGTCGGGCCCTGCGCCTGGCCCGTGCCGTCGACTCTGGCAACCTCAGCGTCAACTCGCACTCCTCGGTGCGCTACTGGACCCCGTTCGGCGGGATGAAGCGCTCCGGGCTCGGCCGTGAGCTGGGCCCGGACGCGCTGCACTCCTTCACGGACGTCAAGAACGTGTTCATCGCGACAGAGGAGTGACGCCAGTGCAGGGTCGGTTGCAGGACCGGGTGGCAGTGGTCACCGGAGCGGGCAGTGGCATCGGGTTGGCCACCGTGCGGCGGTTCGCCGCCGAGGGGGCCCGGGTGGTCTGCGTGGACATCGACGCGGCGGCCGGGGCGAAGGCCGCCGAGGAGTGCGGCGGCGAGTTCGTGGCCACCGACGTGGCCGACGAGTCGGCGGTACGCGACCTGTTCGACGGGGTGGCCGACCGGCACGGCAGGGTGGACGTCGCGTTCAACAACGCCGGTATCTCACCACCGGACGACGACTCCATCCTGGACACCGGCCTGGACGCGTGGGAGCGGGTGCTGCGGGTCAACACCACGAGCGTCTACCTGTGCTGCAAGTACGCCATTCCGCACATGCGTCGACAGGGCAAGGGCTCGATCATCAACACGGCCTCGTTCGTGGCGTTGATGGGTGCGGCCACGTCGCAGATCGCGTACACCGCGAGCAAGGGCGGGGTGCTGGCGATGACCCGGGAGCTGGGTGTGCAGTTCGCCCGCGAGGGCATCCGGGTCAACGCCCTCTGCCCCGGCCCGGTGGCCACACCGTTGCTGCTGGAGCTCTTCGCGGCCGACCCGGAGCGGGCCGCCCGTCGGCTGGTGCACGTGCCGATGGGTCGCTTCGGGCAACCGGAGGAGATCGCCGCCGCTGTGGCGTTCCTGGCCAGCGACGACGCCTCGTTCATGACCGCCGCGCAGTTCGTGGTCGACGGCGGGATCACCGGCGCCTACGTCACTCCCCTGTGAGCGCGAGGAGTGAGCCGGTTTTGCGAGCCCCGCAGTCGCGAACCGGGCTAGCCCTGTGACGAGGAGGCCGCTGATCGGGATCAGCGCGTACGTCGAGCCCGCCGACTGGGCGGCCTGGCGGGGCGTGCGGGCGGTGCTGGTGCCGGAGGCGTATTCGCGGGCGGTGGCGGCCGCGGGTGGCCGGGCGGTGGTCCTGCCGCCGGACGACGTGGACGCGGACGTGGTGGCCGTCCTCGACGGGTTGCTGTTGGCCGGCGGCGCGGACGTCGGCCCGGGGCGGTACGGCCAGCCGCTCGACCCGCGCACCGAGGACCGGCCGGACCGGGACGCCGGCGAGCTGACACTGTTGGCCGCCGCGCTCGCCGCCGGGGTGCCGGTGCTGGGTGTGTGTCGGGGGATGCAGTTGCTCGCTGTCGCGTACGGCGGCGCCCTGCACCAGCACCTGCCCGACGTGGTGGGTCACGACGCGCACCGGCCGGCGCCCGGCGTGTACGGGGCGCACGCGGTGCGGTTCGCGCCGGGGAGCCTGGCCGCCTCGGTGCTGGCCGGGGTCGACCAGGTCAACTCGTACCACCACCAGGCGGTCGCCGATCCGGGCCGGCTCACGGTGACCGGTTGGGCGGAGGACGGCGTGGTCGAGTCGGTGGAGGACCCGGCCCTGCCGTTCGTACTCGGGGTGCAGTGGCATCCGGAGAACGAGTCGGATCCCCGCCCGATCACGGCGTTGGTGCGGGCCGCCGGCCGGCGGGTGTGACGGAGATCGCCCCCGCCCGTCGATGGCACCGGTGGGAGGATCGGCGCATGGGCAAGGTCTATCCCGAGATCGACGCTCGACTGCGTGACTTCATCGTGGCCCAGCCGCTCTTCTTCGTGGCGACCGCCCCGTCCGGGGTCGAGGGGCACGTCAACGTGTCACCGAAGGGCATGCGGGGCACGTTCGTGATCCTCAGCCCGCACCGGGTGGCCTACCTCGACTATCACGGCAGTGGCGCGGAGACCATCGCCCACCTGCGGGACAACGGCCGGATCACGTTGATGTTCTGTGCCTTCGACGGCCCGCCGAAGATCGTCCGGTTGCATGGTCGGGGCAGCAGCGTCGCGGTGACCGAGGACGCCTTCGCTGATCGGCTCGCCGAGTTTCCCGCGCCGCCGGACGTGCACGCCGTCCGGGCGGTCATCACTGTCGACGTGGAGCGGGTCAGTGACTCCTGCGGATACGCGGTGCCTCTGATGGACTTCCGGGCCGAACGCGATCTGTTACTCACCTCACACTCCCGTCGTAGCGCCGATGATCTGGTCGTCTACCGGGCCACCAAGAACGCGGCAAGCATCGACGGACTGCCGGTCTTCTGACTCGTCAGAGCGTTCCCGCCACCGCCGTTCGACGCCGCCGTCCATCCGCGCTGTCCGGTGCCCGACGGCTCCGGCGTACGTAAACAGCGTCCATCGCTCGTGATGCGTTACGTTGCTGGTCCGCTGGGGTACAAGTCCGAGCACGGCGGGTGAAGATCAACGGTCGAGGGGTACGGCCGGAGCGGGAGGCTGCATGAGCTCGGCCCAGGGGGGCGCGGACATCGGGCATCCCGCCCTGTCCGGCCGCGAGACCCCACCGATGCTGGCCGCCGCGTTCGCGGCCGGCGGCGAGATGGGCGAGCGGCTGGCCTCCTTCGACTGGTCCTCCGGCCCGCTGGGTGAGCCCGGTCAGTGGCCCCCGGCGCTCTCCAACGCGGTAGCGATGATGCTCGCCTCCAGCGCGCCGATCGTCATGTTCTGGGGCGACGAGCAGTTGGCCTTCTACAACGACGCCTACCGGCCGACCATCGGCGGCAAACACCCGGACGTGATCGGCCAACCGGCCCGCTCGAACTGGGCGGAGACCTGGGCGGTGCTCGGTCCGCTGCTCGACGACGTCCGCAGCGCCGGCCGCTCCTACCGGGGCGAGGACCATCCCTTCCTGCTGGACCGTCACGGCTTTGTCGAGCAGACCTACTTCAACGTCTCGTACGACCCGATCCGCGGTGACGACGGCTCGGTCAGTGGCGTCTACTGCATCGTCAGCGAGACCACCGGGCGGGTGCTCGGCGAGCGCCGGCTGCGAGCGCTGTCCGAGCTGGGCGCGGAGCTGAGCGACATCGGCAGCGCCACGGAGCTGGGCCGGACCGCCGCCGGGGTGCTCGGCCGGCACCGGGCGGACGTGCCGTTCGCCCTGATCTATCTGACCGACGACAACGACCAGCTCACACTGGCCGGTTGCACCGGCACCACTCCGCCCGCGGTCGATGTCACAGCGCAGGTGTCGGCCCGGCTGACCGCCGACGGCGCGCCCGCCACGATCGAAGTGGCCGCTCTGCTCGACGTGTTGCCGGTCGACGCCGCCGACCAGGCGCTCGTGCTGCCGCTCACGGCGACCAACCAGACCGTCGGCGCGCTGGTCGTCGGCGTGGCCCGTCAGCTGCCGCTCGGCGACGACTACCGCGACTTCCTCGGCCTGGTCGCCGCCCAGATCTCCCGGGCGGTCGGCACCCAGCGGGCGTACGAGCAGGAGCGTGCCCGCGCCGCCGAGCTGGCCGCGCTGGACCGGGCGAAGACCAACTTCTTCGCCAACGTCAGCCACGAGTTCCGCACCCCATTGACCCTGGTGCTCGGCCCGCTGGAGGACATGCTGGCCGACCCGGAGCTGCCCGCCGCCGAAACCGACCGGCTCACCATGATGCACCGCAACGCGCTGCGCCTGCTCAAGCTGGTCAACACCGTGCTGGACTTCTCCCGACTGGAGTCCGGTCGGCTCGCCGCCCGCTACCAGCCGACCGACCTCGCCGGTTACACCGCCCGGCTGGCCAGCACCTTCCGCTCGGCCACCGACCGGGCCGGGTTGCGACTGGTGGTGGACTGTCCGCCGCTGCCGACGCCGGTCTTCGTCGACCGGGACATGTGGGAGAAGATCGTCCTCAACCTGGTCTCGAACGCTGTCAAGTTCACCTTCGACGGCGAGATCCGGGTGCGGATCCGGGCGGTCGACGGCGCGGCCCGGCTGGAGGTGACGGACACCGGCATCGGCATCGTGGCGGACGAGCTGCCGCACGTCTTCGAACGGTTCCACCGGGTCCCCGGGGTGCGGGCCCGCACCCACGAAGGCACCGGCATCGGCCTCGCGCTGGTCCGGGAACTGGTCGAGATGCACGGCGGTGAGGTCGGGTTGACCAGCCGGGTCGACGTGGGCAGCACCTTCACGGTGACAGTTCCGTTCGGCTCGGCCCACCTGCCGGCGGACCGGGTGGCGGCGTTCGACCCGCTGCCGGTGGGTGAGCCCGAGCAGGCCCGGCTCTTCGTGGCGGAGACCGCGCTGTGGGCCGGTGTCGCGTCGACACCCGCACTCGACCGTCAGCCGCCGAAGGGCACCTCGGCCGGCCGGATCCTGGTCGTCGACGACAATGCCGACCTGCAGGAGCACATCACTCGGCTGCTCTCCCCGACCTGGGACGTGGTCACCGCGAACGACGGGCTCGACGCCCTGCCGCTGGCCCGCGAGGGTGGGTTCGATCTGGTGCTCACCGACGTGATGATGCCTCGGCTGGACGGGTTCGGGCTGGTGAGCGCGCTGCGCGCGGACCCGCGTACCCGGCATGTGCCGATCGTGCTGCTCTCCGCCCGCGCCGGCTCCGCGGAGGCCGTCGCCGGTCTCGCCGTCGGCGCCGACGACTACCTCACCAAGCCGTTCACCGCGCAGGAGCTGATCGCCCGGGTGCGGGCCAACGTCGAGCTGGGCCAGCTGCGTGGGCAGATCATCCGCCGACTCCGGGCGCTGGCCGACGCGGCGGTGGCGGTGAACACCGCCCGATCCACCGCCGACGTGCTCCAGGTCGCCGCCCGGCACGCGTTGAACCTCGCCGAGGCGGCTCGGGTGGTGGTCACCGCGGCGGAGGCGCGCTTCGAGGCGGACGGCGGTGGCACCACCGCCACCGACCCGTCCTTCGTGGGCGAGCTGACCGGCACCACCGGCAAGCAGCTCGGTGAGTTGCAGGTCTGGCGGGCGACCGGCGACGAGGCGCAGGCCGACGACGCCGCACTGACCCAGCTGGCCCGGCTCGTCGGAGTGCGACTGGAGAACGCCCAGCTCTACGAGGCCGAACACCGCATCGCCACCACCCTTCAGCACAGCCTGCTGCCCCGCTCGCTGCCCCACCTGCCCGGCGCGGTGCTGGCCAGCCGTTACCTGCCCGGCAGCGCCGACGTCGAAGTCGGCGGCGACTGGTACGACGCGATCGCGCTGAACGGCGACGAGCTGGTGCTGGTCATCGGCGACGTGGTCGGTAAGGGCGTCCGGGCCGCTGCGGCGATGGGGCAACTGCGCAACGCACTGCGGGCGTACGTGCTGGAGGGCTTCGATCCGGGTGAGTCGCTGACCCGGCTCAACCGGCTGGTCGGCTCCACCGAGGGCCGCTCCTTCGCGACAGTGGTCTGCCTGCTGTTCAACCCCCGCACCGGTCGGCTGCGGTACGCGAGCGCCGGTCACCCGTCCCCACTGTTGATCACCGGAGGCGACGTGGCGTTCCTGCACGACCGGGCACTCGGTCCACCGGTCGGCGCGCTCCCCGGAGCGACGTACGAGTCGGTCGAGGGCGAGTTGCCGGCCGGCACTCGACTGCTGCTCTACACCGACGGGCTGATCGAGGACCGTCAGCTCGGCATCGATGCCGCACTGGCCCAGCTCCGCGTCGACGCGGCCACCGCGAGCGAACACGTGGTGGACCTGATCGACGCGGTCGTCGAGCGGGTCACCGGACGGCCACGCCGCGACGACGTGGCGGTCCTCGCCCTGGAGGCGGCGGAGCTGGACCGCTTCGCGCTGCGGCTACCGGCGGACCCGACCCGGCTCAGCGTGCTGCGGAAGCGTCTGGAGGACTTCCTGGTCGCGCACTCCGTCGGCGAGACCGACCTGTTCGACCTGACCGTCGCCGTCTCCGAGGCCGCCGCCAACGCCATCGAGCACCCGGTCCACCCGGCCGAGGCCATGATCAGTGTGGAGGTGGCCATCGAGGATCGGACGGTGACGGCCACGGTGCGCGACAGCGGGCAGTGGCGGGAGTCGACCGGCTCCGGCTTCCGGGGCCGGGGCCTGGACCTCATCAGAGCGCTGGGCGAGCTGTCGGTACGGCGTACCGCTGAGGGCACCGAGGTGACGCTGCGCCGGCAGTTGCAGGACTGACCGCACGCCCGGCGGCGGCCGACCCTAGGCCGGGTCGAGCCAGCCCTGCTCGCCGAGGCCGGAGATCTCCAGCACCCGACGGACCTGCCGGGACGGACGAACGGTGAGCCGCCCCGGAAACTGCTGGGCGAGCCGGACCAGGGCGTGGATGGCGGCCGAGTCGAAGAAGGTGACAGCACTCAGGTCGAGAGTGATCTCCCCGGCGGGCTCGCGTAGCGCCGTCTGGAGCATCGTGTCCGCGGTCGCCATGTCGACCTCGCCGGCCACCACGACGTGGAGGTGGTCACCGTCGATCTCGGCGCTGGCGGAGAAGACGGGCGGTGCTCCCCCTTGATCCACGCTGACACCATGGCACAGCCACCCTGGCAGGGCAACAACCTCCACCGGGCGGCCGTGGCGCGGGTCACCAGCGGCCCCGGCGATAGGCTTGCGGCATGACCGTCCGTCCGCCGCTGACACCAGGCACGCTCTCCCCGATGCGACCGGTGCCATCCCAGATCGCCCGACCGGAGTACGTGGGAAAGGCGCGCCCGCAGGAGTGGCGTGGCTCGCACGTGCAGACGCCGGAGACCATCGAGAAGATGCGGATCGCCAGCCGGCTCGCCGCCCAGGCGACCCAGCTCGCCGGCGAGCACTGCAAGCCCGGCGTGACCACCGACGAGATCGACAAGGTGGTGCACGAGTTCCTCTGCGACCACGGCGCGTACCCGTCGACGCTGGGCTACAAGGGCTTCCCGAAGTCCTGCTGCACCAGCCTCAACGAGGTCGTCTGCCACGGCATCCCGGACACCACGGTCCTCCATGACGGCGACATCATCAACGTCGACGTGACCGCGTACATCGGTGGGGTGCACGGTGACACCGACGCGACCTTCTGCGTCGGCGAGGTCAGCGAAGAGGCCCGGCTGCTGGTCGAGCGGACCCACGAGGCGATGATGCGCGGCATCCGCGCCGTCGCCCCGGGCCGCCAGATCAACGTGGTGGGCCGGGTCATCGAGTCGTACGCCAAGCGGTTCGGCTACGGCGTGGTCCGCGACTTCACCGGCCACGGCATCGGCGAGACCTTTCACAGCGGCCTCTACGTGCCGCACTACGACAGCCCGCGCCCCACCGACATCATGGAGCCGGGCATGACGTTCACCATCGAGCCGATGATCACCCTCGGCACCTACCAGTACGACATGTGGGACGACGGGTGGACAGTGGTCACCAAGGACCGGAAGTGGACGGCGCAGTTCGAGCACACCATCGTGGTGACCGACGACGGCCACGAGATCCTGACCCTTCCGTGAGCGCGAGGAACGCAGCGAAGCGAAGTCCCGCAGTCGCGAACGAAGGGCAGGCGCCGTGACCGACACCCCGGCGGCGCTACGCGAGGCGCACCACGCGGACGTCTCCGGCGGCTGGCTTCGCCCGGCCGTCTTCGGCGCGATGGACGGCCTGGTCACCAACATCGCCCTGATCGCCGGCGTCGGCGGTGGCGGGGTGTCGCCGCGCAGCATCGTGCTCACCGGCAGCGCCGGCCTCGTCGCCGGTGCGATCTCCATGGGGCTCGGCGAGTACACCAGCGTGCGCTCCGCCAACGAGCAGGTCGCCGCCGAGGTGGCCAAGGAGCGACGGGAACTGGAACGGCACCCCGAGGCGGAGGCCCGGGAGTTGGCCGACGCGTGGGTGGCCCGGGGTCTGCCCCGCGACCTCGCCACCCAGGTCGCCGAGGCGGTGCGGCGCGACCCGGAGGAGGCGCTGCGGGTGCACGTCCGCGAGGAGCTGGGCGTCGACCCCGACGACCAGCCCAGCCCGTGGGCCGCGGCGATCTCGTCGTTCCTGTTCTTCTCGGTCGGTGCGCTGGTCCCGCTGCTGCCGTACCTGCTCGGCGCCACGGTGCTGTGGCTGGCGCTCGCCGTCGGCGGGCTCGGGCTGTTCGCCGCCGGTGCCGTGGTGGCCCGCTTCACCAACCGTCCCTGGTGGACCAGCGGTCTGCGCCAGCTGCTGCTGGGCGCCGCGGCGGCCGGCGCCACCTACCTGATCGGCTCGCTGATCGGCGTACCGGGCGGGCTGTGACGCGCCTCAGGTGCTGAGCAGCTCGTCGATCGTGCCGTCGACCGCGCGACCACGGGCGGCCAACTCCTCGGCCTGCCGGGCCAGCACCACACCCACCTCGGTCATGTCCGCCCCGGCCAACCCGGTGCGCCGCACCGCGTCTCCCGGGTCACGGAAGTAGGTGCGACTCAGTAGACCGGTCACCGTGGCCGCCGCCAGCCGGGCCTCACCGAGCATCAGCAGAGCCTGATCGGTTTCGTACCACTCGGCGAGCCGGGCCGCCCGGGAGTGCGCCGCGCTGCCCCTGTACCACGCCTGCCGGGCCGCGGTGCTGAACTCCGCCGGCCGGGCCCGAGCCAGCCGGCCGAGATGCTCGTCGCGCAGCGTCCGCAACCAGCCCGTCGGATCGTGCAACGCCTGCGTGGTGACGTACCGGTCGGCGGTCAGCGGCCATAGCGGGGAGAGCACCCGGGCCTGGGCCAGGTAGTCCTCGGCGGCGGCCACGGTCAGGTCGACGAGCACCCCGTCCACCCGCCGGGTCGCCGGCGGCGGGCCCGTCCCCGGCCGATAGGTGACCACCAGCATGCCCGCCTCGCGGTCCCCGCCGCCGTCGTCGTCACCGTGCGCCAGGGGCCCGTGCACAGCGATCGCGAGCGCATCGGCCGGGAACCGCCGTCGGACCGCCTCGGCGACCTGCTCCGCGACCGTCCACCGTCGATCGTCGACGCCCCGGTCGACACCGGCCTGCTCGCTCACGGGACCGCCTCTGTTCGCGGCTGCGGGGCTCG
>NZ_JBEXGE010000003.1:0-279386 GCF_040607155.1 Micromonospora sp. NPDC005324 | reverse complement strand
GCTCGCAACCCCGGCTCACTCCTCGCGCTCACGGGACCGCCTCTGTTCGCGGCTGCGGGGCTCGCAACCCCGGCTCACTCCTCGCGCTCACGGGACCGACTCTGTTCGCGGCTGCGGGGCTCGCAACCCCGGCTCACTCCTCGCGCTCACGGGACCACCTCGCCTTGACTACCGAGCGTCAGCCTAGCCAGCCGTCGGCGGACCGTCGGGCGCGCCGCGCCCGGTCGGGGCCAGCCGGAAGATGTGGATCTCCCGGCCGCCGGCGCGCTGCACGTACGTGCGGTACGCGGGCCACTCGGTGACCAGCAACTGCCACAACCGCTCCCGTTCGGCGCCGGACGCCCACTCGGCCCGCACCGCGACCCGCCGCCCCTTCACGTCCACCTCGGCGGTGGGATCGGCGAGCAGGTTCATCGCCCAACCGGGGTGCTGGGTCTGCCCCCAGTTGGAGCCGATCACCACGAACGCGTCGCCGTCAGGCACGAAGACCAGCGGATTGCTGCGGGGCTTACCGGAACGGCGGCCGGTCGTGGTGATCACCAGGGACGGGATCAGGCCCAGCGCGACCACCCGGCCCCGGGTGAGGCGACCGACCACCCGGTCGGCGGGGACCAGCAGACGCGCCGCCTTGCCGAACCACCGATGATGACCGAGCCGACGGGTGACTCTCCCCAGCACTGACACGCCGATCAGTCTGCCGGCTGCCCGGCCCCGGCGGCACCCCTGCGCGGTCGCCTTTCGGTCGCCCGGCGCATCGGTCAGTCCAGTCGCCGTTCGATCGGCAGCCGGGCCCGGGTGAAGAGGCCCGCCCCGAGCATCGCCACCACCGGCACCAGCACCAGGACCCCGAGCGCGGGCCACGGCACCAGAAAGGGGTACGGATCCGATGCCGGCCAGTCACTGGCGTACTGCCGGTTCACCGAGACCAGCACGATCGCGGCGGTGCCGAGGCCGGCCACGATGCCCAGCACCGAGCCGAGACCGGCGATGACCCCGGCCTGGCAGATCGCCAGCAGCCGGCGTACCGCTGGGGCCGCGCCGACGGCCGCGAGAGTGGTCAGATCGGCGCGTCCCTCGGCGGCGGCGAGCGCGGTGGCGATCCCGGCCGCCCCCACGGTGATCAGCCCGGCCGCCGCCGCGAGCAACAGGAGCAACGGTGAGACGTCGCGGGGGGCGCCGCCGTTCTCCACGCTCAGCGCGAGCGTCCCGAATGGCCGCAGGACGGCGGCGAACCGGGCCTGTTGCTCCTCGTCGGGCGGGGTCGTGGTGCCGATCACCCAGCCGGTCTGAGACCAGCTCAGGCGGAGTTGCCGGGCGGCGGCGGCGGACAGCAGCAGACGGGACTGGCCGGTGGCCCGCGGCAGCGCGTACCCCGGAAGGTCGTGGGCGGTGATCGGCGCGTCCAGCCCGGCCTCCACCTCGGTGACCCGGACGGTCACCAGGCCGTCGTGCAGGTAGCGCGGGTCGGTCACCACCACGCCACCGGCGCGCAGCACGGCCGTGGCGGCGGCGGTCGTCGCCGGGTCCACGCCGGTGAGCAGGGGGAGTGCGGTCCCGTCGTCGACTCCGGGTTCCACGTAGCCGCCGAAGTAGTCCGCCTCGCGGATCTGGCAGCGGGGATCGGCGCGGGCCTGCTGGCGCTGCGCCGCGGGAAGTTGCACGCCGGGCTGCCAGGGGCAGGCCCGGTTCAGCGGGAGCACTGGTGCGATGTCGCAGTAGCCGGTGCGCCCCGCCCCGCAGCTCGGTGTCTGCACCGGGGCGACCGCGCCGACCCCGAGTTGATTCCGGGCCGCGTCGGTGATCTGGGCCAGCGTGGGCTGCCCGGCCGATCCGACCGGGCTGACCATGACGTGGCCGGTCGGCAGCGTCGGCCGGTAGGAGCGCGCGTCGCGGGCGCCGTCGCTGGCCAGGTATCCGCCGAGGGCGACGCTGCTGGCGACGGCGGCCATCACGGCGCAGATGGCCGGTGCCGCGGCGGCCCGGTTGCGGCTGGCATCCCGCAGCGCGATCCGTGGTGCCAGTGGCAACACCCGGCCGAGGCGGGCAAGAGCCCCGAGCAGCGTGGGCGTGCAGCAGACCAGGCCCAACTCGCCGAGGATCAGCCCGGTGAGAACCACCGCCGGCGAAGTCCGGGTGGCCCCGAACGCCGCCAGCCCCGCACCGCCGACCACCAGCGCCAGCCCGAGGGCCAACCACCGGCCCGGGGATTTGGCTGGGGTGCGTCGTCCGGCGAGCCCGGCGCTGACGTCCTGCCGGGCGGCGGTCCAGGCCGGTGCCAGCGCGGCGAGCACCCCGGCCAGCACCGCGACGCCCCCGAGCAGGACCAGCGCGCTCGGCCAGCAGCGGTAGCCGCCGAAACGGGCGCTGAAGACGTACTGCTCCATCAGCGGGCGACCGGCGAACGCCGCGCCGACGCCGACCAGCAGGCCGGCGGCGGCCCCCAGCACACCCAGCACCACACCGTCGGCCAGCACGACCCGGCGAAGCTGGGCGGCGTCCCCGCCCGCCACCGCGACGAGCGCCAGATCCCGTCGGCGGCGCCGGACGCCGACGGCGAAGGCCGGCCCGACCAGCAGGACGACCTCCAGCAACCCGAGGCCGGCGATCAGGACGCCGGTGCCCAGGTCGTTCGGGTTGTCCCCCATGATCGACCCGAGCCACGTCCGGTCCGCTCCGGTCGCCGAGCCGATCCGGTGTCGCGCCGTGACCACCACCCCACGGTCGTTGAGTCGGGACACCAGCGCTGCGTCGACGGTGCCCGGCACGTCCGCCAACCAGACTCCGTCCGGATCCGGACCTGTCGATGGTGCGGCCCCCGGGTGCAGCGCCACCACCGGTCCGAGGTCGTCGGGGAACTCGACCACCCCCACCACCGTGTACGCCCTGCTGCCGTCGGCGGCGGCCACGGCGTGGCCGAGGCGCAGGTCCAGGCGTCGCAGCGCCCTCGGGCTGACAGCGACCTCACCGGGCTGCTGCGGCGCCCGACCGGCCCGGAACCGCACCAGCCCACGGGCCAGCGGGTCGGTGAGGTCCAGCACCCGGCCGTTCACCACCTCGTCGCGGTGCGGGCCGCGCAGGGTCAGCGGGACGTGCGGACGCACCTCGGTGACCCGGCTGCCCGGCCCGAGCAGTGCGGTCAGCTGGGCTGCGGTGACCTTCGCGGGGAGTTCGCCGTCGCGGGTGTACCAGCCCTCACCCCACTCGTCCTGCCCCACCGGGGCGTTGGCGATCCACTGCAACTGCGCGTCGGCAACGCCGAGCCGGCGGTCGACGCGTTCCTGTGGGGTCAGCTCGGCCATGTCGTAGCTCGCCGCCAGGAAGGCCAGCGCCGCCACCGGCATGGCGATCATCGCGAGCACCAGTGCGGTCCGCCGCCGGGACCGGCGTGACTCCCGCCGCGCGATCCGCAGGGCCGCCCGCCAGGAGCCGGTCAGCTCGGCGAACCGCCGCCGGCCGACCGGGACGGGCGGCGCGACCGGCCGCGGCGTCGCGGTTTCGGCCCGACCGGGGGCCCGCGTCGGACGGCGAGTGGTCACCGGTCGCTGCCGGACAGCAGCTGCTCGACACTGCCCAGCGGTGCCGTCGTGTCGACCAGCACGCCGTCGCGGAGGAACACCACCCGGTCGGCCCAGCCGGCGTGCCGCGCCTCGTGGGTCACCAGCACTCCGGCGGCGCCCGCATCGATCCGGCGGCGCAGCAGGTGCAGCACCGCCTCGCCGGTCTGGGAGTCCAACGCCCCGGTGGGCTCGTCGGCGAGGACCAGCCGGCGTTCGCCCACCAGCGCGCGGGCGATCGCCACCCGCTGCTGCTGCCCGCCGGAGAGCTGGTCCGGGAAACGGTCACCCAACGCGGGCAGGCCCACCTCGGTGAGGGCGGCCATGGCCAGTGCGCGGGCCCGACGTCCGCTGGTCCCGTCGAGTTCCAACGGGAGCGCCACGTTCTCCAGCGCGCTCAGACTGCCCAGCAGGTTGAGCTGTTGGAAGATGTAGCCGATCCGACGGCGGCGCAACTGGGCCAGCCCGCGGCGGTCCAGTGCCCCCAGCGGTTGCCCCTCGACCCGGACCTCGCCGCCGGTCGGACGGTCCAACCCGCCGGCGAGAGCCAGCAGAGTCGATTTGCCGGAGCCGGACGGCCCCATCACGGCGACCAACTCGCCGGGCCGGACGACCAGGCTGACGCCGCGCAGCGCGTGCACCGCCGCCGGCCCGGCGCCGTGGGTGCGGTGGACGGCGCGTAGCTCCAGCACCGCGTCGTCCGATCCGCTCACCGTCTTGCCTCCTCGCCGGCCCATCGAGCCGCGTCCCGCACCACAGCGTCATCGGGTCGGGGAGCGGGAGGCGCCGGGCCGCTGGGTTGGTGCCGGACCAGACTGGTCTCGCAGTGGTCCAGCCAGCGCACCTCGGCCTCGGCCTGAAACACCATCGAGTCCAGTACGAGGCGCCAGGGAAGGTCCTCCGGCCGGTTGCTGCCGTACTTCAACCGGGTCAACTCCTGAAGGGCCCGCATCGTCGCGCTGCGTTGGGCCTGCACCACCGACCGCACGTCGACCCCCGGGGTGGTCAGGGCCAGCGCCAACTTGATCGCCAGCTCGTCGCGGGGTCGGTCGTTACGGCTGATCGGGGTGGCGAACCACAGCGCCAGGTCCGCACGGCCGGCGTCGGTGATCTCGTACGGGCGTTGGCCGGCCTCGCTCTCCGGCAGCGGGCGCACCAGACCGTCCCGTTCCAGCCGGGACAGCGTGGTGTAGACCTGCCCGATGTTCAGTGGCCAGGTCGAGCCGGTCGACTCCTCGAACGCGGCGCGCAGCTGGTAGCCGTACATCTGGCCGCGTTCGAGCAGGGCGAGCAACCCGTGACGGATGGACATGGCAACGGAGTATGCATACCTGGTATGCGCACCGCAACCGGAGTGGACCGGGTTCAGGTGGGTCGACCGGGAAACGGGACAGTCAGCGGGGTCTGCCCGGCCGTCTTCCGCCACCGGGTGGCCCGCACCGCGTACTCGACAAGGGCGGCCAGCGCCTGGTCCCGGTCGGCGCCGGTGGTGGACGCCAGGGCGGCTCGCCAGTGCGCGGCCGTGCGCTCCTCCACCTCGGCGGCGAGCCGCAGGGCGCTCGCCCGATCGGTGACCGGGAACGGCAGGGCGTACCCGGCGCGGTCCGGTGGGACGACGCCGCCGGCCGTGGTGAGCTGCACCACCAGCGCGTCACGCCGGCGTCGGTGCGCGGCCTCCGCCTGGCGTGCCGCGTCCCGCGCCGCCCCGCTGAGCCGGACACCGATCCGTCCGTAGGCGTAGATGGCCGAGTATTCGGCGGACAGGGCGGCGGCGAGCGCCTCCCCGGCGGACGGCTGCCTCACTTCAGTGCCTCCTGGTGAGTTGCCCGGGCGGCGACGATCGACCCGAGTAGCGCCGCCCGCTCGGCGGGCGCCGCGGCGCAGGCGGCGGTGGCGGACTGCTGAGCGGTCTTCTCCAGCGCCCGCAGAGCGGCGCGCGCGCCACTGGGATCGGCGGCCGGGGCGGCGGTCGGGGCGGCAGAGGCCGCCGACGGCACTGTCACACCGATCACCCGGGCCAGCTCGGTGGCGTGCGCGGTGTGCGTCTCGGCGATCGGGTTGAGCCGGTCGGCGAGCTCGGGATGGGCGGTCGCGCTCGCCCGGTACGCGGCGGCCAGAGCGAGCGACTCGTCCACCATCGGCCGCAGCGGGTCGGGCGGCGGGGCTGGTTGGTCGTCGCGGTCGAAAAGATCACAGCCGGTCAGCGGCGTCACGGCGCCGCCGAGCACCAGCAGCGCCCCGGCACTCAAGAGCTTTCGCCGGGAATGTCCGGATGCTTGGTCGCGCTGCGTCGTTCTGCCGATCCCCACCGGCCAAGTCAACACCATCCGTGCCGGTCCGGGGGGCACCGGCGTCGGTGCGCCGCCCGGTCCGCCGCCGGGCAGGCGCGTTACGCTCTGCGCAACCACCGGCGTGTCCACTCCGGTGGCGTGCCGGCATGGCGGGACGACCGGCCCCGTCGACCAGGGAGAGGGTGCGGAGATGACGCAGCGTGGCCGTGCCACCAGGCCGACGGGTCGACCCCGCGGTGCTGCGGGCCCCCGCGGCGGTGACCTCGCCGCCCGGCGGGACCGACTGCGGGCCGTGATCGAGCCGGTGGTCAACGACGCCGGCTACGACCTGGAGGACCTGTCGGTTTCCCGGGCCGGCCGCCGGCACGTGGTGCGGGTGATGGTGGACACCGACGGCGGGATCGACCTGGACGCCGTCGCGCACGTCTCCCGCGCGGTCTCGGCCGCGCTGGACGCCGCGGAGGAGACCGGTGGCGACATCGTCGCCGGCGAGTACCAGCTGGAAGTCAGCTCGCCGGGCGTCGACCGGCCGCTCACCCTGCCCCGCCACTGGCGGCGCAACGTGGGCCGACTGGTCAAGGTCACCGCCCGGGGCGCGGCCGCGCTGCCCGGTCAGCGGGGCGAGCAGCCCGCCGGTGACCGTCAACTGACCGGCCGGGTGGTCGCGGCCGACGACGAGGGCGTGCACCTGGAGACCGACGACGGCCGCGCCACCTGGGCGTACGCCCAACTGGGCCCCGGCCGCGTGCAGGTCGAGTTCACCCGGCTCGCCGAACTCGGTGAGCCGGACGACGAGTTCGACGACGTGGACGATTCCGACGAGATCGACGATTCAGACGACATCGACGACGAAGATGATGTGGAGGACGAGGAGAGGTGAACATCGACCTCGCGGCGCTGCGCGCACTCGAGCGCGAGCGGGAGATCCCGTTCGACACGATTCTCGCGGCGATCGAGACCGCGTTGCTGACCGCCTACCGGCACACCGACGGCGCCGAATCGCACGCCCGGGTGGAGATCGACCGCAGGTCGGGCGCCGCCCTGGTGTACGCGCAGGAGATGGACGCCGACGGCAGCCTGGTGCGGGAGTGGGACGACACTCCGCACGACTTTGGCCGGATCGCTGCCATGACCGCCAAGCAGGTGATCCTCCAGCGGTTGCGGGAGGCCACCGACGAGGTGCACTTCGGTGAGTACGTCGGCCGCGAGGGTGACCTGGTCACCGGCGTGGTGCAGGCGCACGAGACGCGTACCGAGAAGGGCATCGTCAGCGTCGACCTGGGCAAGCTGGAGGGCGTGCTGCCGCAGTCCGAGCAGGTGCCCGGCGAACGGTACGCGCACGGCGAGCGGGTCCGCTGCGTCGTGGTGCACGTGGCCAAGGGCATGCGCGGGCCGCAGATCACGCTGTCCCGGTCGCACCCGGCGCTGGTCAAGAAGCTCTTCGCGCTGGAGGTGCCGGAGATCGCCGACGGCACCGTGGAGATCGGCGCGATCGCCCGTGAGGCGGGCCATCGCACGAAGATCGCCGTCCGCTCCACAGTGCCCGGGGTGAACGCCAAGGGCGCCTGCATCGGCCCGATGGGTCAGCGGGTGCGTGCCGTGATGAGCGAGCTGCATGGTGAGAAGATCGACATCATCGACTGGTCGGACGACCCGGCCACCTTCGTCGGTAACGCTCTGTCGCCGGCCAAGGCGCTGCGGGTCGAGGTGGTCGACCTGGCCAATCGAGCCGCGCGGGTGACCGTTCCCGACTTCCAGCTCTCGCTCGCGATCGGTCGGGAGGGGCAGAATGCCCGACTCGCGGCCCGATTGACCGGTTGGCGGATCGACATTCGCTCCGATGCGGAGCAGACCGCGCCGGCAGCGCGTGGGGCAACTGATCACGTGCGGGAGCCGGGCGGCGCGATCTCGGGGAGCTAGGGGTAGACTTCCTCCAGTGGTACGACGCGCGCAGCCGGAGCGCACCTGTGTGGGTTGCCGGAAACGTGCGCCGGCCAGCGAATTGCTGCGGATCGTCGCGGTCAGGGACGAGGCTGGTCACAGCCTCCGGCCTGATCCGCGCCGCAGGCTGCCGGGTCGGGGAGCGAACATGCACCCGGATCCGGCCTGCTTCGCGCTGGCGGTGCGCCGCCGCGCCTTCGGGCGCGCGCTGCGCAGCACCGAGGTCCTCGACCACGGTGCGCTGGCGGAACACGTCGATGCGCCAACCACTACGTCCGGTCAGCCCGACCGGGCGAGGGTCGCTAGCAGGGTAGGACGACCGACATGAGCACACGATGAAGTCCCTGAAATGACCAGGCTTCAAGTGCACGAGTGAGGTCGCTGCGGGTGCTGCCCGCACGACCTCGGAGTGAGGAGTGCAGTGGCAGGCAAGGCCCGCGTACACGAGCTTGCAAAAGAGCTCGGGGTCGAGAGTAAGACCGTTCTCGCCAAGCTGAAGGAAATGGGCGAGTTCGTGAAGTCCGCGTCCAGCACCGTCGAGGCGCCCGTCGCCCGGCGGCTGCGTAACGCATTCGTCGCGTCCGCCGGAGCCCCGGCTCCGGCCGCCCCGTCGGCGCCCGCGTCGACGCCGGCTTCAAACCCGACCCCGACGCCAACCCCGACCCCGGGCGCGCCCCGGGTCTCGGCCAAGCCGATGCCGCCTCGGCGGCCGGCCGCGCCGGCACCCGGTCCGAAGCCCAAGGGTCCGGTTCCCGGTGCACCGCAGACGACGACCCCGGTCGCCAAGCCGGCGAGTGCCCACGACATCGAGGTGGCGGCCGCGGAGGCGCGTGCCGCCGCGCTGAAGGCTGAGCAGGAGGCCGCGGTCAAGGCCGCGCAGGCCGCCCGCCAGCAGCAGCGGGACAACCCCGTTCGCCGGGAGCCTCCGGCAGACGGTGGCAACCGCCCCGGCCCTCGGCCGGGTCCCGCGGCGATGCCGCCCCGTCCCGGTTCGCCGGCAGCTCGTCCGAGCACGCCGGCTCCCGGTCCGGGTGCCCGGCCGGGCGGTCGTCCGCCGGCGCGCGGTGCCGGTAACAACCCGTTCGGCATCCAGGGTGGCCAGCAGCAGCGGCCCCCGGCCGCCGGTGCGGGTGGCCCTCGGCCCAACAGCCCGGCGGGCATGCCGCCGCGGCCGAGCCCGAACTCCATGCCGCCGCGGCCCAGCCCGGCGTCCATGCCGAGCCAGCGGCCGGCTGCCGGTCGCCCCGGTCCCGGTGGCGCCGGTCGTCCCGGTGGCGGTGGCGGCGCAGGTCGTCCCGGTGGCGGTGGCGGTGGCGGTGGCTTCCGTGGTGGTCCCGGCGGCGGCGCCGGTGGCGGCGGCGGTTACCGAGGCGGCCCTGGTGGCGGCGCGGGTGCCGGCGGTGGCGGTGGCTACCGTGGCGGTCCCGGCGGCGGTGCTGGTGCTCCCGGTGGCGGTTTCCGTCCGGGTGGTCCGGCCGGTGGCGGCGGTCGTCCCGGTGCGGGCGGTCGTGGCCGTGGCGGCGGCGCCGCGGGTGCCTTCGGGCGTCCGGGTGGTCGGCCGACGCGCGGTCGCAAGTCCAAGAAGCAGCGCAGACAGGAGTTCGACAACCTGTCGGCTCCGACCATGAGCTCGGGTGCTCCCCGGGGTCAGGGTCAGATCGTCAGGCTTTCCCGTGGCGCCTCGCTGTCGGACTTCGCCGACCGGATCAACGCCAACCCGGGTTCGCTGGTCCAGGAGATGTTCAACCTGGGCGAGATGGTCACCGCGACCCAGTCGTGCTCTGACGACACCCTGAATCTGCTGGGTGAGCACCTGGGCTTCGAGATCCAGATCGTCAGCCCGGAGGACGAGGACCGCGAGCTGCTCGCGCAGTTCAACATCGACCTCGACGCGGAGGTGGCCGAGGAGCGTCTGGTCAGCCGTGCGCCGGTGGTGACCGTCATGGGTCACGTCGACCACGGTAAGACCAAGCTGCTCGACGCGATCCGTAAGGCGAACGTCGTGGCGGGCGAGGCGGGTGGCATCACCCAGCACATCGGTGCCTACCAGGTCCACGTCCCGCACGAGGGCGTGGACCGGGCGGTCACCTTCATCGACACCCCCGGTCACGAGGCGTTCACCGCCATGCGTGCTCGTGGTGCCCAGGTCACGGACATCGTGATCCTGGTCGTCGCGGCCGACGACGGTGTCATGCCGCAGACGATCGAGGCGTTGAACCACGCCAAGGCGGCCGACGTGCCGATCGTGGTCGCGGTCAACAAGGTCGACAAGCCGGACGCCAACCCGGACAAGGTCCGCCAGCAGCTGACCGAGTACGGCCTGGTCGCCGAGGAGTACGGCGGCGAGACCATGTTCGTCAACGTGGCAGCCAAGCCGGGCATCGGCATCGAGGAACTGCTCGAGGCTGTCCTGCTGACCGCCGACGCGTCGCTGGAGCTGACCGCTCCGATCGACGGGCCGGCGCAGGGTGTGGCCATCGAGGCACACCTGGACAAGGGCCGCGGTGCGGTGGCGACGGTGCTGGTGCAGAAGGGCACCCTGCGGGCGGGCGACTCGATCGTCGCCGGTGGGGCGCACGGCCGGGTCCGGGCCATGCTCGACGAGAACGGCAACCAGCTCACCGAGGCTGGGCCGGCCCGTCCGGTCATGGTGCTGGGTCTGACCGCGCCTCCCGGCGCGGGAGACACGTTCCTGGCTGCGGCAGACGACCGCACCGTGCGGCAGATCGCCGAGCAGCGGCAGGCACGGCGGCGGGCGGCGTCCTTCGCCAACTCCCGTGGTCGGGCCACCCTCGAGACGCTCATGGAGCAGCTCAAGGAGGGCGAGAAGACCTCGCTCAACCTCATCCTCAAGGGCGATGTCTCCGGTTCGGTGGAGGCTCTCGAGGACGCGCTGTTCAACCTCGACATCCCCGAGGAGGTCCAGCTCAAGGTCCTCGACCGCGGCGTGGGCGCGATCACCGAGAGCAACGTCATGCTCGCGAGTGCCTCGTCCGAGCCGGTCACGATCATCGGCTTCAATGTGCGGGCCTCGAACAAGGTCCGTGAGATGGCCGACCGCGAGGGCGTGGAGATCCGGTACTACACCGTCATCTACCAGGCCATCGAGGAGATCGAGGCAGCGCTCAAGGGCCTGCTCAAGCCGGAGTACGAGGAGGTCGAGCTGGGCAGCGCGGAGATCCGCGACGTCTTCCGCTCGTCCAAGATCGGCAACATCTCCGGTTGCATCGTCCGGTCCGGTGTCCTTCGGCGCAACGCCAAGGCGCGCCTGCTGCGAGACGGGGCGGTCGTGGCGGACAACCTCACGATCAGCTCGCTCAAGCGGTTCAAGGACGACGCAACCGAGGTCCGCGAGGGCTTCGAGTGCGGTCTGACCCTGGGTGGTTACAACAACGTCCAGGTCGGCGACGTCATCGAGACCTTCGAGATGCGGGAGAAGGTTCGCGCCTGATCCGGCAGTGACACGCTGATCAAGGGGTTTACGCCGCTCGGCGTAAACCCCTTGATCATGCAGGGCGGGTTGGCGGTATCGTCCGGGGCGATGTTCACCGGAACCGCGGTCTTCGACCTGCTGCTGCCGGGCGACTCCCGGTCGCTCAAAGCCAAGAGATCATATGTACGGCCGATCGTGGCGGCGCTGCGCCGCTACGAGGTGTCGGCCGCCGAGGTGGGTGCGCTCGACCTGCATGGTCGAGCGCAGCTGGCGGTGGCCGTTGTGGCCGCCGAAACGGCGCACGTCCGCGAGGTGCTCGACTCCTGTGAGCGCCTGGTGGCCAATCGCCCCGAGGTCGAGTTGCTGTCCGTCCGACGCCGGCTCTACGGCGTGGACGACGACTGACCATGGTGCCGGCTGTGCCGGGCGACCGGAGCGGCCCCGAAGGTAATGTTCGAGATGTTGGCCGGTCGGCCGGCGGCCTCCGGGCCGCCGGGTCGACCGGAAGCAGGACGCCGTGGAGGTGGCGAGATGTCTGATCCGGCCAAGGTACGCCGGCACGCGGAACGGGTGCGGGAGCTGGTCGCGTCGGTGGTGCGGAGCCAGATCAAGGACCCGCGGCTCGGGATGATCACTATCACCGATGCCCGGATTACCGCTGACCTGCGTGACGCGACGGTCTTCTACACCGTGCTCGGTGACTCGGTGGCCCAGGCGGACACCGCGGCGGCGCTGGAGAGCGCCAAGGGGCTGCTGCGCAGCACTGTCGGCAAGGCCCTTGGGCTGCGCCACTCGCCGACCCTCACGTTCGTCCTCGACGACGTGCAGGACCAGGTCAAGCACATCGACGACCTGCTCGCCGCCGCCCGCAACGCCGACGCCGAGGTGCAGCGGCTCGCCGCCCAGGCGAAGTACGCGGGCGAGGCCCAGCCGTACCGGGTGGACGACGAGACCGATGAGGCAGACGAGACGGACGAGGTCGACGAGGCCAGCGACGTCAAGGAAACGCCGCGGGGTGGGGAAACGCGGTGACCAGCACCGCCAGCGCCCCGTTCGCCCGGGCAGCCGGGCTCGGCCCCGCCGAGGCGGACTGGGCCGCGGCCGAGGCGTTGGTGCGGGCTCTCCCGCCGACCGCCCGGGTGCTGCTGATCTGCCACATCAACCCGGACGGCGACGCGCTGGGCAGCATGCTCGGCTTCGGTCTGGGCCTGCGGCAGTTCGGCGTACGCGACGTGCAGGCGACCTTTCCCGGGCCGCCGGAGGTGCCGGAGCCGTTCCGGGGGCTGCCCGGGCTGGACCTGCTGGTCCCGGCGGACGCCGCCGACCCGGCGCCCGATCTGGTGATCTGCTTCGACGCGGCGAGCGAGTCGCGTCTCGGCGAGTTGGCCGGGCGGTTGTCGTCGGCGGGTGCGGCGCTGGTGCTCGACCACCACGCCTCCAACCCAGGGTTCGGCACGGTCAACCTGGTCGACCCGGGTGCGGCGGCCACGTCGGTCGTTGCCGAACAGCTGCTGGCCCGGCTCGAGGTGGTGGTGGACCCTGCCATCGCCGAGTGCCTCTACGTGGCGCTGACCACGGATACCGGCTCGTTCCGGTTCGAGGCGACCACTCCGGCGGTGCATCAGATGGCCGCCCGATTGCTGGCGACCGGCATCTCGCCGGGTGACATCTCCCGGCGGGTCTTCGACACCCGGCCCTTCGGCGCGGTTCGCCTCTTCGGTGAGGTGCTCGGCCGGGCTCGACTGGAGCCGGCCGCCGCCGGAGGTCGGGGCCTGGTCTGGACCTTCGCCACCCTCGACGACCTGGCCCGGCACGACCAGCGGCCGTACGTGCTGGAGGCACTTATCGACTCCGTGCGCTGCACCGCAGAGGCGGATGTGAGCTGTGTGGTGAAGCAGACCAGGCCCGCCGAGTGGGCGGTGTCGATGCGCAGCAAGGGCGCGGTGGACGTCAGTCGGGTCGCTGTGGCGCTTGGCGGTGGTGGGCACACGTTCGCGGCCGGGTTCACCGGTCGGGGCACCGTCGAGCAGGTGGTCGAGTCGATCCGCGGTCAGCTGGACGCGGCGCTGATCGGCTGACGCCGGCCTAGGCCGTCATCGATCCGTCGGTCTGGAAGATCAGGGTCAGCTCCGGGGAGTGTTGGTCTTCCCGCGTTCCGTGATACCGGGAAGAATTGCGGGATGGAGCAGCCGCACGACCTCACCGTGGAGGCCCCCCGCGCCTGGGACCGGCCCGCCGTCTCCGTTCCCGTCCTCGTCTGCCTGTCGCTCGTCGGTGGCCGGTTCGCGTCCTTCTCCACCGAGGCGAATCTGTTCACCCTCGGGACGGGCGGGGTGCTGATCTGGCTCGGTCTGAGCAACCGGGTGCCCCGCCGGCCGGCGCCACGCCGGCTGGGCGCGGGGGCGGCTTGGTGGGCGGTGCCGGTGGTGGTCTTCGGGGTCTTCGAGGGCGTGACCTTCGTGCTGGCTGCCGGCGATGACTTCCCCACCTTCTCCCGGTTGGCCGACCCTCTCCTGGAGGATCAGTTGACCCGGTCGGCGGCCTGGTTCGCCTGGTTGGCCGCCTTCTGGGGGCTGGTGCGGCGATGATGCGCGCGCTCGCGATCGGCGGCTTCCTCGCCGCGCTGGTCCTCTTCGCGGTGGTCGAGTGGATGGCCCGGCGGGAGGGGTCGCGGATCCCCACCCTGGGCGAGGTCTGCGCCTACGTGATGCGCTACGAGGTCGGTCCGGTGCCGGTGGGCCGGATCGGTCTGTTCGGGTTCTGGTGGTGGCTGGGCTGGCACTTCCTGGCTCGCTGAGCCGGGTTGCTGACTGTCCAGATGCCGGGAACCGTAAGCAGTATGTGGACCTGAACGATAACTTGGGAGAAGGCCGGTGCCGCCTGGCGGTGCAGGTCATGGGCGGTGGTGCCACACCCCGTGCCGCCTCCCTCCAGGGTCGGATCGACCCGGGCTCACGCTGCCCAGTCGGCTGCTCCGGTAACCCCGGACCGCCGTGGGGCGCTCAGCAGGACCGCCCGTGAGGGCCGCCGCGTCTCGGCGGCTCACGCCCTGGGAAGAGGAGCGCCACCATGCCGAACAAGCCCAAGCCCGAGACCACCGCCGACGACGCTCGCGAGCAGGCCCGCCGCGCGCTGCAGACGTCGATGGACACCCGTCAGTGAACCCACCCGCCCGGTGGTAGGCGCTGCGCGGGGGGCTGACACGAGCCAGCGCCACCCGCCGACGGGGTAAGTGGTCGGCGGGATTGCGATCCTTACCGTAGCCGTGCCAGGATCGGCGGCGATGAACCATGCCGCCACCGCTCACCGACCCGCCTCGCCTCGGCGGATCGCCGCGCTCGCCCTGCCGGCCCTCGTGGTGCTCGCTGCCGAGCCGCTCTACGTGCTGGTCGACACCGCCGTGGTCGGTCACCTCGGCCGGGTGCCACTCGCCGCGCTCGCCGTCGGCGGCACTGTCATGACGCTCACCGCCTGGGTGGGCACCGTTGTCGCCTACGGCACCACCGGCCGCGCGGCCCGCCGCTTCGGCGCGGGTGACCGGGCCGCCGCGGTCGCCGAGGGCGTCCAGTCGTCCTGGTTGGCGTTCGGTGTCGGTCTGCTGATCGCGATCGGCATGCAGGTCGGCGGCGGCGCGCTCGCGCGTACCCTCGCCGGAGGTGGTGGCGAGGTGGCCGACGCCGCCGCGCAGTGGCTGCGGATCGCGGCCCTCGGCGCTCCCGGCCTGCTGCTCGCCGCCGCCGGCAACGGCTGGCTGCGCGGTGTGCAGGACACTCGCCGCCCGCTGTTCTTCGTGCTCGGCCCCAACCTGCTCTCCGCGCTGCTCTGCCCGCTGCTGGTCTACCCCGGCGGGCTGGGTCTGGTCGGCTCGGCCGTGGCGAACGTCGTCGCGCAGACGCTCTGCGGGGTGCTGTTCGCCGCCGCACTGGTCGGCGAGCGGGTGTCACTGCAGCCCCAACCCCGCGTGATCCGCCAGCAACTGGTGCTCAGCCGGGACCTGCTGATCCGTGGGCTGGCGTTCCAGGCCAGCTTCCTGTCCGCGACCGCCGTCGCCGCCCGCTTCGGCGCCGCCGCCGTCGGCGCCCACCAGATCGCCCTGCAACTCTGGTTCTTCACCGCGCTGGTGCTCGACGCCCTGGCCATCGCCGCGCAGTCCCTGGTCGGTGCCGCGCTGGGCGCCGGCGACGACGCCGGTGCGCGGGCGCTCGCCCGCCGGATCGGGCTGCTCGGCGGCGTCTGCGGCGTGGGCTTCGCGCTGCTCGTCGCCGCCGGCGCCGGCGTCGTGCCGTCGTGGTTCAGCTCCGATGCGGGGGTACGCGAGCAGGCAATGGTGGCCTGGCCGTGGTTCGTCGTGATGCTGCCGCTGGCCGGGGTGGTGTTCGCCCTAGACGGCGTGCTGATCGGCGCCGGCGACGTGCGTTACCTGCGCAACCTCACCATCGTGGCGGCGCTCGGCGGCTTCCTGCCGGCCATCTGGCTGGCGTACGCGCTCAATCTGGGGCTGGGCGGCATCTGGGCCGGGCTCACGGTGTTCGTGGTGATCCGGCTGGTCGCCCTCCTGCTGCGACTGCGCAACGGCAGGTGGGCGGTGATCGGCGCGGTCCGCTGACCGGGTCGCCCGCGGGTGTCTGGGCGGAGGCTGGGGTCACGCCGGGCGTGCCCACGCACTGCGGAGTACGGGCCATCTGGCAGGCTTGGCCGACGTGAGCACCGATGGTCTGATCGTGGTCGACAAGCCCGGCGGCATGACGTCGCACGACGTGGTGGCACGCATCCGCCGACTGGCGAAGACCCGACGGGTCGGGCACGGCGGCACCCTCGACCCGATGGCGACCGGGGTGCTGGTGATCGGTGTCGGCCGGGCCACCCGGCTGCTGACCTACGTGATCGGCGCCGGCAAGAGCTACACCGGCACCATCCGGCTCGGCCAGACCACCGTCACCGACGACGCCGAGGGCGACGTGACCGCCACAGTGCCGGCCGGCCAGGTCACCGACGACGCGATCCGGTCGGCGCTGGCCGGGCTGAGCGGCGAGGTCGACCAGGTGCCGAGCGCGGTCAGCGCCATCAAGATCGACGGGCAGCGGGCGTACAAGCGGGTCCGCGACGGGGAGAGCGTCGAGCTGCCGGCACGGCGGGTCACCATCTCCCGGTTGGAGGTGCTGGCGATCCGCCGCACCGAGCCGGACCTGGTGGACGTGGATGTGGACGTGACCTGCTCCTCCGGCACGTACATCCGGGCCATCGCCCGGGACGCCGGCCTGGCGCTCGGCGTCGGCGGGCACCTCACGGCGCTGCGGCGTACCGCCGTGGGTGGCTTCACCCTCGCCGAGGCGGCGACCCTCGACGAGTTGGAGCAGCGCGCCCCGGACGTGGTGAACCTGCCACTGGACGCGGCGGCCGACCGGTTCTTCGCGCGCCGGGAGGCCACGCCCGACGAGGCCCGGGTGCTCGCCCACGGCGGACCACTGGACCCGGCCGGCCTCACCGGGCCGTACGCCGTCTTCGGACCGGCCGGCGGTCTGATCGCTATCGTCAGCGAGCGGGACGGCCGGGCCCGCGCGGAGATCGTGCTCGCCCCGGCCTGACAGCGGGCGCAGGTTCGCCGGCCGCAGCCGGCGGTGTCGACCCGCCGGCCGGCGGGACAGCAGAGAGGAACGGCATGCAGCGGTGGCGGGGCTACGACGCGGCGCCCGGCGGGTGGGGACGCTCGGTGGTCACCATCGGCGTCTTCGACGGCGTGCACAAGGGGCACCAGGCGACGATCGGGCACGCCGTGGCCCGGGCCCGCGAATTGGGCGTGCAGTCGGTGGTGGTCACCTTCGACCCGCACCCGGCCGAGGTGGTCCGCCCCGGTTCGCACCCGGCGGTGCTCACCGAGCCGGCCCGTAAGGCCGAGCTGATCGAGGCGCTCGGCGTGGACGTCCTCTGCGTGGTGCCGTTCACCCCGGAGTTCTCCCGGGTGCCGGCCGAACAGTTCGTGCACGACGTCCTGGTCGAGCACCTGCACGCGGCGCTGGTGGTGGTCGGCAGCAACTTCCGCTTCGGGCACCGGGCCGCCGGCGACGTGGCGTTGTTGGAGCGGCTGGGTCAGACGTTCGGCTTCGGCGTGGAGGGCGGCCCGCTGGTCGCCGAGGACGGCACCGTCTTCTCCTCCACGTACATCCGGTCCTGCGTCGACGCGGGCGACGTGGGCGCGGCGGCCGCCGCGCTGGGCCGCCCACACCGGGTGGAGGGCGTCGTGGTCCGCGGCGACCAGCGGGGCCGGGAGCTGGGATTCCCCACCGCCAACCTGCTCTGCCACCGGTACGCGGCGGTGCCCGCCGACGGCGTGTACGCGGCCCGGCTGATCCGCCGCGGCCAGCACGAGCCGCTGCTGGCGGCGGTGTCCGTGGGCACCAACCCGACCTTCTCCGGCCGGGAGCGGCGGGTGGAGGCGTACGCGCTGGACTTCTCTGGCGATCTGTACGGCGAGCGGCTGGCCCTGGACTTCGTGGCGCACCTGCGTGGTCAGATCCGGTACGACTCGATCGAGCCGTTGATCGCCCAGATGAATCAGGACGTCGAGCGCACCCGGCACGTACTGGCCTGATCGTGGTGGGGTGACGGGCCGCCACCGAGGCCCTTCGCCGGGTGTTACCGGCGGGTGCTGGTAGTCTTGCCGGGACGTCGGGTGACCGGCGTGGGGCCTCGCGTGCCTGCTCGACGCCGCGGGTGCGAGGTACCGGTCCGTTCCCGGTCCACCGGGACGACGGACACCCACTTGATCAACCCATCGAAACAGGGAGAACATGGCGCTCGATCAGGAAGCCAAGGCCAGCATCCGCGCGGAGTACGCGACCGCCGAGGGCGACACCGGTTCGCCGGAGGTCCAGGTAGCGGTCCTCACCAAGCGGATCGCCGAGCTGACCGAGCACCTGAAGGTGCACAAGCACGACCACCACAGCCGCCGTGGGCTGCTGCTGCTGGTCGGCCGGCGCCGTCGGTTGCTCAACTACGTCCAGAAGAAGGACATTGCCCGCTACCGGTCGCTCATCGAGCGGCTCGGTCTGCGCCGGTGACGTGACGGGGGAGTGGCCGGACGGCCGCTCCCCCGCACCGCGTCCCACCTGAAGGAAACACGGGCCGCGCGACCACCCGAGAGGGAGCCGGTCAGCGTACCGGTCTCCGGTAGTGGCCCCCGGGAACCCGGCATCATGCCGGCCACCCGGGCGCTTCGATCGAAGACCGGCCGGCTGAGCAGCTCCCCGATGTCGTGGGCCCACGACGCGAAGGAGCACTACAGCACATGACCGAGACCAAACTCGGCACCGAATCCCGCACCGCCGTGATCGACAACGGGTCCTTCGGCACCCGCGAGATCACCTTCTCCACCGGTCGGCTGGCTCGCCAGGCCGCCGGTTCCGTCATCGCCCAGCTGGGCGAGACGGTCGTTCTCTCCGCCACGACCGCCGGTAAGCACCCGAAGGAGCAGTTCGACTTCTTCCCGCTGACCGTCGATGTCGAGGAGCGGATGTACGCCGCGGGCCGCATCCCCGGCTCGTTCTTCCGCCGTGAGGGTCGGCCCAGCGAGGACGCGATCCTCACCTGCCGGCTGATCGACCGGCCGCTGCGCCCGTCCTTCGTCAAGGGCCTGCGCAACGAGGTCCAGGTCGTCGAGACCATCCTCGCGCTCGACCCGCAGCACCCGTACGACGTCGTGGCGATCAACGCCGCCTCGATGTCGACCAAGCTGTCCGGCCTGCCGTTCTCCGGCCCGATCGGTGCGACCCGCGTCGCCCACATCGACGGCCAGTGGGTCGCCTTCCCGACCCTGGAGGAGCTGGCTCGCGCCACCTTCGACATGGTCGTGGCCGGCCGCACGCTCGAAGACGGCGACGTCGCGATCATGATGGTCGAGGCCGAGGCCACCCCGAACGCCGTCGCCCTCATCTCGGCCGGTGCCACCGCCCCGACCGAGGAGGTCGTCGCCAGCGGTCTGGAGGCCGCCAAGCCGGCGATCCGTGAGCTGTGCCGCGCGCAGAGCGAGCTGGCCGAGGTCGCCGCCAAGCCGATCACCGAGTTCCCGGTCTTCCTGGACTACCAGGACGACGTGTACGACGCCGTCTCCGAGCTGGCCCGCGCCGACGTGGCCGAGGCGATCACCATCGCCGGCAAGGCCGACCGCGAGGAGGCCCTGGACCGGGTCAAGGCCCGGGTCGCCGAGCAGCTGGGCGCCCGGTTCGAGGGTCGGGAGAAGGAGCTCAGCGCTGCCTTCCGGTCGCTGACCAAGTCCGAGGTGCGCAACCGCGTGCTGCGCGAGCAGGTCCGCATGGACGGGCGTGGCCCGCGCGACATCCGGGCGCTGACCGCCGAGGTCGGCGTGCTGCCCCGGGTGCACGGTTCGGCGCTGTTCGAGCGGGGCGAGACCCAGATCCTGGGCGTCACCACGCTGAACATGCTCCGCATGGAGCAGATGGTGGACACGCTGTCCCCCGAGAACCGCAAGCGCTACATGCACAACTACAACTTCCCGCCGTACTCGACCGGTGAGACCGGCCGGGTCGGCTCGCCGAAGCGTCGCGAGATCGGCCACGGCGCCCTCGCCGAGCGGGCGCTGATCCCGGTGCTGCCGTCGCGCGAGGAGTTCCCGTACGCCATCCGGCAGGTGTCGGAGGCGCTCAGCTCCAACGGTTCCACCTCGATGGGTTCGGTCTGCGCGTCGACGCTGGGCCTGCTCTCCGCGGGTGTTCCGCTGAAGGCGCCGGTCGCCGGCATCGCGATGGGGCTCATCTCCGACGAGGTGGACGGCAAGACCCAGTACGTGACGCTGACCGACATCCTCGGTGCAGAGGACGCGTTCGGTGACATGGACTTCAAGGTCGCCGGCACGCCGGAGTTCGTCACCGCGCTCCAGCTCGACACCAAGCTCAACGGCATCCCGTCGGACGTGCTGGCCTCCGCGTTGCAGCAGGCGAACGAGGCGCGCCAGGTCATCCTCGGGGTCATGAAGGCGGCGATCGAGGCTCCGGCCGAGATGTCCGACTACGCGCCGCGGGTCACCACCGTCAAGATCCCGGTGGACAAGATCGGCATGGTGATCGGCCCGAAGGGGCAGACCATCAACGCGATCCAGGACGAGACCGGCGCCGAGATCTCCATCGAGGACGACGGCACGATCTACGTCGGCGCCACCAACGGCCCGTCGGCCCAGGCGGCCGTCGACCGGATCAACGGCATCGCCAACCCGACGCTGCCGAAGCAGGGCGAGCGGTTCCTCGGCACTGTGGTCAAGACCGCCGCGTTCGGCGCGTTCATCTCGCTCCTGCCGGGCCGTGACGGCCTGCTGCACATCTCCAAGGTGGGCGACGGCAAGCGGGTCGAGCGCGTTGAGGACTTCCTCAACGTCGGTGACCGGGTCGAGGTCGAGATCGCGGACATCGACGCCCGCGGCAAGATCTACCTCGACAAGGTCCGCCCGGAGGGCACCGAGGCTCCGGCCGCCGGTGAGGCCGCCGCTGGCGACCGGCCGGCTGGTCGGGACCGCGGCGACCGGGCTCCGCGTGACCGCGGCGACCGTGAGCGTGGCGGCGACCGTGGCGGGCGTGGCCCGGAGCGCGGCGGCGAGGGCGGCAACGGCGGCGGCAACGGCGGCGGCGGCGAGGGTGGCGAGGGCGGCGAGCGTCCGCGCCGCCGGACCCGGCACAGCTGACAGTCGAACAACGCATCACCCACCCCTCGTCGAACCGGGAGCAAGTCGTGAGTCGGGCCATCAGCGCGCCGTTTCCACCGGATCGACGGGGGGTGGCCTCCGGCTGGCAGGCCAGCCAGTCGAGTCGAGCCCGGGACACCGGGGCGGGCCGCTCCGGCGGCACCGCCCGCGCGGTGACCCGGACGCTCAGCGACGACCCGCTGGGCGGCACGGTACGACGTACCGTGCTGCCCAGCGGTCTGCGCGTCCTCACCGAGGCGATTCCGGCGATGCGCAGCGTCTCGTTCGGCATCTGGGTGGCGGTCGGCTCGCGTGACGAGACCGGCCCGCAGGCAGGTGCCGCGCACTTCCTCGAGCACCTGCTCTTCAAGGGCACCCACAAGCGCACCGCACTGGAGATCTCCTCGCGGATCGAGGCGGTGGGTGGCGAGACCAACGCCTTCACCACGAAGGAATACACCTGCTACTACGCCCGCGTGCTGGACGAGGACCTGCCGCTGGCGATCGACGTGATGTGCGACCTGGTCGCGGACTCGCTGTTGGAGCCGGCCGACGTCGAGACCGAGCGTGGCGTGATCCTGGAGGAGATCGCCATGCACGACGACGAGCCGGGTGACGAGGTGCACGACCTCTTCGTCCAGGCCGTATACGGCGATCACCCGCTGGGCCGGCTGATCTCCGGCACCGCGGAGACCGTCACCCCGATGACCCGGCGGCAGATCCAGACCTTCTACCGGGGTCGCTACACCCCGCCGCAGATCGTCATCGCCGCCGCCGGCAACCTCGACCACGCCGCGGTGGTCAAGCTGGTCCGTCAGGCAGTGCGCGGCACTCCACTGGACAGCGACCCGGCCAGCCCGGCGCCGTACCGCGCGGCGACCCCGGCGGTACGCACCAAGCCGGCGACCACAGTTGTGGAGCCGAAGGAGACCGAGCAGGCGCACGTCATTCTCGGCTGCCCCGGCATCGACCGGCTCGATGATCGGCGCTTCGCCCTCGGGGTGCTCAACAACGTGCTCGGCGGCGGCATGTCCAGCCGCCTGTTCCAGGAGATCCGCGAGCAGCGCGGCCTCGCGTACTCGGTCTACTCCTACGCCAGCCAGTACGCCGACACCGGCCTGTTCGCCGTCTACGCCGGCTGCGCGCCGGGCAAGGTGGACGAGGTGCTGGCCCTGACCCGTGCCGAGCTGGCCCGGGTGGCCGCCGACGGGTTGACCGAGGCCGAGGTGGCCCGGGGCAAGGGGATGAGCAAGGGCTCGTTCGTGCTCGGCCTGGAGGACACCGGTTCCCGAATGAGCCGGCTGGCCAAGGGCGAGCTGCTCTACGGCGACCTGATGCCGGTCGACGAGCTGCTCCGCCGGGTCGACGAGGTCACAGTGGAGGACGTGAACGTCCTCGCCGCCGAGCTCCTCAGCCGCCCGATGTCGCTGGCCGTGGTGGGCCCGTTCGGCGCCGGCGACTTCGCGGTCTGAGGTCTGCCGCCCGGCCCGGTCGAGGCACCCCGGCCGGGCGTCCCGACGGGTGGAGCACAGCGGATCCGGCCGGAACGGCCCGTCCCGATTGGGATAGGTTGTGCCCCGTGACTGACGAGCAGGGAAGGACCCCGGCCCCGCAGCTGCGGGTCGGCGTGTTCGGTGCGCGCGGCCGGATGGGCATCGAGGTCTGCAAGGCGGTCGACGCCGCCGACGATCTCGCCCTGACCGCCGCGATCGACCAGGGCGACAGCCGCTCCTCCGTCTCCGCCGCCGAGGTGATCGTCGACTTCACCACGCCGGACGTCGTCATGGACAACCTCCAGTGGTGCATCGAGCAGGGCATCAGCGCGGTGGTCGGCACGACCGGCTTCACCGAGCAGCGGCTGGAGCAGGTGCGCGGCTGGCTGGCCGACAAGCCCGAGGTGGGCGTGGTCATCGCCCCGAACTTCGGCATCGGCGCGGTGCTGATGATGCAGTTCGCCGCGCGGGCCGCCCGACACTTCGAGTCCGTCGAGATCATCGAGCAGCACCACCCGCGCAAGCTGGACGCCCCGAGTGGCACCGCCACCCACACCGCCCGGCAGATCGCCCGGGCCCGCGCCGAGGCCGGCCTCGGCCCGGTGCCGGACGCCACCAAGGACGAGGTGCCGGGTGCGCGGGGGGCCGAGATCGACGGGGTACGCGTCCACGCGGTGCGTGCCACCGGTCTGGTCGCCCACCAGGAGGTGCTGTTCGGCGGCACCGGCGAGACGCTGACCATCCGGCACGACTCGTACGACCGGGTGTCGTTCATGCCGGGTGTGCTGCTGGCCGTTCGCGCGGTGCGCAACCGCCCCGGCCTCACCGTCGGCCTGGACGCCCTGCTCGACTGAGCGACCCGTTTGTCCACTCCTGCACATCGTGGCACTGCAGATCTTGGACACTTCCCGTTCCGCGCTGACGGAAAGTGTCCAAGATCTGCGGGCGCGGGCCGGGTAGCATCCGCCGGATGATCAAAGCGGGACACCTGGACCGGCGCGGGCGGCGAGTCACGCTCAGGCCGGTCGACGACGACAACTGGCGTGCGGTGGCCGACGTGGCCCCGCGTGACGACCAGCGCCGGTTCGTGGCCGCGCTGGGCGCGCGCTATCTGCTGCTGAGCAGCCGCTCCGAGGTGTGGACCTCGCTGGCCGTGTACGCCGACGAGACCGTCGTCGGCCACGTCATGTGGGGCGTGGACGACGACGGCTCGCACTGGATCGGCGGAATGCTGATCGACGCCGCCGAACAGGGCCAGGGCATCGGCCGGGCGACGGTGCAGACCCTGGCCCCCTGGCTGGCCGCACGGGACGGCAACCCCCCGGTCCGCCTGTCGTACCACCCCGACAACACTCCGGCCGCCGCCCTCTACACCTCCCTGGGCTTCCACCCCACCGGCGCTGTGGACGACGACGAGTTGATCGCCGAACGAACCCCCTGATCCCCGCGATCTTGCAGTTTCTGCAGCGATATAAAGAACATTCGACCCATTTGGACAACCGAAACCGCAAGATCGCCGGCGCGTCCGGCCCGGCCTGGGTCGATCATGGAGTTGTGGTGCCTCGCATAAGGGGCACATACGGAGCTGTTGCCCACCACAACTCCATGATCGACGGCGTAGGCGGGGCGGGGCGGGGCGGGGCGGGACGGGTGGAGCGGGACGGCGGGGTGGGGTGGGGTGGGGTGGGGTGGGTTCCGGGTTGGGGTTTAGTGGGGGAGGGCTGGGGTTCTGGGGCGGCGTTGGGTGGGGACGGGTGGGGTTGCTGTCAGCGTTGTGGGGAGGCCGGTGACTGTGGCGTCGCCGGTGCGGTCGACAGTGACGTGCACCGGCTTGCCGGCTACGCGGAGGTCGTCGACCGCCACGGCACCGAACTCTGCTCCCGCCAGGGGTGTCAGTCGGACCGTGCCGCCCGGCACGTCCGGGTAGAGCCCCGTCGCGGCTTGGAGCAGCAGCACCGCGCCCGCTGCGGCCCACGCCTGCGGTCGGCACGCGGCCGGGTACGGCACCGGGCGGTTCACCAGTGCCCGGTCGTCGCCGCCGTACAGCTCCGGCATCCGGTAGTCGAAAGCCTCGGCGGCGCTGAGTAGCCCTTCGGCCAGGCCGAGCGCGGCCTTGCGGTGCCCGGCGCGGGCCAGCCCACCGAGCACGATCGCGGTGTCGTGGGTCCAGATCGAGCCACAGTGGTACGACAGCGGGCTGAAGCCGGCGTCGTCGCTGGACATGGTGCGGAGCCCGAACCCGGCGGCCATCGTGTCGGTGGTGAGCAGGTGCGCGACCTGGGCCTCCTCGTCGCGGTCGAGCAGGCCGGTGCCGAGCAGGTGGCCGATGTTGCTGGTCAGCGAGTCGACCGGGCGCTTGTCGCGGTCGAGGGCCAGCGCGGGTTGCGGTCCGTGGCGACCGTCGACCCAGAAGCTCTTGCGGAACCGGCCGACCAGCGCGGCGGCGTGCTCGCGCCAGCGGTCGGCGCCCGGTCGGCCGAAGGCCTCCAGCAGGGCGGCGCCGTTCACGGCGGCCTCGTGCGCGTACCCCTGCACCTCGGCCAGCACGATCGGCGCGGTGGCCAGGGTGCCGTCGCGGAAGCGAACGGCGTCGCCGGAGTCCTTCCAACCCTGGTTGGACAGGCCGTGCCCGGTGGTGTCGACGTACTCGACCAGGCCGTCACCGTCCGCGTCGGCGTGCTCGCCCAGCCAGCGCAGCGCCGCCTCCAGGTGCGGCAGCAGGGGCTCGACCTGCTCGGCGGGCATCCCCCAACGCCACGCGTCGTGCAGCAGGTTGACCCAGAGCATTGTGGCGTCGACGGTGCCGTAGTACGCCGGCGGAAGGCGCAGGCCGTTGTCGGGCAGGGCGAACGCGTGGCGGCGCAGCTCGTGCAGGATCTTGCCCGGGGCCTCACCGGTCGCCGGGTCGACGCGGGTGCCCTGCCGCCGGGCGAGCACGCGCAGGGTGCCGGCGGCCAGGTCGGTGCCGAGCGGCAGCATCATCCGGGCGGCCCAGAGGCTGTCGCGGCCGAACAGGGTGAGGAACCAGGGCACCCCGGCGCCGAGGAACACGTCGCCGGGTGCGCCGGTCTCGGCCAATCGGAGGCCGCGTAGGTCGTCCAGGCTGCGGTCGAGCAGTCGGACCAGCCGTCGGTCGTCGGCGGTCACCTCGGGTCGGGACCACTCGGGCTCGCCGGGAGGGCCGACGACGACGGCGCGCGGGTCGTCGACTGTCAGCTGCCAGCGCAGCACGGTCTCGCCGCCGGGGGGCAGGTCGACCGGCCAGACCAGCCGAGGCGCTGTGGCCCGCTCGCCGCCGACCAGCACGTCGGCGCCCGGCGCGGTGACGCTGACGGTGATCCCGGTGCCCGACCAGGTGAGCGTGCCCGGTTGACCGGCGCTGGCCGCCAGCGCTTCGGTGGCGCCACCGGACTTGACGACCTCGATGGGTGCCAGGTCGCAGCCGAGGTCGACGGAGACGGTGGCCCGTACGCCGACAGTGGCGGTGGAGACGATCCGCAGCTCCTCGGTGAGGCCGTTGCGGGTGGCCCGCCGGAGCCGGTCGACGCGGACGGTGGGGTCGGGCGTGGGGTCACCGAGCCAGCGGGCGAGGCTCACGAAGTGCGCGCCGTGCGGGCCGTCGTCGCCGCGGGTCAGCCCTTCGAGCTCCCGCTCATCGACCCGCAGCTCGGCGCGGGAGAGCACCCGGGCATCGGCGTGGAAGACGCCCTGGACGCCGGTCGGGCGGATCTGCCCGGTCGCGTCCCCCAGCGCGCTGGTCGGGGCGAAGACCACCCCGACCAACTCGTGCAGGAGGGGTTGCAGCTGGCGTTCGATCACGGTGTGGCTCCAGATCCTCGGGGTGCGGGGCGGCCATCTTGACAACGCGCCCCTGGCGGTGCAAAGTGCGAAACATTCCAGAAACTTGAACGATCCAATCCTGCCTTATCCAAATTGGATCGTTCAAGATGGCGAGAGGGATTAAGTGGCCGAAAAGGTGACCATCGCGACGGTGGCCCGGCACGCCCGAGTCAGCCGGCAGACGGTGTCCAACGTGATCAACAGCCCGCACATCGTGCGGCAGGAGACCCGTCAGCGAGTCGAGGACGCGATCAACGCGCTCGGCTACCGGGCCAACCAGGCCGCCCGACAGATGCGCACCGGCCGGTCCCGCCTCATCGCCGCCCGGATCGACCCGACCCGCGACGGCATCAACGGCTCCGTGCTCGACCGCTTCCTGCACGGCCTCACCGAGACCGCCGACGCCGCCGGCTACCGGGTGCTGCTCTACACCGCCACCGACGACGACCGGGAGATCGCCACCTACGGCGACCTGCTCGGCACCTACGAGCTGGACGCGTTCGTGCTGGTGGGCACCAAGTACGGCGACCCGCGTACCGAATGGCTCGCCGACCGGGACGTGCCGTTCGTGACCTTCGGTCGCCCCTGGGACGCGCTCGACGCGCACCCCTGGGTGGACGTGGACGGCGCCGCCGGCACCGCCCAGGCCACCCGGCGCCTGCTCGACGCCGGCCACCGGCGGATCGCCTTTCTCGGCTGGCCGGTCGGCTCCGGCGTCGGCGACGACCGGCGGGCCGGCTGGCGCGACGCGCTGAGCGCGGCCGGCGTCGACCCGACCGGGCTGCACCGGGAGACCGAGGACGGCATCGCCGAGGGCGAACGCCTGATGCGCGACCTGCTCGTCACAGTGGCGCCGAGCGCCGTGGTCTGCGCCAGCGACTCACTCGCCCTCGGTGTCCTCCAGGCGATCCGCGGCGTCGACCCGCCCGTGTCGGTGATCGGCTTCGACGACACGCCGGTGGCCGCCGCGGTCGGGCTGACCAGCGTCAGCCAACCGCTCGGCGAGGCCGCCGCCCGCTGCGTGGACCTGCTCACCGGGGTCCTCGACGGCGCCCACAAAACCCCCACCCCCGTGCTGCTCCAGCCCTCGTTGGCGCTGCGGCACACCGCGTAGTCCCACCCCCCCCACAGGAGAAACCATGGCACCTCGAACATTCACTCGGGCAGCGGTGGCCGGCCTCGCCGCCGTCGCACTCCTCGGCTCCGCCGCCTGCGGCAGCGGCTTCGACGACTCGTCCGGCGACACCACCCAGTCCAGCGGCCCGGCCAGCCTGCAGATCCTGATCGGCTCGTCCGGCGAGGCCGAGACCAAGGCCGTGCAGGACGCCGCCGCGAAGTGGGCCGGCAGCTCCGGCAACACCGCGACGGTCACCCCGGCGCAGGACCTCACCCAGCAGCTCGGTCAGGCCCTCGCCGGCGGCACCCCGCCGGACGTCTTCTACGTGGACGCGGCCCAGTTCGCCAACTACGCCAGCGTCGGCGCCCTCGAGCCGTACGGCGACAAGGTCAGCAACTCGGGCGACTTCTACGAGAGCCTGCGCACCGCCTTCACGTACGACGGCAAGCTCTACTGCGCGCCGAAGGACTTCTCGACACTGGCCCTGCAGATCAACACCGACCTGTGGACCAGGGCCGGACTGACCGACGCCGACGTGCCGACGACCTGGGAGCAGCTCACCGCCGCCGCCCAGAAGATCAAGGCCAAGGGGCAGGTCCCGCTGGCCCTCGGCGACACCCGGGACCGGATCGGCGCCTTCATGGTGCAGAACGGCGGCTGGCTGGTGAGCAAGGACGGCAAGCAGCCCACCGCCGACACCCCGGAGAACCTCGCCGCCCTCCAGTACGTCAAGACCATGCTCAGCACCGGGCTGGCCAAGTACCCGAAGCAGCTCGACGCCGGCTGGTCCGGTGAGGCGTTCGGCAAGGGCAAGGCCGTCATGACCATCGAGGGCAACTGGATCAAGGGTGCCCTCCAGAACGACTTCCCGAACGTGAAGTACAAGGTCGTGGCGCTGCCGGCCGGCCCCAAGGGCCAGGGCACCCTCTCCTTCACCCAGTGCTGGGGCATCGCCGCGAAGAGCAAGTACAAGGATCAGGCGATCAAGTTCGTCGAGGCGATGACCAGCGGCGAGCAGCAGATGACCTTCGCGAAGGCGTTCGGCGTCATGCCGTCCCGCCAGTCGGCGCGCGACCAGTACACCGCCGCCTTCCCTGCGGACAAGGTGTTCGTCGACGGCGCCGCGTACGCCCAGGGCCCGGTGAACGCCCCGAAGATGGACAGCGTCCTCAAGGACCTCGACACCGGTCTCCAGGGGCTGGCCAACGGCGACCCGAAGACCGTGCTGCAGAACTTCGACAAGAACGCCAAGGCGGCGCTCGGCGGCAGCTGAGGTAATGGCGGGGGCCCCGGCGAGCACCGGGGCCCCCGCCGCACGTCGGCCGGAGAGAGGAAGGGAGGGAAGATGGCAACCGAGACACTGACCGCCGTGGCCACCGCGGGCGGGGGCGACCCCCGCCGACGCAGGGGCGGCACCCGCAGCAACGAGAACCTCGCCGGCTGGCTCTTCGTCGCGCCGGTGATCGTCATTCTGGGGCTGTTCCTGCTGCTGCCCATCCTGATGGCGCTCTGGGTCAGCCTGACCGACTGGAACGGCCAGGGCAGCCCGTTCACCGGCGACGTCCCGTTCGTCGGCGCGCACAACTACACCCAGTTGTTCACCGAGGACGGGCTGGCCCGTCGCGACTTCATGACCAGCATCCGCAACAACATCTACTACGTGGCGATCGTGGTGCCGGCGCAGACCGTGCTCGCGCTCGGACTGGCGTTGGTCGTCAACAACCGGATGCTCAAGGGCAAGAGCTTCTTCCGCAGCGCCTTCTACTTCCCCTCGGTGACCAGCTCGGTCGCGATCAGCGTGGTGTTCCTGTTCCTCTTCGCCAACTCCGGCGCGGTGAACGCGCTGCTCGGCTTCCTCGGGATCGACGGCCCGGAGTGGTTCGCGGATTCCCGGGGCGTCCTGCACCTGCTGTTCGGCGCGGTCGGCGTCGACTCGCCGCCGGCGGCGCTGGCCGACGGTGGCCCGTTCGGGCTGACCTGGTGGGACTGGTTGGCCGGCCCGAGCGTGGCGATGATCTCGATCATCACGTTGGTCGTCTGGACCACCTCCGGCACCTTCATGCTGATGTTCCTGGCCGGGCTGCAGAACGTGCCGGTCACGCTGGAGGAGGCGAGCACCCTCGACGGCGCATCCCGGTGGCAACGCTTCCGGTACGTCACACTGCCGATGATCAGACCCACCACCTTCCTGGTGCTCACCCTCGGCATGATCGGTTCCTGGCAGGTCTTCGACCAGGTGTACGTGATGAGCCAGGGCGACCCGGCCAAGACCACGCTCACCCCGGCGTACCTGTCGTACCGGACCGCCTTCCGGGACTTCGAATACGGCTCCGGCGCGGCGATCTCGTTCGTCCTGTTCCTGATCATCATCGTGCTCACACTGATCCAGCGCCGGGCGCTGGCCGAGCGGGACACCGACCGGCCGCGCCGCGGCTGGTGGCGTCGGCGCGTACCGGAGAGGTCCTGAGATGGCCGTGCTCACCGACCGCCCGGCGGCGGCGCCCGCGCGGCGTCAGCAGCGCGCGGCCCGCACCCTGGCCACCCGCTTCCTGGGGTACGCCACGCTGGTCTTCTTCGGGCTGGTGTTCCTCTACCCGTTCGTCATCCAGATCGGCAACGCGCTCAAGACCGAGCCCGACGCCGCGGCGAACCCGCTGTCACCGTTTCCGGACCCGCTCACGCTGGCCGGCTTCGAACGGATCTTCGCCGGCACCAACTTCCCGCTGTGGCTGGGCAACTCGCTGCTGGTGACGGTGCTGGTCACCATCGGCCGGGTCTTCTTCGACTCGCTCGCCGGGTACGCGCTGGCCCGACTGCGGTTCCGCGGCCGCGGCGGGCTGTTCGCCGCCGTCATCGCGGTGATGGCGGTGCCCGGGGTGGTGCTGCTGATCCCGAAGTTCCTGGTGCTCAACCAACTCGGCCTCTACAACAGCTACGCCGGTCTGGTGGTGCCGCTGCTGGCCGACGCGGCGGGCGTGTTCATCATGAAGCAGTTCTTCGAGTCGATCCCGGTCAGTGTCGAGGAGGCCGCCCGGATCGACGGGGCGAGCATCTTCCGCACCTTCTGGTCGGTGGTGCTGCCGATGGCGAAACCGGCGCTGATCACCCTCACCATCCTGTCGTTCCAGGGCTCCTGGAACGAGTTCCCGCACAGCCTGGTGTCGGTGCAGGACCCGGACCTGTTCACTCTGCCGCGCGGCCTGGCCGACCTGGTCAGCGGCTCACTCGGCAAGGGCACCCAGTACCCGCTCAAACTCGGCGCCGCGCTGCTGGCCACCATCCCGGTGGCGATCATCTTCGTGGTGTTCCAGCGGTACTTCGTCCGCGACGCCAACGACGGCTCCGACAAGGGCTGACCCGCTGCGATGTGGCGGCCTCGACCCGGGGCCGCCACAGCTGTCACTCGACCTTTTCGGCTGGCACGGCAACGTGCAGGCGCACCTGGGGCACCAGCATGTCGTCGACGTCCAGCGCCCGGGCCGCGCCGTCGAGCTCCCACCCGGTGCTGGTGAGGAACGTGCGGGTCGCCTCGTCGGCGTCGAACGCCCACGCCACCGCCCGACTCATCCCGTCCTCCCGCCACAGGTCGACGGCGGCCGCGAGCAGGCGACTGCCGTGCCCCCGTCGGCCCCACCGCGGCTCCACCAGCAGGTCGGTCACCGCCGCCACGTCCGAGCCGAGCGCGTCGGCCGGCTCACCCGGTGCCAACGCCTCGCCGTCGGCCGGGCCGGAGGCGGCGAACCCCACCAGATACGATTGCTCGGCCTGTTCGACGGCGACCAGCACCCGGTGCGCGCCCGAGGGCGGCTCCAGCACGGCGGCGCTCCACCGCCGGGCGAGGAACGCCTCGTCCAGGTTGTCGAGCACATGCCGAGGCAGGATCCGGCGGTACGCGACCCGCCAGGTCGCGAGCTGGATGCGTGCGATCTCGCCGGCGTCCTCGGGACGCGCCGGGCGGACGTACCCGAGAGCCATGGGACGGAAGCCTACGCAGGGCGAGGGAGACGACGGTGGCGCAGGGTGCCAACAGGACGACCGCGCAGGTCGTCGGGGTGGTGGTGCTCGCCGCGGCGGTCACCGGGTTCCTCGCCGTCGCGGCCGTCCGGCACGGGTTCTTCGACCTGAAGGTCTACTACGGCGCGTTGACCTGGTGGGTGCACGACGGCGGGGAGATCTACGACTACCTCAAACCGGGCACCCAGTATGGCTTCACCTATCCGCCGTTCGCCGCGCTGGTCATGCTGCCGATGGCGTACCTGCCGTGGACGGCCGCGATCGTGGTGAGCGTGCTCGCCAGCGTGGTCACCACCACGGTGCTGATCTGGTGGCTGGTCGACCCGATCGCCCGCCGCGCCGGCTGGACCCGGTGGTTCGCCCTCGCCGTGGCGCTCTGCCTGGCCGCCGCGTTCGAGCCGATGCGGGAGACGGTCAACTTCGGCCAGGTCAACACGCTGCTGCTCTTCCTGGTGGCGGTGGACCTGCTGCGGCTGCTGCCGGCCGGCAACCGGTGGGCCGGGGTGGGTATCGGCCTCGCCACCGCGATCAAACTGACCCCTGGCGTGTTCATCGTCTACCTGCTGGTGACCGGGCGGTGGCGGGCGGCGCTCACCGCCAGCGGCACCGCCGCCGGGGTGTCGCTGCTGGCCGCCGCGCTCTTCCCCGACGCCTCCCGGGAGTTCTGGACCGAGGCGCTGTGGAACACCGGGCGGGTGGGCGAGCTGGCCTTCGTCTCCAACCAGTCGCTGCGCGGGGTGGTCGCCCGGCTCGACCCGGAGCACCCGAGCACACTGCTGTGGCTGCTGCTGGTGCTCGGCACCCTGGCGCTCTGGGCCTGGCGGTCCCGGGCCGCCGTCGCGGCCGGCGACGAGGCGACCGGCCTGGCGCTGACCGGCGCGGTGATGTGCCTGGTCAGCCCGGTCACCTGGGTGCACCACCTGGTCTGGCTGCTGCCCGCGTTGATCCTGCTGGTCGACAACGCGATGGCCGCGCAGGACGGCCGCCGACGGCAGGTCCTGCTGGTCGCCGCGACCATCGGGTACGCGCTGCTGATCAGCCGGACCGTCTGGCTCTGGGAGAAGGACTTCACCGGCGTCGACGGCTTCCTGGGCAGCAACGCCTACGTGTGGGTCAGTCTGGCGCTGCTGGCCTTCCTGCCGATCCGCCGGTGGCTGACCCCGAGCGGGTCAGCGGTCGAGGCGTCCGGCGTACCGCAACTCGACCAACCCGACCGGCGGGCCCCCACCGGCCAGCGGCACCTGGTAGGTCGACCGCTCACCGTCCGGTGACAGGCCGGCGCGCTCGCAGAACCGCCGGGCCCGCCGGTTGTCCGCCAGCACCCACGCCCGGTACCCGGCCCAGCCCCGCTCGGTGAGCCCGCCCCGGGCGGCGTCCAGCAGCGTCGCGGCGGTCCCGTCACCCCAGTGGGCCGGCTCCACGTAGAGCGCCACCACCTCGCCGACCGTCGGGTCCAGGTCGTCCCGGTCCTGGTCGCGGCGGTACGGTCCGAAGGTGGTGAAGCCCACGACCGACCCGTCCACCTCGCCGAGGAGGGTGGTGAACGGGTGTTCCGGATCGGCGGTGCCGACGTCGCGACGCCGCTGCGCCCAGGCCACCACGTTGAGCCGCCCGAGCACCTCGTCGGGCATGAAGCCGGCATAGCCCGCCTGCCAGCCGTGCACGTGTACCCGGGCGACCGCCTCGGCGTCGTCCGGCTCCTCCCGACGGATGGTCAGCATTGCACCGTTCTATGCCCCGTTGGTCGTCACGTCCAGCTTCCCGCACCGGCGTCGTACCGATGAATTAAGGTCGCCGACGATGACCGCACTGGAATCACTCTCGCTCGCCCAGGCCCGCCGCGTGGCGCTCGCCGCCCAGGGCTTCGCCGACCCGGCGCCGACGGGCGTGCCCACCCGCCGGCACCTGCGTCGCGTGCTGGGCCGGGTCGGGCTGATCCAGATGGACTCGGTGAACGTGCTGCAACGCGCGCACTACCTGCCGCTCTACAGCCGGCTCGGGCCCTACCCGACCACGTTGCTCGACCAGGCCGCCTACCGGCGCCCGCGTGAGCTGTTCGAATACTGGGGCCATGAGGCGTCGCTGGTCCCGGTGGAGCTGCACCCGCTGCTGCGCTGGCGGATGGCCCGCGCCCACAGCGAATCCTGGGGCGGCATGCGGCGGATCGCCCAGGAGCAGCCGGAGCTGGTCGCCTGGGTCCGGGACGAGGTTGCCGCCCGGGGGCCGCTGACCGCCGCCGAGATCGAGCACGACGCGCCCCGGGAAACCGGCAACTGGGGGTGGAACTGGTCGGCGGTCAAGCGGGCGTTGGAGTTCCTGTTCTGGGCCGGGGAGGTGGTCGCCGCCGAGCGCAGCACCTCCTTCGCCCGCCGCTACGACCTGCCCGAGCGGGTGCTGCCCCCGGCGGTGCTGGCCGCGCCCACCCCGGCCGACGCCGAGGCGTACCGGACGCTGGTGGCCCTCGCCGCGCGGTCGCTCGGGGTGGCCGCCGAGCCGGAGCTGCGCGACTACTTCCGGTTGCCGCTGGCCGGCGCCCGGCAGGCCGTCGCCGAGCTGGCCGAGGCCGGTGAGCTGGTGCCGGTCACCGTGCCGGGCTGGCGACAGCCGGCCTGGCTGCACACGTCCGCCCGGCTGCCCCGTTGGGTGCGGGGCAACACAGTGGTCAGCCCCTTCGATCCGCTGATCTGGGAACGTGCCCGCACCGAGCGGCTGTTCGACTTCAGCTACCGGATCGAGATCTACGTCCCGGCGCCACAGCGGGTCTACGGCTACTACGTGTTGCCGTTCCTGCAGGGCGACCGGTTCACCGCCCGGGTCGATCTGAAGGCCGATCGCAAGGCCGGGGTGCTGCTGGTGCCGGCCGCCTGGCTCGAACCCGGCGCCGACCCGGGGGAGACCGCTGTCGCGCTCGCCGCCGAGCTGTACCGGCTCGCCGGCTGGCTCGGCCTGGACGCGGTGGCACCGCCGGCGGCCGGCGACCTGGCCGGTCCGCTCACCGCCGCGTTGGCCGGCGTGTCCGGTGTACCGTGAGCGCGTGACGAGCGCTCCCGGACCGGTCGACCAGCCGCACCCCGCCCCCAGCGCTGTCCACACGGCGCCGGCCGACGGCGCTGCCGGTGGCACAGGTCCCGATGGCTTCGGTCCCGGCGGCTTCAGTTCCGGCGGCTTCGGTGCCGCCGGCTCCGGTCCCGGCGGCTCGGTTTCCGGCGGCTCGGGTCCGGCGGGTTGGCCGGCGACCCCGCCGGGTGGCTACCCGGCGCCTGAGCCGGACCGGCTGACCCGGTTCGTGTTGCGGCTCTACGAACGTTCCCCGCGCTGGGCGGTTCCGCTGGCCGCGGTCGGCTGTGTCGCCATCGGCATGAGCTACGCGCTGCTCAGCAACCCGACCTACGCCGACCCGGACGCCGCGCCCACCTGTCTGCTCAAGTTGACCACCGGGTTGGACTGCCCGGGCTGTGGTGGCACCCGCGCGCTCTGGTACGTGCTGCACGGCGACCTGCCGGCCGCCGCCCGGCACCACTTCCTGTTCGTCTTCGCACTGCCGTTCCTCGCGTACCTCTTCGTGGCCTGGGCGGGAAGCCAGGCATTCGGTTGGCGACTGCCCGAGCTGCGGATCAGCTCGAAGGTCATCGGCGCTTTCCTGGCCGCGTGGCTGGCCTTCTCCGTGCTGCGCAACCTGCCCTGGGCGCCGTTCACCTCGCTCTACGTCTGACCGCGCCGCCGCCTAACGCGCCGCGGCCCCGACCTGCCGCCGCCCGACCTGCCGCTGCCCGACGGGCCGGTGCCCGGATGCGACCGGCGGGCGGGGTTCGGCCGGCATGCGTTGTTCGGGCGTCCTTTGGAGCTGAGTCGTTTACGACATCACGGGCACTCCGGCGCCCACCACGCATGATCGACTCGGCATCCAGGAAACCGGGCCATCCATCCGACCTGGATACCCCGAGTTTCAGGAGGGCGAGTCGATCACCTGACTGGGCAGCCGCGCACCCGCGTCTGCGGCGCACGGCGGCCGACGCATCTCGCCCCAAGATCGCGCTCGATCCTGGGTGTAGTGGGGTCGTGCACGGCGGATGCCACCACATCCATGAAGTTGCGCGATCTTGCGATCGGAAGCGGCTGCTAGGGTGGTGCTCGCTGTCTGCCCCGGCCTCGACGACGATGCCCGGTCCCCGGACCAACGCCTGGGGGCGTCGGCGGGCCCATCGCTACCTGAGTGATCGACATTGCACGGGGCGCGCCTGAGTTGGGCTGGGCGGCACCCCGCCACTACAGTCCCAGGAATGCCGGACATGGTGCAGCCCCAGGTCAAGTTGATCGCGTGGACCCAATTCGCGGCCCCGGACGACGTGCCGTGGTCGACCGACGCGGAGGGCGGCCAGGCGCTCGCCGAGTTCGCCGGTCGGGCCTGCTACCAGTCGTGGAAGAAGCCGAACCCGGCGACCGCCACCAACGCCGGCTACCTGGCGCACATCCTCGAAGTGGGCCACCTGAGCGTGCTGGAGCACGGGTCGGTCACCTTCTACTTCACCGGGGTGTCCCGCTCCTTCACCCACGAGCTGATCAGGCACCGGCACTTCTCGTACTCCCAGCTGTCGCAGCGCTACGTCCCGGAGCGGGACGCGGCCATGGTCGAGCCGGCCGTCATCGCCGACGACCCGGAGCTGCACAAGAAGTTCGTGGAGGCCGCCGAGGCGAGCGTTCGGGCGTACACCGAGTTGCTGGAGGGCCTCGAGCAGCGCTTCTCCGACGAGCCCAACCCGACGCTGCGCCGCAAGCAGGCCCGGCAGGCGGCCCGCGCGGTGCTGCCCAACGCGACCGAGACCCGGATCGTGGTCTCCGGCAACTACCGGGCCTGGCGGCACTTCATCGCGATGCGGGCCACCGAGCACGCCGATGTGGAGATCCGTGAGCTGGCCGTGGAGTGCCTGCGCCAGCTCCAGGGGGTCGCCCCGAACGTGTTCGCCGACTTCGTGATCTCCACGCTGCCGGACGGCACCGAAGTGGCGGCCAGCCCGCACGAGGCGTCCTGAGCCCTTCCCCGGCGGGCCCCGGCTGGTCGTCCGCTAGGTTGGAGGGTATGACGCACGACCACCTCGACGCCGCGGCCCGACCGGCGTCCCGCCCCTTCGGCCGGCTGCTCACAGCCATGGTGAGCCCTTTCACCCCCGACGGTTCCCTCGATCTCGACGGCGCCGCCCGGCTGGCGAGCCACCTGGTCGACGAGCAGGGCAACGACGCGCTGGTGGTCAACGGCACCACCGGCGAGTCGCCGACCACCACCGACGCGGAGAAGGAACACCTGATCCGGGCCGTGGTGGAGGCCGTCGGTGACCGCGCCAAGGTGGTCGCGGGCGTCGGCACCAACGACACCCGGCACACCATCGAGCTGGCCGCCGCCGCCGAGAAGGCGGGTGCGCACGGCCTGCTGGTGGTCACCCCGTACTACAGCAGGCCGCCGCAGAGCGGGTTGCTGCGACACTTCACCGCGGTGGCCGACGCCACCGGCCTGCCGGTGATGCTGTACGACATTCCGCACCGCTCCGGCGTACCGATCGACACCGAGACGTTGGTCCGGCTCGCCGAACACGGCCGGATCGTCGCGGTCAAGGACGCCAAGGGCGACCTGACCGCCACCAGCTGGGTCACCAGCCGGACCAGCCTCGCCTTCTACAGCGGCGAGGACGCCCTCACCCTGCCGGCGCTGGCCGTCGGATGCGTGGGCGTGGTCGGCACCTCGACGCACTTCACCGGGGCGCTGACCGCACAGATGATCGAGGCGTACGACGCGGGGGACATGCCGAGCGCGCTGGCCCTGCACCGGCGGCTGCTGCCGCTGTTCACCGGCATCTTCCGCACCCAGGGCACCATCCTGGTGAAGGCGGGCCTGGCGTCGCTGGGCCTGCCGGCCGGCCCGGTGCGACCCCCGCTCGTGGACGCCACCGACGACGAGATCGCCCAGCTGCGCGCGGACTTCGCGGCAGCGGGCCTGGAGCTGCCCGAATGATCGAACGACACGATGGACGTCGAGTAACGGCGTCGCAGAATGAGGTGGACGCGTGACCGAGGCGCACATCGACGCGGAGCTACCCCCGCCGCTGCCGGAAGGCGGCCTGCGGATCATCCCGCTCGGAGGGCTCGGCGCCATCGGTCGGAACATGACCGTCTTCGAGTACGACGGCAAGTTGCTGATCGTCGACTGCGGGGTCCTGTTCCCCGACGTCGAGCAGCCGGGTGTGGACCTGATCCTGCCCGACTTCGGGCCGATCCTGGACCGGCTGGCCGACGTCCAGGCGATCGTGCTGACGCACGGTCACGAGGACCACATCGGCGCGGTGCCCTACCTCCTCGCCCACAAGCCCGACATCCCGCTGGTCGGCTCACAGTTCACCCTCGCCCTGGTCGAGGCGAAGTTGGCCGAGCGGCGGATCCAGCCGTACACGCTGACGGTGCGGGAGGGCGGCCGTGAGCGGCTCGGCCCGTTCGAGTGTGAGTTCTTCGCGGTCAACCACTCGATTCCGGACGCCCTCGCGGTGGCCATCCGGACCCCCGCCGGCCTGGTGCTGCACACCGGCGACTTCAAGATGGACCAGTTGCCGCTGGACGGCCGGATCACCGACCTGGCCGGGTTCGCCCGGCTCGGCGCCGAAGGCGTCGACCTGCTGCTGTCCGACTCCACAAACGCGGAAATCCCCGGCTTCGTCACCCCGGAGCGGGAGATCGGCCCGGTGCTCGACTCGATCTTCGCGAAGGCCAAGGGTCGGATCATCGTGGCCTCGTTCGCCTCGCACGTGCACCGCGTGCAGCAGGTCTTCGACTCCGCCGCCGAGCACGGCCGCAAGGTCGCGCTGATCGGCCGGTCGATGGTCCGCAACATGGGCATCGCCCGGGATCTCGGCCTGCTCAACATCCCGGCCGGCCTGGTCATCAGCATCGACGAGGCGACCACACTGCCGCCGGATGAGATCGTGCTGATGTCCACCGGTTCCCAGGGTGAGCCGATGAGCGCCCTGGGCCGGATGGCCAGCGGCGACCACCGGCACATCACCATCGCGCCCGGTGACACCGTCGTGCTGGCCTCGTCGCTGGTGCCCGGCAACGAGACCTCGGTCTACCGGGTGATCAACCGGCTGGCTCGGGCCGGCGCGGTGGTCGTACACAAGGACGTGGCCAAGGTGCACGTCTCCGGGCACGCCCCCGCCGGGGAACTGCTCTACCTGCTCAACGTGGTCCGGCCCAGCAACCTGATGCCCGTGCACGGCGAGTGGCGTCACCTGCGCGCCCACGCCCGGCTCGGCATCGAATCCGGGGTCGCCGCCGACCGGGTGGTGCTCTGCGAGGACGGCGACGTGGTCGACCTGGTCGAGGGCCGCGCCAGCGTGGTGGGGCACGTGAAGAGCAGGTACGTCTACGTGGACGGCCTCGCCGTCGGTGACGTCAGCGAGTCGCTGCTCACCGAACGGCGGATCCTCGGTGACGGCGGTTTCATCGCCACCACAGTGGTCGTCGACTCGGTCACCGGCAAGGTGGTCGCCGGCCCGACGCTCTCCGCAAAGGGCTTCTCCGAGGACCCGGAGGCGTTCAACCCGGTGGTGCCGCTGGTCACCGAGGCGCTCAACCGCGCCGCGGCGGACGGCATCACCGACCCGCACCAGCTTCAGCAGATCGTCCGGCGGACCGTGGGGCGGTGGGTCAACGACAAGTACCGTCGTCGGCCGATGATCGTGCCCACCGTCGTCGAGGTCTGAGCAACTCCCTGACGCCGGTCCACCCGAACGGGGTGGGCCGGCGTTCGCCGTTTCCGGGGGGTCAGGGCAGCGCGGCGACGGCCTCGGCGTACGCGACGCCGGTGGCGATGGCGGCGTCCATGAGGACCCGCAGCTGCGCCGGGGCGACCCCGTGCGCCAGGTCGGTGGCCACGTCGCCGGCCAGCACCAACTCGTCGCCGAGATCATGTGCGTACGCCTTGGGCAGCAGCCGGTCGTGGTTCCACGCGTTGCAGAAGGCGTACGCCTCGGCGCGGCGGGCCGCCGGCAGCCGGCGGTTGGCCATGGCGCGGGCGTGCAGCACCTCACCGCGCTCACCGGCCCGCCGGAACTGGATCACCGCACCCTCCCAGTGGCCGACCACTGTCTCGCCCTCGTCCACCAGGTACCGGTCGCCGCGCCCGTCCAGGATCGCGGTGATCATGCCGAGGGAGAGGGCCGACAACTCGCGTTCGCCCAGCTCAGCGATGGCGTCGACGTCGGGCCGGTCGGTGTCGGGCTCGTCGGGCTCGTCGAGTTCGTCAGGTTCGTCGTCGGTGGGCAGTGGAACCGGCGCCGCGAGCGGACGCTCGGCCAGCCAGGCGGCCATCCGGCCGGAGTGGTGTCCGGTGCCGTTGCGCGCGTCGAAGCTGCCGGCCAACTCGCTGGCCACACCGAGCAGCAGCGCCCCGAGCGCGGCGACGTCCAACTCGGTGGCTGTCCGCTCGCCGTACGCCGGCCGGGGCATCGTCCGACCGCTCAGCCCGGCGTCGGCGGCCAGCCCGCAGACCAGGGCGCCGGCGGCGGCGAATTCCATGGCGGCGAGATCGTCTGTCGGCCGGTCCAACCGGGGCAGCTGCTCGGCCAGAATGGCCAGCCCGCGCTCCAGGTGCCCGCCCAGCGCGCAGAACCGCAGGTGCGCGGCGAGGTGCGGGAACGCCGCCCGCTCCCGCCGGTGCCGGCGGTACGCCCGCACGTGCGCCGTCGCCGCCCGCGCCGGCTCGCCGCTGCGCAGTGCCGGCAGCAGACCGGCGACCAGGTCCCGCTCGGGCTGGTCGGTGCAGGACTGCGGGTCGCCGTCGGGATCCTCAAGCTCGGTGACCGCGGCATTCCACTCGCCCCAGCCGGCCAGCAGCTCGGCACGCCGGGCCGACGCGCAGCCCGGGCAGCCGCCGGCCGGGCCGGGCCGCTTTCCGGACCACCGCTCGTACCAGTGCCGGGCGCTGGGCTCGTCGCCCAGGTGATCGGCGATCCGGCAGTGCAGCTCCGCGACGGTCGGTGTGTCCGGACCATCCGTGCCGACGCGGTGGGCCAGGTCGTGCAGCAGGGACCGGGTCTGGTCCAGCCCGACCCGGGGGGTGCCGAGCAGCGCCTCCACCGCGTACCGCTGGTAGCGCAGCAGCAGCCCGGTCTCCGTCTCGGTGAGCAGGTCGGGGCGGTGGTCGGCGGCGGCCCGACAGCGCCGGACCGGCTCGACCAGACGCCACCGCTCCCCGTGCAGCAGGTACGCCTCGATCAGCGCGAACCGCGCGTCCATCCCGGACCGGACGTCGCCGGCCGCGTCGGCGCGCTCGGCGAGCCGTTCCAGTGCCACCTGCCGGGCCGGGCCGTCGGAAAGGTCCCGGGCCTCGGCGAGGGCGGCCTCCAGCGCCGGTACGCGGCCCCGCGCCAGGCGGTCACCGGAGCCGGTGGGTGGCGTGCCGGTGCGGCTGCCGGTGAACTCGTCCCGGCCGGTCACGACGGCACCGCGCCGGGCAGTCGACGGACCGCCACGGCCAGCTGGCAGCCGGTGGAGATGCCGCAGTCGAGCAGTTGGTCGAGCTGGTGTGGGGTCACGCCGCGTTCCAGGTCGGTGATCACCTCTCCGTACACCCGGGCCCGACCGTCGTCGTCGACGTGCACGAACGCCTTCGGCCAGAGCCGGTCGTGGTTCCAGGAGTTGCAGAACGCGTACAGGTCGGGCACCCGTTCGATGCCGAAGGTCGGATCGACCATGGTGCGGATCTGGAGCAGCTCCCCGTCCCCGCCGACGCGGAGGAACCAGATCAGGTTGTCGTCGAAGTGGCCCACCAACTCGCCGTCGGGGGCCGGGCCGACGGACCTGCCACGGGCAGCGAGCACCGCGGCGACCAGTTCACCGGTCAACGGACGCAGCGCGCCAGGATGCCCGGCCAGCGGATCGTCCGGATCGCCTTCGATGTCCGGCGACGCCATGGGGCATCCCTTCTGAGGCGGATATCACGACCGGCGGTGGGGTTCGTGTTACGACGCGCGGACACGACCCGGAAAAGCGGGGATCTGCCCGGCCCCACCGTTACCGTGACTCTATGGCGGGGCGTACCTCTCAGGCGAGCCGGCGGCGCGGCGCGTCGCCGCGCGGTGGCACCAACAGTCGTGCCCGTCAACCGGCGAAGAAGGCCACCCGGGCACCGGTCCGACGTCGCACCACGCCGCCCCGGCCCGGCCCGGCGGTCTACGTCGGCCGTGCGGTCGGTGCACTGTGGATGGGGCTGGCGCACGGGATGGGCTGGGCGGTGCGTGCCGCTGGCCGGCAGGCCGCCTCGGCCCGCGACCTCGACCCGGAGCACCGTCGCGATGGCGCGGGGCTGCTCATGTTCGGGCTCGCCCTGCTCTGCGCGGTGGCGCTCTGGCTGTCCGGGGCGGGGCCGGTGGGCGAGCAGCTGGCCGACACGATCCGGCTGTTCCTGGGCGCGATCTCGGTGGTCGTCCCGGTGCTGCTGATGATCGGGGCGTGGCGGCTGATGCGTCAGCCGGCCGATCCGGAGCACCGGGGCCGTGGGTTGATCGGCTGGGGTTCGCTGCTGGTGTCGACCGCCGCGTTGCTCCAGATCGGTCAGGACCCGGTTGACCCGCTGGAGCGTGACTTCGCCGGTGGTCTGGTCGGTGCGGGCGTCGGTGGGCTGCTGGAGCGGGCGGTCACCGCCTGGGTGGCGGTGCCGCTGCTCATTCTGCTGCTGCTCTTCGGCCTGCTCGTGGTGACCGCGACGCCGATCAACAAGATCCCCGAGCGGCTGGGTCTGCTCGCCGGCGGGCTGGTCGGTGCACCGGAGGCCGACGAGGAGACGGACGAGGCGGCTGCCAAGCCGGCGCGCAAGCGGCCGGCGAAGCGGATGCCCGCTCCACTGGATCCGGACGACTTCGAGGACCTGGACGGCGCGGACCTCCAGGAGACCATGGTGCTGCCGCGCAAGTCTCCGGCGAAGGTCCCGGCGAGCCGCAAGCCGTCGGTCGAGCCCCCGGAGCACTCGCCCGCGCCGACCCGGGCCGAGCAGCTCGCGTTGACCGGGCTGGCGGGGGACTACACCCTGCCGCCGGCCAACATGCTCAGCGCCGGGGCCGCCGCGAAGACCCGCAGCAAGGCCAACGACGAGGTGATCGCCGCGCTGACCGGCGTGTTCGACCAGTTCGACGTGGACGCCGCTGTCACCGGCTTCACCCGTGGCCCGACCGTGACCCGCTACGAGGTGGAGCTGGGGCACGGCGTCAAGGTCGAGCGGATCACCCAGCTGTCCCGCAACATCGCGTACGCGGTGAAGTCACCGGACGTTCGGATCCTCAGTCCGATCCCGGGCAAGAGCGCCGTCGGCGTGGAGATCCCGAACACCGACCCGGAGAACGTCGCCCTCGGGGACGTGCTGCGCTCGCGCGCGGCGACAAGCGACCACCACCCGATGGTCGTGGCGCTCGGCAAGGACATCGAGGGCGGCTACGTGGTCGCCAACCTCGCGAAGATGCCTCACATCCTCATTGCCGGCGCCACCGGTGCCGGAAAGTCGAGCTGCCTCAACACTCTGCTGGTGTCTGTCCTCACCCGGGCCACCCCGGACGAGGTGCGGCTGCTGCTGATCGACCCGAAGAGGGTCGAGATGACCGGGTACGAGGGCATTCCCCACCTGGTCACCCCGATCGTGACCAACGCGAAGAAGGCGGCCGAGTCGCTGGACTGGGTGGTCCGCGAGATGGACATGCGCTACGACGACCTCGCCGCGAACGGGGTCCGGCACATCGACGACTTCAACCGCAAGGTCCGCAACGGCGAGATCAAGGCGCCGCCGGGCAGCGAACGCGAGATGCGGCCGTACCCGTACCTGTTGGTGATCGTGGACGAGCTGGCCGACCTGATGATGGTCGCGCCGCGCGACGTGGAGGACTCGGTCGTCCGGATCACCCAGCTGGCCCGGGCCGCCGGCATCCACCTGGTGCTGGCCACCCAGCGCCCCTCGGTGGACGTGGTGACCGGTCTGATCAAGGCGAACGTGCCGTCCCGGCTGGCGTTCGCCACCTCCTCCCTCGCGGACTCCCGGGTCATCCTCGACCAGCCGGGCGCGGAGAAGCTGCTCGGCCGTGGTGACGGGCTCTTCCTGCCGATGGGCGCCTCCAAGCCGGTCCGGATCCAGGGTGCCTGGGTCACCGAGCGCGAGATCGCCGACGTGGTGAAGTTCTGCAAGGACCAGCGTGAGCCGGAGTTCCGCAAGGATGTGCTGGCCCCGGCGCAGGAGAGCAGGAAGAAGACCGACGAGGACATCGGCGACGACCTGGACCTGTTGGTGCAGGCGGTGGAGCTGGTGGTCACCTCGCAGTTCGGCTCGACCTCGATGCTGCAACGCAAGCTGCGGGTCGGTTTCGCCAAGGCGGGTCGCCTGATGGACCTGATGGAGACCCGGGGAGTGGTCGGGCCGTCCGAGGGGTCGAAGGCGCGCGACGTGCTGGTCAAGCCGGACGAGCTGGACGAGGTCCTGTCCGGCCTGCGCGGCGACGTGGACTGACCGACAGTCGACCCCGGACGCACGACGGGCCCGCCGGTATCCGGCGGGCCCGTGACGTGGGGGAGCGGTCAGTTGCTGATCAGCGCGGCGAAGACCACGAGACCGAGGATCGCGGCGACGACGCTGGCCGCGGCGGCGTACCAACCCAGCGGCTTGTCACCGAGCACCGCGCCGACGACGCCCGCGATGACGCCGAGCACGCCGAAGATGATCGGGTTGAGCAGCAGAGCCAGGACCGCGAAGACGAAGCCCACGATGGTGATGATGCGGGCGGCGTTGCTGCGGGGACGAGCGGTGCTCGGCATGTCGGCCATGTCTTCCTCCGGTTTGAGAGCCTGTCGTGACGAATCGATCACTACCCACTGTGGGCGCTGACCACGCCTGCCGACGGGGCAACTCAGTGGAAGATCTTGAGACCGATCACGCCGGCGACCACCAGCAGGAGACAGAGGATCCGGGGCAGGCTCGCCGACTCACCGAGCACCAGCATCCCGACCAGTGCGGTGCCGACCGCGCCGATGCCGACCCAGACCGCGTAGCCGGTGCCGACGGGGATGTCCCGGAGTGCGTACGACAGCCCGGCCATGCTCAGGAGCAGGGTCACCACGAACACCACGGACGGGATCAGCCGGCTGAAACCGGCGCTGCGGTCCAGGGCGATCGCCCAGGCCGTCTCCAACAGTCCCGAGATCACGAGTACGAGCCAGGCCATCGTTCACCTCACCGGAGAGCGCCCGGGGCTGCCGCGCCGGGACGAGTCGAGTCTGCACGTCACGCGGGGCGTCTTGGCCTGACCGGGTACGCCCACCACTCGTCCGGAGCGGCCACGAACATCCGGCCACCGGTGCCGACGCTAGCACCGACCCCCGGTGGCGGGGCGGTGACCACCGCCACGGTCCGTTGACCTGCACCTGACTTCAACATGCAGTATCGCCAGCATGACCATGCTCTACGCCGACCCCGAGGTCGCCGCCGCGCTGGACGCCGCCACCACTGTCGACGCCATGCGCGCCGCCCTCCTGGCCGCGTACGAGGGACGCCTGATCGCGCCGCCCCGGGCCGCCGCGCCGCTGAGCGGCGGGCGGATGGTGCTGACCACCGGGCACCTGGTGGGCGAGTGGTACGGCTTCCGCTCGTACGACACCTTCGGCCACCCGCAGGGCGAGCAGTTGGTGGTGCTGCACGACGCCCGGACCGGGGCGATCCGGGCGGTCGCCGTCGGCGAGGAGCTGGGCTCCCGTCGTACCGGAGGGTTGGGGGGCCTCGCGGTCGACGCGCTGGCCCGTCCCGACGCCGCGACCCTCGGGGTGGTCGGCTCCGGCCGGCAGGCGTGGACCCAGGTCTGGGCCGCCGCCGCCGTCCGCCAGTTGCGCGAGGTGGTCGTGCACAGCCGGTCCGCCGCTCGCCGGGAGGCCTTCGCCGCCCGGGTCCGTGCCGAACTGGGCGTGCCGGCCCGCGCGGTGGCCGACCCGGGCTCGGCCGTCGCCGGTCGGGACCTGGTGGTGCTGGCGACCACCAGCCCGACCCCGGTGCTCCGCGCGGCCGACCTCAGCACCGGCACGCACGTCAACGCGATCGGCTTCAAGCAGCGCGACCGCAGCGAGTTCGGCACCGACCTGCTGGACGCCGCCGACCTGCTGGTCACCGATTCGCCGGCCCAGGCGGCGGACTACCAGCCGCCGATGCTCGCGGCCACACCCCCGTACGCCGGGCGGTTGCGCGACCTGGGCGGCATCCTGGCCGGCGCGGTCCAGGGCCGGACCACCGCGGACCAGATCTCCGTCTTCTGCTCCACCGGCCTGGCCGGCACCGAGGTGTTCCTGCTCGACGCGCTCACCCGGGTTGGCGCCGAGGCGCGCTGACCGGAATGACGTTCGCCTCCGTGTCCACCGTCTCCGCAGCCCGCGTGCGCGGGCTTACCCGGCCGGCCCGGTACCCTCGGATGGTGTCTGCCACCTCTCCTTCTCCCGCTGACCACGCCGAGGGCCGTCGCGTCGCCCTGCTGACCCTGGGCTGTGCCCGCAACGAGGTCGACTCGGAGGAGCTGGCCGCCCGCCTGCACGCCGACGGCTGGCAGGTGACCACCGACGGCGAGGGCGCCGACGTGGTGGTCGTCAACACCTGTGGTTTCGTGGAGAAGGCCAAGCAGGACTCGATCCAGACCCTGCTCGCCGCCGCCGGAACGGGCGCCAAGGTGGTCGCCGCGGGCTGCATGGCCGAGCGGTACGGCCGGGAGTTGGCCGACAGCCTGCCCGAGGCGCAGGCGGTGCTGAGCTTCGACGACTACCCCGACATCGCCGCCCGGCTGAACGCCGTCGTGGCCGGCGAGCAGATCACCGCGCACACCCCACGGGACCGGCGCGAGTTGCTGCCGCTGACCCCGGTGCAGCGCCGCGACAGCGGAGTGTCGCTGCCCGGCCACGGCACGGTGACCCGCACCGTCGTCGACACCGACGAGCACACCCCGGCGCACCTGCGCCAGGTGCTGCGCCGACGGCTCGACACCGGTCCGGTGGCCTCGCTGAAGCTGGCCAGCGGCTGCGACCGCCGCTGCGCGTTCTGTGCCATCCCGGCCTTCCGCGGGGCCTTCGTCTCGCGTACCCCTGACGAGCTGCTCGCCGAGGCGGAGTGGCTGGCCAAGACCGGCGTACGGGAGCTGGTGCTGGTCAGCGAAAACTCCACCTCCTACGGCAAGGACCTGGGTGACCCGCGCGCCCTGGAGAAGCTGCTGCCGCAGCTCGCCGCGGTGACCGGCATCGTCCGGGTGCGGGCCAGCTACCTTCAGCCGGCCGAGACCCGGCCCGGGCTGGTCGAGGCGATCGCCACCACACCGGGCGTGGCACCGTACTTCGACCTGTCGTTCCAGCACTCCAGCGAGCCGGTGCTGCGCCGGATGCGGCGTTTCGGCTCCACCGACCGGTTCCTGGAGCTGCTGGCCAGTGCCCGCGCCCTGGCCCCGGACGCGGGCGCCCGGAGCAACTTCATCGTCGGTTTCCCCGGCGAGACCCGCGCCGACGTCGACGAGCTGGTCCGGTTCCTGACCGAGGCCCGGCTCGACGCGATCGGCATGTTCGACTACAGCGACGAGGACGGCACCGAGGCCGCCGGTCTGCCCGGCAAGGTCTCCGCCGCGACGATCAAGCGGCGCTACGACCGGCTCAGCGCCCTCGCCGACGAGCTCTGCTCGCAGCGGGCCGAGGACCGGCTCGGCTCGACCGTCGAGGTGCTCGTCGACTCGATCGAGGACGGCGTGGTGGAGGGCCGGGCGGCCCACCAGGCGCCTGAGGTGGACGGTTCCACCACCCTGGTCGCCCCTGTCGAGGGCGGGGTCGACCTGGCCGCGCTGCGCCCGGGCGATCTGGTGCGCGCTACGGTGACCGGCACCGAAGGGGTGGACCTGCTCGCTGTGCCGGATGAGATGATCTCGGCGGCGCCCGGCGCGGCACGGTGACGGCGGGCCCGAGCGGAGCGGGGGACCCAGGTGGTGCGGTGCCGGGAACGCCACGGCGGCCCGAGCGGAGTGCGGCGGTGACCGGGGCGACGGAGTCGACGCCGGGCCGGGTGGTGGCCGTGGTGCCCGTCGTCAACGCGGCCAACGCGCTGACCGCCCTGCGGCTGGTGCTGGTGCCGGTCTTCGGCGCCTCGGTGATCGTTTCCGGGATGACCAGCGCCGGTTGGCGGATGGCGGCCTGCCTGATCTTCGCGGTGGCCTCGGCGACCGACCTGGTGGACGGCTGGATCGCCCGCCGCTTCGGGCTGGTCACCTCGGTCGGCAAGGTGGCCGACCCGATCGCCGACAAGGCGCTCACCGGCGCGGCGCTGGTGCTGCTCTCCTGGTACGACCAGCTGCCCTGGTGGGTGACAGCGCTGATCCTCGTCCGCGAGCTGGGCATCACCGGCCTGCGGTTCTGGGTGATCCGGCACGGTGTGATCGCCGCCAGCCGAGGCGGCAAGGTCAAGACCGCGCTCCAGATCCTCGCCATCGCCTGGTACCTCTGGCCGATGCCGGCAGCGCTCGCCGCCGTCGGCCCCTGGATCATGGCCGCCGCCGTCCTGGTCACGGTCGCCACCGGCTTCGACTACATAGCCCACGCCCTCCGCCTCCGCCGCCCCCGCTAACCCCCCCCGGCCCACGGGCCCCCCGGGCCCCCTCCCTCCGTTGATCATGAAGTTTATTGCCAGTCGGGGCGGCGTGTCGTGACGCTAACTTCATGATCGACGCGATTGGGTCGGGGTTGGGGGCTGGTGGGTGGGGAAGGACGCTGGGGTGTCGGTGAACGGTGGCGGGGCGGACGGTGCTGGGGTGAGCAGTGCTGAGGTGGGCAGTGCGGCGGCCGGGGTCGTGCACCGACTGGCCGAGCGGCACGAGACCCTGGCCACCGTCGAATCGCTCACCGGTGGGTCGCTGGCCGCCTCGATCGTGAACATCGCCGGGGTCAGCGGGGTCTACCGGGGTGGCCTCGTGGTCTACGCCACCGAGTTGAAGGCGACCCTGGCCGGCGTACCGGATGACCTGCTGTCCGAGCGAGGCCCGGTCGACCCGGAGGTCGCGGCGGCGCTCGCCGAGGGGGGCCGGCAGCGGTGCGGCGCGGACTGGGGGCTGGCCACCACCGGGGTCGCCGGCCCGGAGCCGCAGGACGGGAAACCAGTGGGCCTGGTCTACGTCGCGGTCGCCGGCCCGAACGGCGGCGAGGTCCGCCAGCTCGACCTGGGCAGCGGGCGGGATCACGTCCGGGCGGGGGCGGTGGTCGAGGCGCTGCGGCTGCTCGCCGACCGGCTCGCCGCCACAACCCCCTGAAGGCCAGGGCCGAAGCGGTCAGAGCCACCCAAGCCGATGCCACACGGGCGGCGGCGCGCCCCGGTGAGCCCGTCCCGGCGAACCGACGGGCGGGGCGGGATGTCGCCCGGGCCAGCAACGGGTACGGTTGCGGGAAGGCTCCGACGTTCGGGGTCGGCGCGGTCCGCCGCGGCCGGCCGCCCAGCGGCGGGCGCGAGGTATCCCTCAGGGGGAGGTGCGATGATCCTGCTACGCCGGGTGATCGGTGACGCACTGCGAGCGCGCCGGCAGGGCCAGCAGCGCACGCTGCGTGAGGTCTCCACCGCCGCCAACGTCAGCCTCGGCTACCTCTCCGAGATCGAACGCGGGCACAAGGAACCGTCGAGCGAGCTGCTCGCCGCGATCTGCGACGCCCTCGGCGCCCGCCTCTCCGAGCTGCTGCGCGAGGTGAGCGACACCGTGGCGCTCGCCGAGCAGATGCCCGGGGTGCTCGTCTCGATGCAGGACGAGCCGGCCGACGCCGCAGCCAAGAACACCAACCGGGGTGTCCGTCAGGTCACCTCCGACGGCAAGGTCGCTGTCTCGGTCCGCCAGGACTCGCCGCTCAAGGCCACTCTGCGCAGCACCCGGGTCCGCCCGACCGAGCGCGACCGGGACGTGGTCTGCGCGGCCTGAGCCGCCGATCCAGTTGACCATGGGCGGGCTGGCCCCGGCCGCGTAGGGTTGCTCGCAGGAGCCGCCGGTGCTGTCGACCGACCGGTACGGATGCCTCGTTGGCGTTCTGCTGGGACGATGGAGACCGGCCGGTCATGGTCGGTCGGTTTCACCGGCCCGGCCGTGGTGGAGCGACGCTACTGAGGGGATACCGCGGAGATGGCGAACCCGTTCGTCAAGGGTTGGAACTACCTGATGGCACTCTTCGGTGCGAAGATCGACGAGCATGCCGATCCCAAGGTGCAGATCCAGCAGGCCATCGAGGATGCCCAGCGGCAGCACCAGGCGCTGGTTCAGCAGGCTGCCGCGGTGATCGGCAACCAGCGTCAGCTGGAGATGAAGCTGTCCCGGCAGATGTCCGAGGTCGAGCGGTTGCAGGGCAACGCCCGGCAGGCCCTGGTGCTCTCCGACCAGGCCCGGGCCAAGGGCGACGAGGCCGAGGCGGTGCGGTTCGAGCAGTCCGCGCAGACGCTGGCCAGCCAGCTCGTCTCCGCCGAGCAGGCCACCGAGGACCTGAAGACCCTGCATGACCAGGCGCTGGGCGCCGCCGCCCAGGCCCGCAGAGCGGTCGAGAACAACTCGATGATCCTCCAGCAGAAGCTCGCCGAGCGCACCAAGCTGCTCAGCCAGCTGGAGCAGGCCAAGATGCAGGAGACGGTGGCCCGCTCGCTGGAGTCGATGTCGTCGCTGACCGCGCCCACCAACACCCCGTCGTTGGACGAGGTGCGCGACCGCATCGAGCGGCGGTACGCCAACGCGATGGGTCGCGCCGAACTGGCCGGCAACTCCGTCGAGGGCCGTATGGTGGAAATTCAGAAGGCCACGATCGACTCGGCAGGCTCCGCCCGGTTGGAGCAGATCCGGTCCAGCATGGCGGGGGAGCAGCTCGGCGGCACTGCCCAGCGACCGGCAGTGCCGCAGGCCGAGAAGACCGGCCCGGCCAACGACCCGACGGCCGCCGCCCGACTGGACGAGCTGCGCGCCAGCATGGCTCGCGAGCGGGGCACCGGCGACCCGACCGCCGCCGGCTGAACGACCGGATCGAGGGGGTCACTGTGGCAGACGAGCGGACACGGTACTTCCGGAGGTTGGGTCGGCTTCGCCGGTCGGCCCGACGGTGGAGCGTGCTGGCCGGTGGGCTCGGCGGCGCGGCGGTGGTGCTGACTCCGTACGCCGGCCTTGGTCTGCCCGACGCGGCCTGGGCTGGCGCCGCGGGCAGTGCGGTGGCGCTCGCCGCCTGGCGCTGGATCGACGTGCGCGCCCTGGCCGCCCAGCCGGCGCCCCCCGCGCTCGACCCGGCCGAGGCCGCGGCCCGGTCGCGGGCCCGGTTGATCGCCGCCGTCGAGCGGCTGCCGGTCGGCCCGGGCGTGCTGGCCGAGGTACGCCGGGTCCGCTCCCGGATCGCGCTGCGCGGCACCAGCGCCGGAGAGCAGTGGGCCCGACTGGACCGGGCGGCGCTCACCCTGGCCGGGATGGCCCCCCGGCTCACCGGGCTGGCCGAGCCGGCGGTGCTGGAGGCCGCCGCCGCCGACCGCTCGCTGCGCGACCTGGCGGCCCGGGTGGCCAGCGTCGAACGAGCGCTGCGGCTGGCACCGGCCGACGCCCGGCCGCCGCTGGCCGAGGCTCACGCCGCGTTGACCGCACAGCTGGAGGGCGGGGTGGCGGCGTACGAACGGCTGGTGGTCGCTGCCGCCGGCTACCTGGCCGAGGACGCCCGACCGGAGACCGCCCACCCGGCGGCCGACCGGCTCACCGAGGCGACCGACCTGCTGCACGGGGTGGCCGGGGCCCTGGCCGAGCTGCGGGCCGTCGGCACCCCGCTGCGCATTCCGACGCGCTGACGGCACACGCCCCGAGCAGGTGCGCGCCGACGGCGGGTGCTCCGAGAGGGCACGCCGCCCCTGGGCCGGTCACTGTGGTGTCGTCACCAGGACCGGCCCGGTGTACGGCGAGGTGCCCACGACGTTGAACGACCGGATCCGGTAGTGGTAGGTCACTCCCCGGGTCAGCCCCGTGTTGGTGAAGCCGCGGCCGGTCACGGTGAAGGTGGCCGTCTCCTGCTCGAAGGCCGGGTCGAGGGCCCGCTGCACTGTGAACCCGGACCCCGGACCGCCGGGTGCGCTCGCCTCCCAGGCCAGGGTCACCGTCGCGGTGTCCGGCCCGGGTGCGCTGGCGGCGGCGCTCACCCCGCTGGGGGTTCCCGGCGCGGGTGGCGAGGTCACAGTGGCGACCGTCGACCACGCCGAGGCGGCGCCCAGGTAGGTGGTTCGCACCCGGTAGTAGTACGTGGTGTCCGGTGCCACTGCCGCGTCCAGGTGGCTGTCGCCGACCCCGATCGCCGTAGTGCCCGGGCCGCTGGTGAACGTCGGGTTGGTGGCCCGCTGCACGTCGATGCCGGTGGCGAACGAGCGGTTCGTCCAGCGCAGTGCCACGCGCAGCGGCGCGGCCGGCGGAAGCGTCGCGACCAGACCGCTCGGCGCGGCCAGGTGCACCGAGGCGGGCACACCGTTCGACCAGGACGAGTAGCTGACCGCGTTCTCCGCTCGGATCCGGTAGTGGTAGGTGACCCCGGGGGTGACTGTCGCGTCGGTGTAGCGGGTGGCGGCGGCCGCGACGGTGATCGTGGTGACCTCCCCGCCGAAGGTCGCGTCGGTGGCCCGCTGCAGCAGGTGGCTGGTGGCGGGGGGTCGCCCGCCGTTGCCGGTCCAGGTCAGCGTGATCGCGGGCAGCGCGGTGGCCGAGCCCGGCACCGGTGTGGCGGTCAGCCCGGTCGGTGCCTTCGGCGCCACCCGCAGCACCAGCGGTCGGTTCATCCCGCCGTCGCGGTGCCCGGCGAGCTGACTGTGCCAGCGGTACTCCCAGCCCAGGTTGACCAGGTGGTTGACCACAGTGGCCGGTCGGCCGTCGGCCGGGCTGACCGGCGTCGACCCGGTGCGGGCTCCGGCCAGGCGGCCCGGGTCGAGCAGCCGGACGCTGTCACCCAGCTTGAACGGCAGCACCGGCGCGACCGGGCGCAGCGCCACCACCACGTCCTCCCGGGGGTTCACCCGGATGATCCCCTTCCAGCCCAGCTCCGTGCCGTGCGGGAGTCGCAGCGTGCCGTCCCAGCCAACCCGGCTGACCACCTGCACGTCGCAGCCACCGACGTGCAACGGCTCGGTCTGCCGGACGTTGCCGCTGATCCGCCAGAGCTGCGTGCCGTCGGTGGCGGCGCCCACCGGCACGGCGGGGTCGGTGGCGAAGAGCACCTCGGTGACCGGGTCGGTCGCACCGAGCGGCAGCGTCGTCGGGTTGAGCGGCCCGGCGTGCGGGTGCCCGACGCCGAGTCGGCCCGCCAGCCGGCCGTGGTCCGGTTCGAAGATCTGCTGTGCGGCCTTGACCGCGATCGGCACTGTCACCGGGCCGGTCCCCGCCGTCGGCGTGAACGTCACACTGGTGGCGTGCACCGGCACCGTCGTCTGAGCCGGGGTCCGGGTGCCGAACGCCGGGTCGTACGCCGGCTGCGGGACGATCGGCGGGCGCTGGCTGGCCGCGTACGCCAGGGGTAGCCGTTCGCGCAGCCGGCTCAGGTCGTACGGCGGCTCGGGCGTCCCGGTCACCCGGAACTGGAGCACTGTGCGGGTGTTCGGGCCGTACCCCGGTTCGGTGGGGGGCGGGCCACCCTCGGCGCTGCGGTCCGGGGCGTCGGTGTGCTGGTCGTAGCGGGGGTCGAAGCCGGGCAGCGGGGCCGGAGCGTCGTTGTACAGGATCAGCGTGCTGCCCGGCGGCACGGCGGAGAAGTCGACGAGCACGTCGGCCCGTTCGCCCGGGGCGAGCAGCACTGTGTGCCCGTCGACGTTCAGCACCGTCGGGTCGAGCCGGTCGTAGCGGTAGCCGATCGGTCGGTTCGGCAGCACCACCGGCGCCGGCAGGAGGCCGGCCTCGTTGCCGATCTGGATGAACTCCGGCCCGGCGGCGCGGGGGTCCGGCACACCGCCGTCACGCCCGTCGGTCGGCCACCCCGCCGGACGGTCCGCCGCCCGAGCGGCGGGCACCATCGGCACCTCACCGGCGTCGGGGTCGGCGAGCGCCCCGTCGGCAGTCCACATCGCCGCGTCGGAGCAGGCGCGGTAGAGCTGGAGGTTGAGGCTGCGGTCCAGGCAGGCGTTGAGGATCCGGAACCGGTACGCGCGCGGCCGCACCTCCAGGTACGGGTAGGCGACGCCGTTGACGAGGGGGGTGTCGCCGTACGCCTCGGGAACGGCCGACGGGTGCGGTACGCCGGGGCTCAACGGCGGCTCGTCCGGCGCGCCGACCGGGTCGTGGTACGGGTTCGGCACCCAGCCGTCGGCGCGGGTGTCGTCCGGGGCGGAGTTGTGGGACCAGGGTCCGTAGTCCCACCGGCCGGTGGCGTTGCGTCCGCCGGAGGAGTACGGGTTCTGCCGGGGTTGGTAGACGTGCGGGTGCCAGAGGCTGCCCCGGGCACCCCATCGTTCCCGGTCCCAGGTCGGATCCTCGGCGGCGAGTTGGGTGTCGTCCGGAACGAACGTCTTGTCCTCGATCACCAGGGGCACCTGGTCGGCCGGCAGTACCGCGTCGGCGACGAGCTGGTCCTCGGCCGGGTCGGTGAGCAGGTAGAGCGCGAGCTGTCCGCCGTAGACGGTGAGCCGGGCCAGGCCGAGGGTGTTGTCGTGGAACCACAGCAGCCGGCCGCTCTGCTCGTTCGGGAAGTAGAGCGTGGTGGCCCCGGCGCCGGGCGCCGGCATGTCCGGCACGTGGGCCAGGCCGGGCCCGGTCGGGTACGGGGTGATCTCCCCGGCCGGGGTGATCCACTGCCCCGGATTGCCCGCGCTGGTCCAGCCGGTCTGCGCACCGGCCAGGTGCAGCACGGCCCGGTTCTGCGGGTAGGGCGCCGGTCCGTCCAGGGGCCCCAGGCCGGCCCCCTCGATGGTGTCGTCGACCGGCAGGAACAACTCGCCGGCCCGACCGGCGGGGAGCTGGTTGATGAACTTCACCCGGACCGGTCGACCCCGACGGGCGCGGATCATCGGCCCGAGGTGCCACTGTCGCTCCGGAGGAGCCACAGTGTTGTGCCCGGCCGGGTCGGTGCCCAGGTTGAGTTGCCGGTAGCCGCGCAGTCGGGTGGCCGGCAGGTCCCGGTGCAGCCGCTGGGCGTACTCCTGGAGACCGATCTCGTAGTAGTCGCAGCCCGGATAGCTGCTGGTGTCCGGCGTGGCCACCGGCAGGTGGCTGCCGAGATCGCCGTGGCCCGGCTGGCCCGGGAGGGGCAGTGGGTCGACGAACTTGCGCAGCCCGGTCCCGGCCACCACCTGTCCGTCGGGGCCCCGGGTCGGGCGGGGGGTGTGGGCGAAGTTCGGCACCGGGCCGAAGTAGCGGGGCACGACGGCCGGGTCCAGGCTCGGCGTGACGACGGCTTCCTCGGCGGTACGCGCGGCCGGCACTGACGCCGCCCGGCCGTCGGTGTCGGTGTCGCGGGTGGTCCGCTCGAAGAAGGTGGAGCGGAGTCTGCGGAACATCGCCATGACTCTCCCCGGTTCGGGGCGCGAGGCCCGCCACCCCGGCGTGGGGGACCTCGGCACTCTGCTGACGGTCGGTGAGCGCTCAACCGCAGCATGCGACTCCGGCGGCCGGTTAGGAATTACCCAATCGTCCGTTTCTGCCATGGGTCCCGTCTGGCGAGAGCCTGGTCAGCCGGATGACGACGAACCGGGGCGCTCGGGCTGGCAGACCGGGCACCAGTAGGTGACCCGCTCGCCCAGCTCCTCCTTGCGGATGGCGGTGCCGCAGCGGCGGCAGGGCTGGGCGCGGCGGCCGTACACGTAGCTGGTCTGCCCCCGGTGCAGCGAGCCGGTGCTGCTCTGCGTCCACCGGCCCCGGTTGGCGGCCAGCAGCCGCTGTGCGAGGGCCACCAGGCCCGGCAGGTCGGGCACCCCGCCGACCGGGGTCCACGGCGACACCCCCCGCAGGAACAGCACCTCGCACTTGTAGAGGTTGCCCACGCCGGCCAGGTTGCGCTGGTCGAGCAGCGCCTCGCCGATGGTCTGCTCCGGGTGGTCGGCGAGCCGGCGGACCGCCTCGGCCGGATCCCAGTCCGGGCCGAGCAGGTCGGGGCCGAGGTGGCCGACCAGTTGGTCCTCCTCGGCGGTCGGCACCAGGGTCAGGTCGTGCAGGTGGTAGCCGACCGCGACAGCGCCGGGGCTGCGCAGCACCACCCGGATCAGGTGAGCGGGTCGGCCGCTCCAGCGTTCCCCCGGGGCGTACGCCCGCCAGGCGCCGTCCATCCGCAGGTGGGAGTGCAGGGTCCAGTGCTCCCCGGTCGGGGTGTCGAGCCGCAGCAGCAGGTGCTTGCCCCGGCTGGCCGACTCGCGGACGGTCCACGCGGTGAGGTCCGTGGTCGCCAGCTGCGGCACCCGGAAGTCGCTGCCGGTGATCCGCGCGCCGGCCAGCGCGCGGTGCAGCACGCGCGCGGTGTTCCAGACAGTGTCGCCTTCGGGCACCCTGCCATCCTCCCTCTCTCGAGCAAGATTCGCATGTGTCGCCATTTGTACTCAGGTTCCTCATGATCTCCCGACATGCGAGGGTCAGGGGGTTCTGAGGAGAATGCCCATGACGCGACCCCGTTGTCGTATCCCATCCGTCGCCCTCATCGCCACCCTCGCCCTCCTGCTCACCGCAGCGCTCCTACCCGCCAGCGGCCCTGTCCCGGCCGCACCCGGCGGCGCCCCGATCACCCTCGTCGCCGCCGCACCCGGCGACGAACGGTGGAGCGCCGACCTCACCATCGTCGACAGCGACGATGTCAACGTCCGGCGCACCGCCGCCGGCCTACGCCTGCGGGAGGCCCGCTCCACCGGGCGCGGCGCGCGCAGCCCGCACAGCGCGGTCGCCGAGGGGATGCTGCTGAACGCTCCCCGCGCCCTCGCCCGGCCGGCCACCCGGGTCCGCGCCGACATCAACGCCGCGGTCCCCGCCGGGGCGACAGTGGAGGCGCAGGTCCGCGGCTGGCGGGCCGCCGGCTGGACGGAGTGGCGGGCGGCCACCACCGGCGCGGTCTTCGACCGGCCGGTCACCCGGGTGCAGACCCGGGTGGTGCTCACCGCCCCCGATGGTGGCGCAACGGCGACGGTACGGGGTGTGCAGCTCACCGCCGACGCGAACGCCGCCGTCTCCGCCGCCACGCCCGGCCGCACCTACCGGGTGTACGCCACCCGCATCGGACTGGTCGGTGAGCTGACCGCCAACGGCCGTACCGTGCAACCCCGGGACCACTTCGCGGCGCTGCCGTCGCGGCGGGGTCTCTCCCCGCTCAACACCGGCGACTACACAGTGCGGGTCTGCACCACAAACGGCTCCCGCTGCGAGTACGCCCCGGTCTGGGACGTCGGGCCGTGGAACACCCGCGACGACTACTGGAACCCCTCATCGGTCCGGGAGAACTGGAAGAACCTGCCGCAGGGCCGGCCCGAGGCGCAGGCCGCGTACCAGTCCGGCTACAACGGCGGACGGGACCAGTTCGGGCGGACCGTGCTCAACCCGGCCGGCATCGACCTGGCCGACGGCACGTTCTGGGACGGGTTGCGGCTGACCACCAACGCCTGGGTGGACGTCGCCTATCTGTGGACCGGAGGCGGGCCGCGCGGCGTGGTCGGTGACGGACCGCTCAACATCCGCACCGGGGCCAGCACGTCGTACGGGACCCGTGGCCTCGCCGCCCGGCTGGCCCACGTGCCGATCCAGTGCTACGTCACCGGTCAGTCGGTCGCCGGCCCCTACCGGACCACCACCCGCTGGAACCGTCTCGCCAGCGGGCAGTACGTCAGCCACGCGTACATCTCCAGCGTGTACGGCGGCAGCGTGCCCGTCTGCTGAGCCACGCTCACCCCGTCGGGCGCCCCGTCCGGTTCAGGGGCGCTCGTCGGGGCGAGCCGTACGCACCATGTCCTGGTAGCGCGGGTGGCTGGCACCGTAGACGGCGTAGTTGAGACGGGCGTGCGTGAGGCTCAGGTCGCCGTTGGGGCCGCCCCGGACGGCGTCGGCGTCGGCGTCGGTCTGGCCGTCGTCGGTCCAGAAACAGACGGGGCAGGTCCCCCCGCCGGTCCGGGATGCACAGCAGGGACAGCCCACAGGAACCACATGCTTACCCACCGGAGAAGCATTCCACAGTCGAACATCAGCCCGATACCCGCAGGAGGCCCCCCGGGGAGGCCGCGAGGAGGTCCGCGGCCCGCCCGCCGTTGACCGCGACCGCGACCAGACCGGCCGAATTCTCTAGGGCACGGCGGACATGTCCGCAGGCTGGTAGAACCACCGGTGCTGGCGGATACGGGACAGCGCAGTGGCCGACCGGCCCCTCCCGCCGACGGAGGACGTTGGGCAGACTGCCCTGGTGACAACTCGGAACCTCCCCGCAGTCGGAATCCTGCTGGTCGCCGTCGCTCTCAGCGCCGGTTGTGGCAGTGACGACGACGGCAGCCCGAACGCGACCCCGTCCGTCTCGTCCGAGGCGGCCCCGACCGGCCTGCCGACGCCCCGAGCCTCATCCGGTGCCGACGGCGCGACCCCGCCCTCCGCCGCCGCACAGGGCACGACGGAGCGACGGCCGGCCAGCCCGCCGCCGGTGGTGCTGCCCAAGCGCCCGGCCAGTGCGCCCGGCGCGAAGAAGGTCATCGAGGCGTTCCGGGCCGCCGGCCTGAAGGTGGCGCACCCGAAGGACCGGTCGGTCGACTGTGGGCCGGACGGCCTCGGCCTGGGCTGTTCCGAGCTGATGGCCACCGACGCCGTCACCGTCTACGTCTTTCCGGACGAGACCAGCGCCAGCGACATCGCGGAGACCTGGGGCGGCCAGTCGTACCAGCGCGGCGCGGTGGTGCTGAACTACCTGGAGGCGAAGACCCCGGCCGCCGACCGCCCGCGCTACGAGAAGGTCCTCGACGGCCTGGGCTGAGGCGTCGGCGCGGCCGGAGCATGTCGTTCTGTTGAGTGTGATGTCTGTGGGTCATCAAGATGACTCACAGACATCAGGCTCTGTGCGGGATTGCCCTCGGCGGGCCTTGGCTCCCCGGTCACGCGTCGGGCGTCGATCGGCGGGTCAGCCGCGCAGGCGCAGGCCGCGGGGGGTGGCCCGGAAGCCGGCGGCGGTCAACGCGTCCCGCAGCGGCGACGAGTGCACCGCCTCGCCGTCGGCCCGCTCCACCGACATCGCGCCCAACGCCCCCGAGTGGACGGCGTCGGCGAGCGCCTTGCCGGCCGCGGCGAGCGTGTCGGTGTCGTCGGTGAAGGAGAGCAGCGTCCGGCCACCACGTTCGACGTAGAGGACGAGGTCGCCGCCGACCTGCACCACCAGGGCACCCGCCTTGCGGCCGGCCCGGTGCCCGGTCGCAGGGGTGGCACCGTCGCCGGAGTCGATCACACGTTCCGGCCAGGGCAGTGCCGCACCGTACGGGTTGGCCGGGTCGGTCGCGGCGAGCACTGTGGCCGCCGCGCCCCGACCCCGGGCACCGTCGGTCGGCTCGGCCAGCGCGCGCAGCCGGTCCACCGCACCGGGTACGGCGAACTGCGCCGCCCCGAGCCCTTCGACGAAGTAACCACGGCGGGCCGCCCCGCGCTCCTCCAGCGCCGACAGCACCGGGTAGACCGCCGAGAACCCGCCGACCACCTGCTCGGCCATCACCGCACCCCGGGTGACCACACCGTGACGCTCCAACAGCAGGTCGGCGAGCGCGGCGGCCCGCCGGGTCGGGTCGAGGTCCCGCTCCGGGAGACGTGACCAGCGGCCGGCGACCGTCGGCGGGCCGCCCCGGGTCGGCAGCGCCACCCGACCGGGCCGCCGGTAACGGGTGCGGGGCGCGGACGGCCGGGAGCGGTGCGCGCCCCCGGCGCCGAGCACCGCGCGCAGCGGGGCGAGGGTGTCGTTGCTGAGGTGCCCGGCCCAGACCAGGTCCCAGATCACAGCGGTCAGCGCGGCGTCGTCGGTCGAGCCGACCCGGTCGGCCAGCGGACGGAAGAACAACGCCTGCCCGTCGCCGAGCGCGTCGAGCACCGCGTCGTGCAGCGGGGTGCGGGTCAACGCCTCGTCCGGCGGCGGCAGCAGCAGCGGCGCGGCGTCCGCGTACGCCAGGGTGACCCAGCCGTCGCCCCCGGAGATCGCGCCCGACCCCGCCCAGAGCACCTCCCCGCTGGCGCACAGCTCGTCGAGCTGGGCGGGGGAGTAGTCAGCGACCCGGGCGGGCAGCACCAACCGCTCCAGCGCGGACGCCGGCACCGCGGTGCCCTGCAACTGCTCCACAGTGGCGGCGAGCGCCTCCACACCTCGGGCGGACGAGCCGACCTGCTGCCAGCGCGGCAGGAACGTGGCGAGGGCCCGGGGCGGCACCGGCTCGATCTCCCGGCGTAGCGCCGCCAGCGAGCGGCGGCGCAGCATCCGCAGCACCTCGGCGTCGCACCACTGGGCGCCGGCCGAATCCGGGGTGAACTCCCCGGAGACCACCCGCCCGGTGGCGCCGAGCCGGCGCAGCGCCTGCTCGACGACGAACACCCCGAGCCCGAACCGGGCCGCACAGCTGGCCGCGGCGAACGGCCCGTGGGTGCGGGCGTAGCGGGCCACCAGGTCACCGAGCGGATCGGCCACCGGGGCGAGGTACGCCTCGGCCACCCCCATCGGCAGCGCCACGCCGAGGGCGTCGCGCAGGCGAGCGGCGTCCTCGACGCCCACCCAGCGCTGCTCGCCCGCGATCCGGACCCGCAGCACCCGGCGGGTGGCCTCCAGCTCGCTGAGCCACGTCTCCGGCACGCCCCGCTCGGTCAACTCGGCGTCGCTCAGGTCACCGAGCACCCGCAGCAGCTCGACGACGTCCTCGGCGTCGCGGGGGCGGCGCTGCTCGGTCAGCCACCGCAGCTGCCGGTCGGTCTCGGTGAGCACCGCCGGGTCGAGCAACTCCCGCAGGTCGACACGGCCGAGCAGCTCGCCGAGGAGCGTGGAGTCGAGAGCGAGTGCGGCAGCGCGGCGCTCGGCCAGCGGGGCGTCGCCCTCATAGAGGAACGCGCCGACGTAGCCGAAGAGCAGCGACCGCGCGAACGGCGACGGCGCGTTGGTCTCCACCTCGACCAGTCGCACCTTGCGGGTGGCCAGGTCGCGCATCAGCCCGGCCAGCGCCGGCTGGTCGAAGACGTCCTGGAGGCACTCCCGGGCGGCCTCCAGGGTGACCGGGAAGTCCGCGTACTCGCGGGCGACGTCGAGCAGTTGCGCGGCGCGTTGCCGTTGCTGCCAGAGCGGTTGACGGCGGCGCGGGTCGCGGCGCGGCAGCAGCAGGGACCGGGCGGCGCACTCCCGGAAACGGGCGGCGAAGAGGGCGGAGGTGCCGACCGACTCCTCCACGAGTTGGGTGATCTCGTCGGGCTCGAAGACCACCACGTCGGCGCCGGGGGGCTCATCGGCGGTGTCCGGAAGTCGCACCACGATGCCGTCGTCGGAGGGCATCACCTGGGCGTCCACCCCGTACCGCTCGGCCAGCCGGCGGCCCACCGCGAGCGCCCAGGGTCCGTTGACCCGGGCACCGAGCACGCTGTGCACGGCCAGTCGCCAGTCACCCAGCTCGTCGCGGAACCGCTCGACCACGACCGTGCGGTCGTCGGGCAGCGAGCGGGTGGCCTCCCGCTGCTCGCGCAGATAGGCCATCAGGTTGCCGGCGGCCCAGTCGTCCAGCCCGCCGTCGCGCAGCGCGGCCAGGGCCGCCTCGTCGGTCTGGCGCAGCAGGGTGCGCACCCGGGCGCCGATGGCCCGGCCCAGCTCCACCGGTCGACCCAGCTGGTCGCCCTTCCAGAACGGCATGCGCGCGGCCTGCCCCGGGGCGGGCGAGACCAGCACCCGGTCAGGAGTGATCTCCTCAATGCGCCAGGAGGACGAGCCGAGCAGGAAGACGTCGCCGACCCGGGACTCGTAGACCATCTCCTCGTCCAGCTCGCCGACCCGGGCGGCCCGCTCGGCGCCGGCCAGGAAGACCCCGAACAGGCCCCGGTCAGGGATCGTTCCGCCGCTGGTCACCGCGAGGCGTTGCGCACCCTGGCGGCCGGTGAGCACGTCGGTGGCCCGGTCCCAGACCAGGCGGGGGCGCAGCTCGGCGAACGCCGTGGACGGGTAGCGGCCGGAGAGCATGTCGAGCACGGCGTGCAGCGCCGAGTCGGGCAGCTCGGCGAAAGGCGCGGCCCGGCGGACCAGCACGGCCAGGTCGCCGAGCGGCCACGGCTCCAGCGCCACCATCGCGACGATCTGCTGGGCCAGCACGTCCAGTGGGTTGCGCGGGTAGTGCAGCTCCTCGATGGCGCCGGCGGTCATCCGCTCGGCGACCACCGCGCAGGACAGCAGGTCGCCGCGGTGCTTCGGGAAGACCACCCCCCGCGAGATGGCGCCCACCTGGTGCCCGGCCCGGCCGACGCGTTGCAGGCCGGCGGCCACGCTGGGCGGTGCCTCGATCTGCACCACCAGGTCGACCGCGCCCATGTCGATGCCCAGCTCCAGGCTGGAGGTGGCCACCACCGCCGGAAGCTGACCGGACTTGAGCGCCTCCTCGATGTGCTTGCGCTCCTCCCGGGAGACGCTGCCGTGGTGGGCGCGGGCGATCACGGGCGGCGCGCCGGTGGCCGCGCCGGACTGGGCCATCACCTCGGCCGGCGGCCGGTTGCGCAGCGGACCGGCGGGGCCACCCCAGCGCTGCGCGCCGGACGCCGGGCCGTCGTCGCCCGCCGGGTCGTCGCCAACCGGCAACCCCTCCGGTACGCCGATCGCGCCCTCGCCCGACGCGGATGCGTCCACCGCCTCGGCGGCCAGCTCGTTGAGCCGGGCGCAGAGGCGCTCGGCACTGCGGCGGGAGTTGGTGAAGACGATTGTCGAGCGGTGCTGCCCGATGAGGGTGAAGACCCGCTCCTCCACGGCCGGCCAGATCGACGCCCGACGCGGCCCGGGGCCGCCGAGGTCGTCCTCCGGTGGCTGCTCCTGCTCGTCCAGGCGGGTCATGTCCTCCACCGGGACCTGCACGCTGACCTCGATGGTCTTCGGCGTGGCCGGCTGCACCACGTCGACCGGGCGGGCGCCGCCGAGGAAGTGCGCGCAGGCGTCGATCGGCCGGACGGTGGCCGAGAGGCCGATGCGCTGCGCCGGGGCGGGCAGCAGCTCGTCGAGGCGTTCGAGGGAGAGGGCGAGGTGGGCGCCGCGTTTGCTGCCGGCCACCGCGTGCACCTCGTCGACGATCACCGTCTGGACGCCGCGCAGCGAGTCGCGAGCCGCGGACGTGAGCAGCAGGAACAGTGACTCGGGCGTGGTGATGAGGATGTCCGGCGGGGTGCGGGCGAAGGCTCGTCGCTCGTCGGCGGGCGTGTCGCCGGTGCGCATGCCGACGGTGATGTCGGGCGGCGCGACACCCAGCCGGGTGGCCGCCTGCCGGATGCCGGCCAGCGGGGCGCGCAGGTTGCGCTCGACGTCGACGGCGAGGGCCTTGAGCGGGCTGACGTAGAGCACGCGGCACCGCTGGCGGGCCTCGGCCGGCGCCGGCTCGCGGGCGAGTCGGTCCAGTGACCAGAGGAAGGCCGCGAGTGTCTTGCCCGAGCCGGTGGGCGCCACCACGAGCGCGTTGCGGCCGGCGGCGACGGACCGCCAGGCGCCGGTCTGCGCGGCGGTCGGTGCGGCGAAGGCGTTGTCGAACCAGGCGCGGGTGGCCGGGCCGAACCCGGCGAGCACCGCGCCGGCGTCTGTGTCTGCCCCGGTCACCGGTCCATGGTGCCCCGCCGGTCCGACATCCACGAGCGACCTCACGATGGATTGGGCCAGCAAAAGGCAGAAAGCGTGGAACGTGCGCTAAATACGTTAAGTCTCACTTAACTGCTTGCTTCTGAGGAGCAACATAAAGTAACTTCACTCGCAACGCGAACCGGGGTGAGGGGATGTGATGGCCGGCGAGCAGCGCACCGTCGAACCGGGCACCGACGTGCTGATTCGCAAGGTCGACAGCCACCTCGCCGCGCTCCGCGCCGGTCTCCACGGTCCCGAGCTGGAGCTCGCCGAACGCCTCGCCCGATGCCTGCGCGAGCTGGTTCTCTGCACCGCCCAGGCCAGCGCCGCCGACCGGGGTCAGGTCCGCGTTGCCGTCCACTACTTCGTGCTCCGTCGCGAGAGCCGTGGCCGCCTGCTCTCGGTGCGGTCGCTCACCGCCGCCGAGCGGGTGGTCGACCGGGTCGCCCGCCAACTCGGCCGCCCCGACCTGCTGGCCGAGCTGCGCCGCGACCGCCCCGCACCCGACGACGCCCAACCCCTCAACAACGCCCTGCTGCGCTGACGACCCCGCGCCAGAGGCACCGCGTGGCAACGACCGGGCGAATTCTGGCAAAACCGCCCGGTGGGGGAGGAACTGGCGTCTGATCGCTGCTAGGCGCCACCGCTGCCACGGGCGTCGGCCATGTCGATCGGGAGCGCAGGTGCTGGTACTGCTCATCCTCCACCTCGTGGCGGCCCTCGCCGCGCCCCTGCTCGTCCGCTGGTGGGGTCCGCGCGCGTGCTACCCGCTGGCGCTCGCGCCGGCCGCCGCGTTCTGCTGGGCGCTGGCTCGCACCCCGGCCGTCGCCGACGGCGGGGCGGTGGTCGAGACGTACCCCTGGATCCGGCAGTTGGGCCTCGACATCGCGTTCCGGCTCACCACGCTCTCCTGGCTGATGACGTTGCTGATCGGCGGCGTCGGCGCGCTGGTGCTGGTCTACAGCGCCCGCTACTTCGGCGCCGGGTCGATTGGGCTGGCGCAGTTCGCAGCGGTCCTGGTCGCCTTCGCCGGCGCGATGCTCGTCCTGGTCTTCGCCGACGACCTGCTGCTGCTCTACGTCGGCTGGGAGCTGACCACGATCTTCTCGTACCTGCTGATCGGGCACAGCACCGAACGGCGGTCCAGCCGCTGGGCGGCGGCGCAGGCGTTGACAGTCACCACGCTGGGCGGCCTCGCCATGCTGGTCGGCTTCATCATGCTGGGCGAGCACGCCGGTACCTACCGCTGGTCGGAGATCAGCGCGCTGCCGCTGCCCGGCGGCGGGTACCTGGTGGGCGCCGTGCTGCTGATCCTGGCCGGCGCGCTGTCCAAGTCGGCGGTGCTGCCGTTCAGCTCGTGGCTGCCGGTCGCGATGGCGGCACCCACGCCGGTCAGCGCCTATCTGCACGCCGCCGCCATGGTCAAGGCCGGCGTCTACCTGGTCGGACTGCTCGCGCCGGTGCTGGCCACGGTCGGCCCGTGGCGGCCGCTGGTGCAGATCGCCGGTGTGGCGACCATGCTGCTCGGCGGTTGGGCCGCGCTGCGCCAGACCGACCTCAAGCTGCTGCTGGCATACGGGACGGTCAGTCAGCTCGGCCTGCTGGTGGCGGTGACCGGCTCGGGGACCCCGGACGCCGCGCTGGCCGGCACCGCGATGCTGTTGGCGCACGCCCTGTTCAAGGCGGCGCTGTTCCTGGTCGTCGGCATCATCGACCACGGTGCCGGCACCCGTGACCTGCGCGAGCTGTCCGGGGTGCGGCACTGGTCCCGGCCGCTGTTCGTGGTCGCCGTGCTGGCTGCGGCGTCGATGGCCGGGCTGCCGCCGCTGGTCGGTTTCGTGGCAAAGGAGGCGGTGTTCGGGGCGTTCACCGACCAACCGGTGCTCCTCACCGGCCTGGTCGCCGGGACGGTGCTCACCGTCGCGTACAGCGCCCGCTTGCTCTGGGGCGCGTTCGCCGACCGGCCGGGTGTGGCGCCGGTCCCGTCGGGGTCGATCGCCGCGTCGCTGCTGGTGCCGCCAGCGGTCCTCGCCGGTGTCGGTCTGCTCGCCGGTCCGGCCGCGAGCGTGCTGGACGACCTGCTGCGCCCGTACGCCGATCTGCTCGGCGGGGTCGACGCGCACCTGGCGCTCTGGGCCGGGCCGACCCCGGCGCTCGGCCTGTCCGTGCTGGCGCTCGTCGGCGGCGGCCTGCTCTTCGCCGTGCGGGGGCCGCTCGCCCCGGTGCTGGCCCGGCTCCGGTCACCGGTGCGGGGAAACCAGGGGTACGAGTGGGTCGTCGGCCGCTTCGACCGGCTGGCCATCGAGGTCACCAGCGCGACCCAGCGCGGCTCACTGCCGCAGTACCTGGGCATCATCCTGGTCACACTGGTGCTGGTGCCGGGTGCGGCGATGCTCTCCGCCAGCCCCTGGCGGGCGCGGATTCCGCTCTGGGACAACGCGCTGCAACCGGTGGTCGTCCTGGTGATCACGGTGGCGGCGGTGCTGGCGGTCGGCGCCCGTCGCCGGTTGACAGCGATGCTGCTGGTGGGCATGACCGGCTACGGCACGGCGATGTTGTTCGTGCTGCACGGGGCGCCCGACCTGGCGCTCACCCAGTTTCTGGTGGAAACGTCGACGATAGCGGTCTTCGTGCTGGTGCTGCGTCGCCTGCCGGAGCGGTTCTCGGCCCGTCCGCTGCGCCGTACCCGCTGGGCCCGTCGGGTGATCGGGGTGGCGGCGGGGGTGGTGGCCGCCGGGTTGGCCCTCACCGCCGTCGGCGCCCGCCGCGCGCCGGACATCTCCGCGGCCTTCCCCGATCTGGCAGTGGCGCACGGGTACGGCCGCAACGTGGTCAACGTGACCCTCGTCGACATCCGGGCCTGGGACACGATGGGCGAGCTGGCGGTGCTGGTGGTGGCCGCGACCGGGGTGGCCAGCCTGATCTTCGAGCGCTCCCGCACCGGGCCGCGGCCGCGCCGGCCCGAGTCCGACCAGGGGGCGGGCGGGCGTGGCCGGCCGGTCTGGCTGCGCGGTGGCCCCACCCTCTACGAGGAACGCCGCTCGATCGTGTTGGAGGTGGTCATCCGGCTGATCTTCCACACCGTGGTGCTGTTCTCGCTGTTCCTGCTCTTCTCCGGGCACAACGCTCCGGGCGGCGGGTTCGCCGGAGGGCTGGTGGCGGGTCTCGCCCTGGTGGTGCGCTACCTGGCCGGCGGCCGGTACGAGCTGACCGAGGCGGCCCCGATCGGCGCCGGCGCGATCCTCGGCGCCGGCCTGGCCATGGCGGTGGGCAGTGGCGTGGTGGCGCTGCTGGTCGGCGGGTCGGTGCTGGAGAGCGCGAAGGTCGACCGGGCCCTGCCACTCGTCGGCGAGGCCCATCTGGTCACGTCGCTCTTCTTCGACATCGGCGTGTACCTGGTCGTGATCGGGTTGGTGCTGGACATCCTGCGCAGCCTCGGTGCAGAGGTGGACCGGCACATCGAGGCCACCGGAACAGCCACCGGCGGGTTGGCCGTCGACAAGGGAGACCGGGCATGACGCGGAGCGGTGCGGGGCCGACGTTGGTGCTGGTGCTTGCCATCGCGGTGCTGGTCGGGTGCGGGGTGATCCTGCTGTTGGAGCGGAGCCTGACCCGGATCCTGCTCGGGGTGGTCATGCTCGGCAACGGGGTGAACCTGTTGATCCTGTTGGGTGGGCGGTCGGGCGGGGCGCCGATCGTCGGCACGGGCCCGGTGGAGCGGATGAGCGACCCGCTGCCGCAGGCGATGGTGTTGACCTCCATCGTGATCACCTTCGGGTTCACCGCGTTCCTGCTCGCTGTGGCGTACCGCAGCTGGTATCTCTCCGGCGACGACGAGGTGCCCGACGACCTGGAGGACCGGCAGATCATCCGCCGGGCCGGGCGCAACGAGGTGAGTGCTGTCGATCGCGGTGGGGAGGGCCCGGACGGCGACCCGGAGCAGGTCGATCCCGAGCCGGCCCGCCGCCGGTTACGACGCGGGGACGAGTCGTGATGCGCGCCCTGGTGCCGCTGCCGGTGGTGGTGCCGCTGCTCGGCGCGGCGCTGACCCTGCTGTTGGCCGGGAAACCCCGAATCCAGCGCGCGACCAGCGTGCTGTGTCTGAGCGGCACGCTCACGGTGGCGGTGCTGCTGCTGGTGCAGGCGTATCGGCACGGGCCGGTGGTGGTGGCGGTCGGGGGGTGGCCGGCGCCGGTCGGCATCGTCCTGGTGGCCGATCAACTGGCCGCGCTGATGCTGGTGGTCTCCTCGGCGGTGACCCTCTGCGTGCTGCTCTACTCGATCGGCCAGGGTCGCAGCGAGACGAGCGAGAGCTCGCCGGTGTCGATCTTCCACCCGACGTACCTGGTGCTCACCGCCGGCGTCACCAACGCGTTCCTGGCGGGTGACCTGTTCAACCTCTTCGTCGGGTTCGAGATCCTGCTGGCCGCCAGCTTCGTGCTGATCACCCTGGGTGGCACCGAGACCCGGATCCGGACCGGGTCGACGTACGTGGTGGTCAGCATTCTCTCCTCGATGATCTTCCTGACCGCTGTGGGTCTGGTGTACGCGGCCACCGGCACGCTCAATCTCGCCCAGCTCGCCCAGCGGCTCGACGCCCTGCCCGACGGTGTCCGACTGGCCCTGGAGCTGATGTTGCTGCTGGCCTTCGCGATCAAGGCGGCGGTGTTCCCCCTGTCGGCCTGGCTGCCGGACAGCTACCCCACCGCGCCGGCCCCGGTCACTGCCGTCTTCGCGGGTCTGCTCACCAAGGTGGGCGTCTATGCGATCATCCGTACCGAGACGTTGCTGTTTCCCGGTGGGCGTGCCCACGTACTGCTCATGGTCGTCGCCGGGTTGACCATGGTGATCGGCATCCTCGGTGCGGTGGCCCAGTCAGACCTGAAGCGACTCTTCTCGTTCACCCTGGTCAGTCACATCGGCTACATGATCTTCGGGGTGGCGTTGAGCACCGTCGCCGGCCTCTCCGGCGCGATCTTCTACGTGGTGCACCACATCACCATCCAGACCACGCTGTTCCTCGTCGCCGGGCTGGTCGAGGAGCGCGCCGGCAGCACCGACCTGCGGCGTATCGGCGGGCTGGCCCGGGTGGCGCCGCTGCTGGGTGTGCTCTTCTTCGTCCCGGCCATGAATCTCGCCGGAGTGCCACCGTTCTCCGGTTTCCTCGGCAAGCTCGGCCTGCTCCAGGCCGGGGTGGCGGCCGGCGGGCCGCTGCCCGGGGTGCTGGTCGCGGCCGGCACGCTGACCAGCCTGCTCACCCTGTACGTGGCGTCCCGGGTGTGGAACATCGCCTTCTGGCGGGCGCCCCGGCTGGCCACCAGCGAGCCGGCCGTCCAGTTGCCGAGGCTGATGGTGGGCGCCACAGTGGCCCTGGTCGCCCTCGGGCTGGCGTTGACGGTGCTGGCTGGTCCGCTCTTCGACGTGACCGCCGCCGCCGCCGCGGACCTGCGGCTGCGCACCCCGTACGTGCGTGCCGTACTGCCGGGCGGTGTGCCGTGACCGGCACCTCCGAGCCGGCTCCCGACGCCCCCGGGCCCGCCGTGGTGGGGCGGGGCCGGCTCGGGCGCTGGCGGGACCAGGCGGTGGCGCTCGGGTGGCTGGTGGTGGTCTGGACCCTGCTCTGGGGCGACATCAACTGGGCCAACCTGGTCGGCGGCCTGCTGGTGGGCGCGGCCGTACTGGTGTTCTACCCGCTGCCGGCGGTCAGCTTCGGTGGCCGGTTGCGACCGTGGGCGCTGCTGGTGTTCGCGGGCCGGTTCGCCGTCGAGCTGGTCAGTGCGAGTCTGCACGTCGCCCGGATCGCCGTGCAGCCCGGCTACCGGCCGCGCGGAGCGATCATCGCGGTCCGGTTGCGGGTGTCCACCGACCTGAACCTGGCGCTCACCGCCGAGGCGGTCTCGTTGGTGCCGGGCACGTTGATCCTCGAGGTGGACCGGGACTCCGGAACGCTCTACCTGCACGTCCTGGACACCCACGGCCCCGGGGACCTGGACGTGGCCCGGGCCCGCACGCTCGCCGTCGAGCGGCGAGTCGTCCGCGCGGTCGGCTCCACCAGCGAACTGCGCCGCCTCGACGTCACCTCACCCGAGAAGGGAACCCCCCCGTGACCACCTTCCTGGCCGTCGTCCTCACCGCCCTGCTGTCGGTCACCGCGCTCCTCGCGTTGGCCCGCCTCTACCGGGGCCCGTCGCTGGTGGACCGGGTGATCGCCGCGGACATGCTGCTCGCCACGATGGTCGGCGCGGTGGGCGCCGAGGCGGCGGTCAACCGGCACGCCACCACGCTGCCCGTGCTGGTGGTGCTCTCCCTGCTCGGCTTCGTGGGCTCGGTGTCGCTGGTCCGCTTCGCCGTCCGGGAGCAGCAGTGATCGCGACGATCGCGGACTGGCTCGGCGCCGGTTGTCTGGTGGCCGGCGCGCTGCTCGGCCTGGCCGCCGGGATCGGCGTCCTGCGTTTCCCGGACGCGCTGTCCCGGATGCACGCGGCCACCAAGCCGCAGGTGCTCGGGGTGCTCCTGTTGCTGCTGGGCATCGCGTTGCGGCTGCGGTCCCCGGCGGACCTGGGCATGATCGCGCTGGTGGCGGTCTTCCAGTTGGCGACCGCGCCGGTGGCGGCGCAGATGATCGGGCGGGCCGCGTACCGGTCGGGGCGGGTGGACCGCAGTCTCCTCGACGCCGACGAGCTGGCCGACCGGTGACCCGACCCGGCCGCCCGGACTCAGCCGGCGGTGTGGTCACCGATCCGAGCGCACCCTGCGATTAGCACACACTCCTGTTCGATCTCTAGATGCACAGGTATCTATCGCCTCGCCCGAACGCCTCTTGCTGCTACGAATCGACCGCTGTGACGATGTGCGCATCACAACGGGAGACACAAATGAAGAGATGTTCGCGGGCCCGGACCCGTGTCGCTGTCGCACTCGTCGGTGCGGTGACCCTCGGCCTGCTGGTCGGCGTGCCGCCCGGGCCCGCCGCCGCGGCCCTGCCCGTGGGCGGGATGACGGCCGCCGCACTCAACACCGAATTCAACTCGTACGGCGACACCGGCGGCAAGCGGACGAGTGGAGACAGCACCGTCTCAATCCCGTTGCCTGACGGCCGCGACGCCTGGCTCTTCTCGGACAGCCTGATCGGCACCGTCAACGCGGACCACACTCTGCCGAAGAACACCCCGATGGTGAACAACTCCATCGTCGTGCAGGACGGATCCGACCTGGTCCAGACAGTGCACGGCGGCTCGGCCGCCGCACCCGCCTCGCTCGTCCGCCCGACCGATGGCAGCGCCGACAAGTACTGGGTCGGCGACGGCACTGTCGAGAGTGGCGCGCTGCGGGTGGTCTACCAGCGGATGAAGACGACGGGCACCGGGCCGCTGGACTTCGCCCAACTGGACAGCGCCGTGGTCACCTTCGACCTGCCGGCGCTCACCGTGCGGAGCATCGTGGACCGGGGCTACGGCAACAGGATCGCCTGGGGTTCGGCGGTGCTCGAGGACGGCGCGTTCACCTATATCTACGGGGCTGAGTCCGTCGGCCAGATGCGCTTCGCCCACGTCGCCCGGGTCCCGGCCGGCGGACTCTCCGGCGCCTGGCAGTTCTGGACCGGCAGCGGCTGGTCCACTGCCCAGGGCAGTTCCGCTCGGGTGCTGTCCGGCGTTGGTGCCGGTTTCGGCATGCAGAAGGTGGGCAGCGACTACGTTCTGGTCACCCACGAGAACAACCTGACCTTCTCGGCCGACTTCGTGGCCTACACCGCCAGCTCGCCCACCGGCCCCTTCGCCGGTCCGGTGCCGTTGTTCACCGCCCCGGAACCGGCCTCCATCCCGGGCAGCATCGTGTACGACTCCCGCGTGCACCCGGAGTTGGCACGCGCCGGGAAGCTGTTGGTGTCGTACAACGTCAACAGTCTCATCGCGGATGCCGTCTACGGCGACGTGAGCACCTACCGGCCCCGGTTCGTCGAGGTCGACTGGCCCCGGCCCACGCCCGATCCGGCCGCGGTGCCCGCCGCGCCCACCGCCCTGACGGCGCAGGCCGACAGCAGCGGCAGTATCAGCCTGCGCTGGCAGGCGCCCGCCGGCACCGGCCTGACGTACGAGGTCCACCAGCGGGACGTGACGGCGGGGCAGACCCACCTCGCGCGGGTCTCCACCGGGATCACCGGGAGTTCCACCGAGCTGAGTGTGTTCTACGAGACCGGCCACACCTACGAGTTCCGGGTCGCGGCCCGCAACACCGCCGGGACCGGGCCGCTCTCCGCCCCCGTCACGGTGGCCATCACCGTCGGAGTACCCGCGTCGCCGACCGGTCTGGTCGCGGCCGCCGTCGACGGGGGTGTCATCACGCTCAACTGGAACACCGTTCCGTACGTCTGGCGGTACGAGGTCTACCGGCGTGACGTCACCGCCGGCGAGTCCGAGGCCACCCGACAGTGGGACTCCTCCCCACAGGACACCACCCTCTCGCTGAACGGCCTGGAGAACGGCCATCAGTACGCGTTCCAGGTGGTGGCTGTGCACGGCGGCGGCGAGTCGCCACGGTCGATCGAGGTGACCGCGACGGCGTTCTACAGCAGACCGCCGACGCCCACCGGGCTGACCGCCACCACCCAGAGCACCGGCGACATCAAACTCCAGTGGACGCACGCCAACAGCACCGACTGGTTCTACGTCTACCAGCGGGACGTGACCGCCGGCGAGACGGACTTCACCAGGCTGGAGTGGCCGGTCGACACCTGCTGCACGATGACCGCGGGCGGCCTGGAGAACGGGCACACCTACGAGTACAAGGTCACCGCCCTCGGCAAGGGCGGCGAGTCGGCGCAGTCCGGCGTGGCCACGGCGACCGCACAGCGACCCCTTCCCGCCACCCCCACCGCCCTGGCCGCGGCCGCGCAGCCGGACGGCAGCATCAAGCTCACCTGGCAGCAGTCGCAGCCGGATGTCTGGTTCCAGGTGTACCAGCGCGACGTCACGGCCGGCGAGATGAGCTTCACCAAGCTGGAGTGGCCGGTGACCGCCTGCTGCACGATGACCGCCGGTGGTCTGGACGACGGGCACACCTACGAGTACAAGGTCAGCGCGCTCGGTGCCGCCGGTGAGTCACCGACGTCCGCCGTCGCCTCCGCGACCGCTGACGTCGCGGCGCCCTCCGCCCCGACCAATCTGCGGGCCACGGCCGGAAACGGCCAGGCGGTGTTGACCTGGGACGGTGTCGCCGACAACTGGCACCTGGTGTACGTACGGGACGTGACCGCCGGCGAGACGGTGTTCAACCAGCTTGAGTTCCCGGTCACCACCTGTTGCACGATGACGGCCGGTTATCTCACCAACGGCCATCGCTACTAGTTCAGGGTGACCGCCAGCGGGTCGGGCGGGGAGAGTACGGCGAGCAACGTCGTCGCGGTGACGCCGACGGCCCCGCTGCCCGCGGCCCCCAGCGCGCTGACCGCGACGGCCCAGGCCGACGGCACCATCAAGCTGGCCTGGACGGCTCCCGCCCCGGATCTGTGGTACCAGGTCTACCAGCGGGACGTGACCGCCGGGGACGGCGCTTTCACCAAACTCGCCACCCCGGTCACCACCTGCTGCACGATGACCGCCGGCTACCTCACCAACGGCCACTCGTACGAGTTCAAGATCGCCGCGATCAACTCCGGTGGTGAGGGTCCCACCGGAAACGTGGTGTCCGCGACGAGCAACCAGCCCCGTCCGACCGCACCGAGCAACCTGAGTGGTCAACCGGCCGGGTCCGGCACCATCGAACTCAACTGGGACGCACCGGCACCCGGCCTCTTCTACTGGGTCTACCAGCGCGATGTCACCGCCGGGCAGGCCACGTTCACCAAGTCCTCCCTGCCCAGCAGCACGACCTCGGCGACCCGGGGCTACCTGGCCGACGGCCATGTCTACGAGTTCAAGGTGACCGGTGAGAGTCAGGGCGGGGAGGGCTCCGCCTCGGCGACCGTCCGGGTCACCGCCGTGGGTGGGGTGCCTCAGGCGCCGAGTGGGCTGACGGCCACCGCTGGCGACGGCAAGGTGATCCTCACCTGGACCGCCAGCCCGACCGGCGGTTCCTGGTACCAGGTCTATCTGCGCAACGCGAGCGCCGGCCAGTCGTGGCAGAAGCTGGCCAGTCCGGTCACCACCTGCTGCACCATGACCGCCGGCTACCTCAGCAACGGCGATGTCTACGAGTTCAAGATCACCACCATCAACGGCGCCGGTGAGTCCACGCCGACGTCGGTGGCCAGCGCCAAGCCCCTGCCACCGGTACCGGCCGCGCCGTCCGGCCTCACCGCCACCGCTGGCGACGGGAAGGTCGTCCTGGGCTGGACGGCAAGCCCGACCGGCGGTGTCTACTACGACGTCTACCTCCGCGACGTGACCGCGGGGCAGTCCTGGCAGAAGGTCGGACTGCCGGCGACCTGCTGCACGATGACCGCGGGCTACCTCGCCAACGGCCACCGCTACGAGTTCAAGCTGGCAGCCAGCAACATGGCCGGTCAGTCGGCGACCAGCAACGTCGCGGCGGCGACCCCTCTCCCGCCGTTCCCCCAGGCGCCGTCCGGCCTGACCGCCAGTGCCGGCGACGGCAAGGTGACGCTGCGATGGACGGCCAGCTCCACGGCGAAGGTGTACTACCTCGTGGAGTACCGGGTCTCCGGCGCGGCGAACTGGACCCGGTTGAAGTTGCCGGTCACCCAGTGCTGCACCTTCGTTGCCGGTTACCTCGGCAACGGCACGACCTACGACTTCCGGGTGCGCGCCACCAACCAGGCGGGGGACAGTGCTGCGAGCAACACCGCGTCGGCCCGACCCATGCCGCCGTTCCCGCAGGCGCCCTCCGGGTTGAGTGCGGCGGCCGGGAACGGCAAGGTGACGTTGACGTGGACCAGGAGTCCGACGCCGAACGTCTACTACCTGGTCGAATACAAGACGAGCACCTCGTCGACCTGGACCCGGGTCAAGATGCCGATCACCTCGTGCTGCACCTTCGTCGCCGGCTACCTGGGCAACGGCACCACGTACAACTTCAGGGTGCGGGCGACGAACATGTCCGGTGACAGCACACCGAGCAACGTCGCCTCGGCCAAACCCATGCCGCCCATCCCCACGCGCGTGTCGTCGCTTTCCGCCAGCTCCAACGGGGTCAGCCAGGTGAACCTGAGCTGGACCAGGAGCAGCACCGCCGGTGTGTACTACTGGATGGAATACCGGACTGCCGGGGATTGGCACTGGATTCGTCTGCCACTGCCTGCCTCGGGCACCTCCGCCGCGCTGAGGCACGGATTCTCGGACGGCGAGTTGCATGAGTTCCGGGTGGTCGCCTTCAACATGTCCGGGGAGAGCGCCGACTCCCCGATCGCCGAGACGATCGTCGACCGGTCCGAGTACGCGAGGACCCGCGGCGGAAACGACCGCAACGGCAGTAATCTCGTCGCCACCCGGGTATTGGGGGGCGGGAGCTGGTGTGCCCCGGGCTTCGGCTCGCGGGTGTGCTACGGCACCTCGCCCGCAGGAGATCAACCGGCAACCGTCGGAGACTACTTCTTCTACGGTGGAAGCGAGAGTTCGTACCGGGCCCGCCTGCGGTGTGAGGCGTACAAGCGGGCGAACATCCGCTTCGGCTATGGCCGGATCTCTGCCGACATAAGGGGCCCGGATCTCCCACGGCACGAGGTGATCCATTCCGACGCGTACGCGCGATACCCGTCCGCGGCAAACTTCCTGGCGGACTACGGAATTCAGTCGGCTTACTCGAAACTGACGACCGGGAACCCCTACGAGGCGAACAGGTTCGAGAAAGAGGCCAATCTCTACTGGGGCGGATACTTCGTCTTCGATACGGCGCGTCGCTACGGCGGTACCTCGGAGTGCAGCTGGTTGTACTGACCCCGCACCGACCAGGTGGACGGCCCCGGACGCAGTCCGGGGCCGGCTGCCCGCGTCACCACCAACCCCCAGCGGGCTTCCAGTCGGGGTGGATAAAATGGCGGCATGATCGACTCGTCTGCCCAGGAGGGCAGCAGTAGCCAGCCGGGTCGTGCCCGGCATATTCCCGCCCCGACGACCCCGGGAGCCCTGAGCGACCCGTGTTGATCGTCGTCGGTCTCCTCTTGATCATCGTGCTCACCGCCGCCACCGGTTACTTCGTGGCGCAGGAGTTCGGCTATGTCGCGGTCGACCGGGGCAAGCTGCGCCAGCTCGCCGATGACGGCGATCAGGCCGCCGCCCGGGCCCTGACCGTCACCAGCCGGCTCTCCTTCATGCTCTCCGGTGCCCAACTGGGCATCACCGTCACCGCGCTGCTGGTCGGTTACGTCGCCGAACCGTATCTGGGCGGTGGCCTCGCCGACCTGCTCGGCGTGGCCGGCGTCAGCGAGGCGGTCAGCCTGCCACTGTCGGTGGCGTTGGCCCTGGTCATCGCCACCATCGTGCAGATGGTCCTCGGCGAGCTGGCGCCGAAGAACCTGGCCATCGCACGGGCCGTGCAACTGGCCCGGGCGCTGAGCCGCTCCACCCTGATCTACCTGGCCGTGGCCGGGCCGCTGATTCGGCTCTTCGACCGGGCCTCGGTCCGGCTGCTGCGCCGCATCGGCATCGAACCGATCGAGGAACTGCCCAGCGGCGCCACCCCGGCGGACCTGGAACAGATCATCGCCGAGTCCCGCGAGGAGGGCAGCCTCGACGCCGAGATGTCCACGCTGCTCGACCGAGGTCTGGACTTCCGCGAGCTGACCGCCGGCGAGGCCATGGTGCCGCGCGTCGACGTGCACACCGTCCGGGCGCACGAACCGGTGAGCCGGGTGGTCGAGCTGCTGGACACCGGCCACTCCCGCTTCCCGGTACGTGGTGCGGAGGGCGTCGACGACCTGCTCGGCATCGTCGGCATCGCCGACGTGCTCGGCGTACCCCCGGGGGAGCGGGCCACCACCCCCGTGAGCGCGGTGGCCGGGCCGCCGCTGCTCGTACCGGAGACGTTGCCCCTGCCCACGGTGCTCGACCGGCTTCGGTCCGGGCACCGGCAGATGGCGTGCGTGGTCGACGAGTACGGCGGCTTCGCCGGCGTCATCACGCTGGAGGACATCGCCGAGGAGCTGGTCGGCCCGATCCGCGACGAGGACGACCCACCGGATCGGGCACCGGCCCGGCAGGACGACGGGTCCTGGGTGGTGCCGGCCCGCTGGCGGATCGACGAGGTCGCCGACAGCACCGGCATCGCCCTGCCCGAAGCCCCCGAGTACGACACCCTGTCCGGGTTGGTGATGCGGGAGCTGGGCCGGGTGCCGGAGGTCGGTGACCGGCTGGAGATCAGCCTGCAACCCGAGGGGGCGGACGGCGAGGACAACGAGGCGGAGCCCCGGGCGCTGGTCGAGGTGCTGGCCGTGGACCGGCACGTGGCCGACTCGGTGCGGTTGCAGCTGACCAAACCAGAGGTGACCGCATGAGCGCGAGCAATGAGCTTGCGAGCCCCGCAGTCGCGAATGAAGGACAGCACCGATGAGCCCCGGGATCGCACTGTTCAGTTCGGTGATCCTGCTGGCGCTGAACGGGTTCTTCGTGGCCGCCGAGTTCGCCCTGGTGGCCAGCAAGCGCTACCGCCTGGAGCAGGCGGCGGCGAACGGTGGTCGGGCGGCACGTGCCGCGTTGGATGGCGTCCGCGAGCTGTCGCTGATGCTGGCCGGCGCGCAGCTCGGCATCACGCTGTGCACCCTGGGTCTCGGCGCGCTGGCCGAGCCGGCGATCGAGCACCTGCTCAGCCCCCTGCTGCACGCGGTGGGCCTACCGGACGCGGCGAGTCACCTTGTCGCCCTGGTCTTCGCCCTCGGGGTGGTGACCTTCCTGCACCTGGTGGTGGGGGAGATGGCGCCAAAGTCGTGGGCGATCACCGACGCGGAGCGCTCGGCGACGCTGCTCGCGTTGCCGTTCCGCGCCTTCGCCCGGGTCTCCCGGCCGGTGCTGTCCGCGCTGAACGCCCTGGCCAACGCGATCCTGCGGTTGTTCGGCGTCAACCAGCAGGACCAGCTCGCCCAGGTGCACGGGCCGGACGAGCTGCGGATCCTGCTGGAGCAGTCCCGTGAGCACGGGCTGCTCGGTGCCGAGCAGCACCAGCTGCTGACCAGCATGCTGGAGTTGCAGGGCACGTCGGTGGCGCAGGTGATGGAACCGTTCGCCACCATGGTCACCGTCCGCCGGGACGACCCGGCCGGGCGGATCGAGGAGGTCAGCCGGGACAGCGGCCGATCCCGGCTCGCGGTGCTCGACGAGGCGGGTGACGTCTGCGGGCTCGTGCACGTCCGGGAGGCGGTACGGGTGGTCACCACCGGCCGGGTCGCCACCGCCGGGGAGCTGATGACACCCGCGTTCACACTGCCCGCCACGTCCTCGGTCACCGAGGCGGTGGCGGCGATGCGGGCCCGGCAGTCGCAGCTCGCGTTGGTCCGCAACGGCGGTGGCCCGGCCCGGCCGATCGGCTTCGTGGCCCTGGAGGACCTCCTGGAGGAGGTCATCGGGGAGTTCGACGACGAGACCGACACGGTCCCGCGCGGGCGTCGGATGCGCTGACCTGCCGACCCGGCCGCACTGACGAGGTGCGGCCGGGTCAGCGCTCGCCCTGGGAGCGCCGCTCGACGCGGGCGGGCTTGAGCCGACCCCGACCGGGTAGGCGCGCCTGGTGGGGCCGGCGGGGCCCCGTCCCGGGAGGGGGCGCGCGGTGCGGCTGACGGGAGTGTCCCCGGAGCCCGGTCGGACCGGGCTCTCCGTGCTGACCACGCTGCCCAATCCGAGTACCCGCCCGGGCCTGCGCCTGCCGGGGCGGGTGACTCTCGCCGCCGGCCCGGTGGACGTGCTGGTGCGGCACATCCGGCTCGGCCTCGTCACCACTGTCGAACCGGACGACCCGTTCGCGGCCCGACGTCTCATGCAGTTCCACCACCTGCCGATCGCCGGCCGGTTCGTCGTACCGGCCGGCCGGCGGCGGGCTGTCGACTTCGCGTTCCCGCTGCCCTGGGAGACCCCGGTGACCACCTTCGGTGGGGTGCCGCTGCTGAGCCTGCGGATGGGCCTGCGGACCGAGGTGTCGCTCGACCCCGACCGTGACCAGGGGGCCATGGTGCCGGTCTTCGTGCATCCGATCCCCACCCAGCAGCACGTGCTGTCGGCGCTGGACACGCTGGGCTTCATGATCCGCCAGTCCGGGTTGCAGGAGGGCGGGTTGCCGGGGGTGGAGCACACCCTGCCGTTGCACCAGCGCTGGGGCTACTGGGTGGGGCCGCTCTACGCCGGCCCGATCACCGAACTGGAGGTGATCTTCGTGACCAACTCGGCGGGCCTGGAGGCGATCCTCTGGATGGACCGCCGGCTGGCGCTGGCCGGAATCACCCACCAGAGCATCAGCCGGTTCCGGATCTGGCACGAGGACGCCGACCGGCGGGACTGGGTCGCCACAGTGGACGGCTGGATCCGTCAGGCGATCAACCGGCACGCCGCCGCGGCCGCGCACGCCGACTGGTCCGCGCAGATCGCCGGGTCGGCCCACGTCAGCCGCCATCCCGACGAGCCGATCCGACCCGGCTACGGCCTGGGCGGCACCGCCGGAGGCGCCGGCGTAGGAGGCGGCGGCTCCGGCGGCGACGGAACCTGACCCCCGCCCCCGCCCCCGCCCTCGCCCCCCGCGGCCTCCGCCCTCCCGGGTCGATCATGGAGTTTTGGTGGGATGAATATCCCGTATCGCGCCTTTTGTGAGGCACCACAACTCCTTGATCGACGCGCGCAGGAGCGACGGGGGTGACGGGGGCGGGGCGGGAGGGCGGGGGGGGGGGGGGGCTAGCCGGCGCTGGCGGTGGCTAGCTTGAGGCTGAAGGCCAGGAAGAGGGCGGCCACGGCGGTGGTGCCACCGGCGGCCAGGCGACGGCGTTGACGGAACTGGGCGGCCAGGAAGGTGCCCGCGAAGATCAACGCGGTCAGGTAGAGCGCGCTGGTCACCTGCGCGATCAACCCGAGCAGCAGGAACGACAGCGCCGGCCAGGCGTAACCGGGGTCGACGAACTGGATGAAGAATGAGATGAAGAACAGGATCGCCTTCGGGTTCAGCAGGCTGATCACCAGCGCCTTGCGGAACGGGCTGCGCATCGCCGCCGGCTCCGCGGCGTCGATGAGCCGCGGCGTGCTCGGGTCGTTGCGGTCGCGCCAGCGCCGCGCGGCACCGAGCAGCATGGTCACCCCGACATAACCGAGGTACGCGGCGCCGGCGTACTTGATCACCATGAACAGCGGCGGGTACGCCTTGAGCAGCGATGCCACCCCGGCGGCGGAGAGGAACATCAGCACCCCGTCGCCGACGAACACGCCACCGGCGGCCCGGTAGCCGACCGCGACGCCCCGTTTGGCCGCGGTGGAGAGCACGAAGAGTGAGTTCGGCCCGGGCAGCAGGATGATGGCCACGGTGCCCAGCACGTACGTCCAGATGTCGTTGATCCCCAGCACGCCCGCCATCATCACGCCACCGGTGCCGTCCGCAGAAGTCTTTCTCTTAGCCTGGCCTGTGCGTTCGGCCACTCGTCGATGGTCATCGCGTACTGCACGGTGTCCCGCCAGGAGCCGTCCGGGCGTTGCCGGTGCATCCGCAGCACCCCTTCCCGGGTCGCGCCGAGCCGTTCGATGGCCGCCTGGGAACGAACGTTGCGGATGTCGGTGTGCCAGGCGACCCGCACCGCGCCCAGGTCGTCGAAGGCCCGGCTGAGCAGCAGCAACTTCGCCTCGGTGTTGATGCCGGTACGCCACGAGGGCCGGCCGAGGAAGGTGTGCCCGATGGCCACCGCCCGCCGCTCCGGGTCGATGTCGTAGTAGGACGTGCTGCCGACCACCGCCCCGGTCGCCGCGCAGCGCTGCACCCAGGCCACCCGCTCGCCCCGGTGCTGGGCGGCCAGAGCGGCGCCGATCACCTCGGCGGTCTCGGCGGGGGCGGTGGGCGGCGCGACGCTGAGGTGCCGCCACACCTCCGGGTCAGCGGTGGCGGTGTGCAGCTCGTCGGTGTGGGCCAGCTCCAGCGGCTCCAGCCGAACGTGCTCGCCGTGCAGCGGCACCGGGTCGTGCCAGGGCGTGCGGGGCGTCCGCAGGTACGCCGGCAGCGGCGCGGTGACCCCGGCGTCCGGCTCGGGTGCCCCGGCGGTCAGTCGCAGTGGCAGCACGCCGGCCCAGTGCGGCAGGTCCAGGTCGGCCTCGTCCTCGCGGACCCCGCCGGTGCGGGCCCGGACGGACACCTCGCGCAGTGGCAGCGCCAGCACGGCGGTCTCGGCCAACTCGCGACGGCTGGGCGGACGGGTGGCGGTGCTGCGTCCCGCGCCTACCTTCTCGACCAGCGCGGTGAGCATGGCGAGCTTCTCCCGCTCGTCGGTGACCAGGCGGGCGGTGCCGTGCGCGACGACCGAGCGGTAGTTGGCGCTGTGGTGGAACTGGGAGCGGGCGTAGACCAGCCCGTCGAGCACTGTCACCGCGACACAGACCGGCAACCCGTCGTCGCCCCGGGCGGCGAGCAGCGGCCGACTGCCGGTGGATCCGTGCAGGTAGAGCGTGTCGCCGATGCGGACGTGCAGGGTGGGCAGCACCCGTGGCTGGCCGTCGACGGTGAAGCTCAGCGCGCAGTCGTACGCCTCGTCGAGCACGGCGTGGGCCGCGGCCCGGTCGTAGCTCATCTTGTCGCGGGAGCGGTGGGGTGTGGTCCGGGCGGTGGGTGGATACATGCGCTCGCCCCTTTGTTCTAGTACAATCTCTTATTTGTGTCAGCACACTATCAGCTCACCGGTACGACAGCCGTCGAGATTTCGGCCAGCATCGAGTCGGGCATCCGTACCGGCGCCCTCTCACCCGGGGCCGCCCTGCCACCCGTGCGGGCACTCGCCGCCGAGCTCGCGGTCAGCCCCGCCACCGTCGCCCGTGCCTACCAGGAGCTACGCCAGCGCGGCCTGCTCGCCACCGCCGGTCGCCACGGCACCCGGGTGCGCCCGCGCCCGCCGGTTGCCGCCCGCCGCTCCGCGCTGCGCCCTCCACCGTTGCCCGGCGCCCGAGACCTCTCCCGGGGTGAACCCGACCCCCGGCTGCTTCCCCCACTGGGCCCGCACCTGGCGGCGCTCGCCGCCGACGACGGCCCGCCGGTCGGCTACTCCGATGCCGGAGTGCTGCCCGAACTGGCCGAGGCGGCTTGTGCGCGGCTGCGCGCCGACGGCGTCCCGGCCGGGGAGTTGACGCTCACCGGCGGTGCGCTGGACGGCATCGAGCGGCTGCTCGGCGCCCACCTGCGCCCCGGCGACGCGGTGGCGGTCGAGGACCCGGGCTGGGCCAACCTGCTCGACCTGGTCGCCGCGCTGGGCCTGCGCCCGATCGGTGTGCCGCTGGACGACGAGGGGCCGTTGGTCGCCGGGGTGGCCGCGGCGCTCGCCGCCGGAGCGCGGGCGCTGATCATCACCAGCCGGGCGCAGAATCCGACCGGCGCCGCCGTCTCCGAGGAGCGCGCCGAGGCGTTGCGGGCGCTGCTCGCTGGCCGGCGGGACCTGCTGCTGATCGAGGACGACCACGCTGCCGAACTGGCCCGCGTACCCCTGCACCCGCTCGCCGGTGCGACGGCGAGTTGGGCCTTTCTCCGCTCGGTGAGCAAGCCCTTCGGCCCGGACCTGCGGCTGGCGGTGCTGGTCGGCGACGAGACGACGGTGGCCCGGGTGAGCGGCCGCACCCGGGTCGGCGCCGGTTGGGTCTCGACAGTGCTGCAACGCCTGGTGCTCGCCCTGTGGCGGGACCCGGCGGTCACCGAGTTGGTGCAGCGGGCGGCGCAGAGCTACGAGCAGCGCCGCGTCGGGCTGCTCGCCGCGCTGGCCGAGCACGGACTGAGCGCACACGGTCGCAGCGGCATCAACGTCTGGCTGCCGGTCGCGGACGAGACCAGCACTGTGACCGCGCTCCGCGACGCCGGCTGGGCGGTGGCTCCCGGCGCGCTCTACCGGATAGCCGCCCCGCCCGCGCTGCGCATCACCGTCAGTTCCCTGGACACTGCCGACCTGGCCCCGCTGGCCGCCGCCCTGGCCCACGCCGAGAACCCACCCCCCTCCCGAGGCTTCCCGACCTGAACCACTCCATCGGGGGGATTCGGGACGGTCGGGACGGGTATGCGGGCGCCCGGAGGTGGGGGACATGGCTTCTGGGGCTCGTAAGGGGATCTGGATCGCGGTGGCGGTGGCGATCATCATCATCGTCATCGTGCTGATCGCGATCGCGTCCGGCGGCGACGGGGGCGGTAACGGGTACTGACGCGTTGCGGCCGGGCGCCGGGGCGTATCCGGCGGCGAGCATCGAACGGGTATATAACAGTCGGCATGGCCGAGCAGACCGGGAGCGCTCCGGGCGCCCAGCGGTTCATTCCGCCCGACGCCGACACCATCGACGACCTGCGCACCGCCGCTGGCGGCTGCCGGGGCTGCGAGCTGTACCGGGACGCCTCGCAGACGGTCTTCGGCCGGGGCGACGAGAGCGCCCGCGTGGTGCTCGTCGGCGAGCAGCCCGGTGACATGGAGGACCAGAAGGGACTGCCCTTCGTCGGCCCGGCCGGACGCCTGCTGCGCCGCGCCGTCGACGACGCCGGGTTGGACCCGGGTCACCTCTACCTGACAAATGCCGTGAAGCACTTCCGTTTTGAGCTGCGTGGCAAGCGGCGAATCCACCAGACCCCGGACCAGGCGCACATCACCGCCTGCCGCCCCTGGTTGGTCGCCGAGTTCGCCCGTCTGCGTCCGGAGGTCGTGGTGGTGCTCGGCGCGACCGCCGCCAAAGCGCTGCTCGGCCCGTCCTTCCGGGTCACCCGACAGCGGGGCGAGCTGCTGCCCTGGCCGGAGTCGGCCCAACACCCCGCGGACTTCGCGCAGGTGCCGGTGGACAACGCCGGGAAACGGGTCGACGCGCCGCAGGCTCGGCTGCTGGCCACCATCCACCCGTCCGCCGTCCTGCGGGCCGACGACCAGGACAAGGCGTACGAGGGCCTGGTCGCCGACCTCACCGTCGTCACCCGCGCCCTGCCCGGCTGACCGGCGACCGCAAGCCGCCTGCCCCGAGCCGACGCACATCGCCGTAACCCCGGCGCCGTCCAGATCTTGGACAGTTTCCGTTCGCGCCGAACGGAAACTGTCCAAGATTGACAGTGTGTCGCGGATCTCGGGCGTGGGTAACGGGGGTCGATGGACGTCGACAAGGTGGAGAGTCGGGCGGATGCCGTGGCCCTCGGCCGTCGCGAGAGATGGAAGCGGTTCTTCGAGCGGGCACCCGGCTTGCAGCTCATGGCCGTCTACTGGGTGCCGATGACGGTGCTCGTCGTGCTGCCGGTGCGCTGGCTCTTCGACCGACACGAATCGCTTGACGAAGCCGTGCTGGGTGCCGCGCTGAACGCCGTCTGGCTCGGCCCCGCGGTCTACTTGAGTCGGCGAATGGTGGGCGAGCAGGCCGCCCGGCGCGATCCCGAGGGGTACGCGCTGCGCGAGGCGGTGCGCACCGGCACCGTGCCCGAGGACGACGCGGTACGGGCCGACCTGCCCGGCTACCTCGCCGGACAGCGGCGGGCCACCTGGGCGGCGCTGCTGTCCATCCTGGGCATCTCCCTCGGGCTGATCCTGCTCGCTCTCGTCGCCGCCGACAACGAGGGCTTCGCGGTGCTCTTCGGCGTGGTCGCCGCCGTCAGTGTGGCCGTCGCCGCGCGCACCCTGACCCGGATCCGTCGGCTGGCAGCCCTGCTGGCCGCGCCCAACCCACCGGAGACACCGGGATCGCGTGGGTAGGGCGGCTCAGCCGCCCGCCGTGATCTTGCTGAACACGTCCTTGGCGGCGATCAGACCATCGCGGACCAAATAGAGATCCACTCCGCGGAGCATGGTCCCGTCCTCCGCCGGCGGCCGGCTCCACTCGCACAGGACCCGGTCGCCGGCCGACCGGACCGCTCCGAGGGTCGGCCCAGGGCCGAGCTGGTCGGCGAAACCCACTGCCGCTGGTCGGTGCGGGTGCGCGAGGATGAGTCACCCCTTCCGACAGGAGCGCCGATGGCGACCGACCTGACCGCGCCGCGTACCGCCGCCCGACCCGACGTCGCGTCGATCCAGCGGCGTACCCTGCGGCTGCTCTTCACCACCCAGATCATCGGCGGGATCGGCGTGACCATCGGCATCGCCGTGGGCGCGCTGCTCGCGGCACGGATCGCCGGCACCGCGGTGGCCGGTGTCGCGCAGAGCGCCGGGGTGGTCGGTGCCGCGCTGCTCGCCGTTCCGGTCACCCGGATCATGGCGCGGCACGGTCGCCGGCCGGGCCTGGTGCTGGCGTATGCGGTCGGCGCCGTCGGCGGCCTGCTGGTGGTGCTGGCCGCGGCCACCCGCTGGGTGCCGCTGCTCTTCCTCGGCATGCTGCTCTTCGGCGGGGGCACCGCCGCGAACCTCCAGGCCCGCTACACGGCAGTGGATCTCGCCGAGCCGGCCCGCCGGGGGCGGCAGCTCTCCCTGATCGTCTGGGCAACCACCATCGGTGCGGTGGCCGCGCCGAACTTCGCCGCGCTGGCCGACCGGGTCACCACCGGCTGGGGGTTGCCCCCGCTGGCCGGCCCGTTCGCGTTCAGCGCGGCCGCGTTCGTGCTGGCTGCCGTCGTACTCCTCGGGTTGCTCCGGCCCGACCCGCTGCTCACCGCGCGGCGGCTCGCGGCGGCCGACGCGCCGGCCGCCGATCTGCCGCCGGCCGCCGACGCGACGGCGACCGCTGTGGCGGCCGAGGCGCCGGTGGCAGGTGGCGGTGCGACGCCGGCCGCCGCGCCGGTCACGGTGCGCGCGCCGCGCGGCGCCGGGATGCGTGCGGCCTGGTCGGTGGTACGCGGACAGCCCGCCGCCCGACTCGGCATCGCCGCCGTGGCGGTGGGTCACCTGGTGATGGTGGCGGTGATGGCGATGACTCCGGTGCGGCTCGGTGAGTCGCACGCCGACGCCGACGTGTTGCGGCTGGTCGGCATCGTGCTGAGCCTGCACATCGCCGGCATGTACGCGTTCTCCCCGGTGGTCGGGTGGCTCACCGACCGGCTCGGTCGACGGGCGGTGATCCTCGGTGGGGTCGGGCTGCTGCTGGTCGCCTGCGCGGTCGCCGGCACCGCCGGGCACCACACGCCCCGGCTCTCGGTCGGTCTGGTCCTGCTCGGGTTGGGCTGGTCGGGGACGATGGTGGCCGGCTCGACCCTGCTGTCCGAGTCGGTGGCGGCCGAGGTGCGGCCGAGCGTCCAGGGGCTGTCCGACCTGATCATGGGGTTGGCCGGGGCCGGGGCCGCCGTGGTCAGCGGGTTTGTCATGCAGTTCGCCGGATATCCCGTGCTCACCCTGCTCGCGGCGGTCGCGGCGGCGCCCCTGGTGGCGCTAGCGTTGCGCCCGGTGCCGACCGGGGCACCGGACGAGGAGGGCTGATCACTGTGCGGCTGACCGATTTCTGGACGCGGTTGGACGAGGCGTTCGGGCCCGGCTACGCGGCCAGCATCGCCCGCGATCAGGTGCTGTCCCAGCTCGGCGGGCGGACCATCGAGCAGGCCCTGGCATCGGGGGAGCAGACGCACATGGTGTGGCGGGCGGTTTGTGCCGCGTACCCCGACCGGGTGCCTGCCCGACTACGCTGAGCAGCCTTTTCGTCGGTTCCGCGTGTCGCTTGTCGAGTCGTACACCTGTTCGGCTATTGTCCACAGCTGGGTGCTCGTCCACAGCTCGCGGCCCGTCGGCTGGTTTTCTGTCGGACCTAGCGCCTAGCGTGTCCGCGTGACGCGAAGCTCAGCAAAGACGCCGGCGAAGGCAGGGGTGGCAACCATGGCAGCAGGGCCTGACCGGGAGAAGGCACTCGACCTTGCTCTCGCTCAGATTGACAAGCAATTCGGCAAGGGCTCGGTGATGCGGCTGGGTGACCGGCCGGTCGTCCAGACCGCAATCATTCCGACCGGCTCCATCGCGCTCGACGTGGCCCTCGGCATCGGCGGCCTGCCCCGTGGCCGGGTGGTCGAGATCTACGGCCCCGAGTCCAGCGGTAAGACCACCGTGGCACTGCACGCGGTGGCCAACGCCCAGCGCAACGGCGGCATCGCCGCCTTCATCGACGCCGAGCACGCGCTCGACCCGGAGTACGCGAAGGCCCTCGGCGTCGACACCGACGCGATGCTGGTCTCCCAGCCGGACACCGGCGAGCAGGCGCTGGAGATCGCGGACATGCTGATCCGCTCCGGCGCCCTGGACGTCATCGTGATCGACTCGGTGGCGGCCCTGGTGCCGCGCGCCGAGATCGAGGGCGAGATGGGCGACAGCCACGTGGGCCTCCAGGCCCGGCTGATGAGCCAGGCGCTCCGGAAGATCACCGGTGTGCTCAGCAACACCGGCACCACGGCGATCTTCATCAACCAGCTGCGGGAAAAGATCGGCGTCATGTTCGGCAGCCCGGAGACCACCACCGGTGGTCGGGCGCTGAAGTTCTACGCCTCGGTCCGGCTCGACGTGCGACGCATCGAGAGCCTCAAGGACGGCACCGACGTGGTCGGTAACCGCACCCGGGTCAAGGTCGTGAAGAACAAGGTCGCCGCGCCGTTCAAGCAGGCCGAGTTCGACATCATGTACGGCAAGGGCATCTCGCGTGAGGGCTCGCTGATCGACGTCGGCGTGGAGCAGGCGATCATTCGCAAGTCCGGAGCGTGGTACACGTACGACGGCGACCAGCTCGGCCAGGGCAAGGAGAAGGCCCGGGAGTTCCTCAAGGAGAACCCGGACGTGGCCGCCGAGATCGAGAAGAAGATCCTGGAGAAGCTCGGCGTCGGGGTCGGCGCGGGTGACGCCGCCGGTGGCCCGGAGCTGCCGCCGGTCGACTTCTGACCGGTCGCTGACCCATGGCAGGACGACGCGCTCGTACGGGGCGGGGCTGGGATGCCAGTCCGCCTCGTACGGGCGACGCCACCGATCCGCCCCGCCCTCGGCGAGGCCACCGGGGCCGGTCCGAGGAGGCCGACACCGTCGAGTCTGCGGCGCCCCCGCGCGACGAGTCCGAGGTGGCCCGGGAGATCTGTCTGCGCCAGCTTGCCGTCCGGCCCCGCACCCGGGCCGAGTTGGCCGGGGCGTTGGCCAAGCGGGGCATCTCCGAGGAGGTCTCGGCGGAGGTCCTCGACCGGTACGACGAGGTCGGCATCATCGATGACGCCGCGTTCGCCCGGGCCTGGGTGTCCAGCCGGCACGCCGGGCGTGGCCTGGCTCGCCGGGCGCTCGCCAACGAGCTGCGCCGCAAGGGCGTGGACGGCGAGGTGGCCACCGAGGCGTTGGGTGAGCTGGACGAGGAGACCGAGGCGGACACCGCCCGTGGCCTGGTGGAGCGCAAGCTACGCACCGCGCGAGGTGAGCCGGACGCGGTCTTCCGCCGGCTGGTGGGCATGCTGGCCCGCAAGGGCTACCCGCCTGGCGTGGCCATCCGGGCGGTGAAGGACGCGCTCGCCGCGCAGAGCGCCGAGGCGGCCGATTTCGCCGAGCAGATCGACGCCGACGCGCTCGCCGAGGCCGAGGGCGAGTTGGAGCGCGACAACCGTCTGGTCGAGTGAGCGGTCCGCTGCGACTCCCGATGGAGGTGCGGGCCCGATGTTGAAGGCATGTCTGAACGGTGGGCACGGCCGGGAGGCCCATCCGGCCGTGCCGCTCACGGCGGCGGAGTTGGCCGCCGATGCGGCCCGCTGCGCGACGTCGGGAGAAGACGGATCGGTCACACCTCGCTCGTCGTCGCCCCCGCCTGACAACCGCCTGGGCGGCCGCTGAGCAGGCCCGACACGTCCAGTGGGCAGCACACCTCGCGGAGTTTGTCCCTTCCTGTCCGCCGTGATATCAGCGCGCCGTGACGGCTCAACTTCTCTCCGTTCGGGGGGTTTGATCATGAGTCCTTGACCGGAGCACCCCCGGAGACCTAGCCTCGCCATACAGGCTCACATTGCCCGACCATTGCAGGCTAAGCGCACAACATAGATCGCGTAACAAGACAGCATCACTTTGGCCGGCTCCACGGCCTTTGGCGGCAGTTCCGGACAGGCCGGTCCGGAACGCTGCGACAACTGCACCCGGTCGCCGACGCTGCCCCCTGGGCACCGCCGGCGGAGAAAGCTACCCACGGCCAGCCGCTCCGGTCGGGCGTCCACAGCCGCAGGAGTGTGCCCTCGGCACGGTCGCTGCGGTCTCGACGTTAGGGGAGGCGGCCATGGCGGGGCGGCGGCACAGGTTCATCGGTAGACCCGACGCGGTCCCGGCATGAACGCGTTCGACGTCGTGCTCCTCGCGGCCGTCCTCGTCCTCGCGGTGGTGGTGATCGGGGCCGTGCTGGTCGGCATCCGGACGATGCGCCGGATGGGCGCCGCGCCGGCTCCGGAGGATCCGGCCTTCATCGCCGAGAAGGACCGCCAGGAGCAGTCCCTCGCTGCGCTGCGCACCGCGGCCGACGAGGCGAACAGCACTATCGACGTGGCAAAGTCCGCGGCCGCCGCAGCCCGCACCGAGGCGGCGGCGGCGAAGGCCGAGGCGAAGGCGGCCCGCGCCGAGGCGGGTCGGGTCCTCGACGACGCCCGGGCCGAGGCGGACACCGTTCTGGAGCGTGCCCACAAGCAGGCCGAGGCGGACGCCGAGCAGTTGCGTTCGGCAGCCCGGCGCAGCGGCGAGCGGGAGGTCGCGGTGCTCGCCGCCACCACCCGGGAGCAGGCCGCCGAGGTGGAACGTCGGGCAGCTCGGATGGACGAGCGGGAGCGGATGCACACCGAGGAGGTGGAGCGGTTCGCCGAGCGGGAGCGGCAGCTCACCGCCGCGAAGGCCGCTCTCGCCGCCCGGGAGGCAGCGCTCGCCCAGCGGGAGGCCGAGCTGACCGAGTCGGAGGAACTGCGCCGCCGGGAGCTGGAGCGGGTCGCCGGGCTCACCGCCGACTCCGCCCGACTGGAGCTGGTCGACGCCATCGAGACGTCTGCCAAGCGGGAAGCGGCGCTGCTCGTGCGGGACATCGAGTCCGACGCGCGCAACACGGCCGAGCAGCGCGCCCGGCACATCGTGGTGGACGCGATCCAGCGGGTCGCCAGCGAGCAGACCGCGGAGAGCGTGGTCAGCGTCCTGCACCTGCCCGGTGACGAGATGAAGGGGCGCATCATCGGCCGGGAGGGGCGCAACATCCGCGCCTTCGAGTCGGTGACCGGCGTCAACCTGATCATCGACGACACCCCCGAGGCGGTGCTGCTCTCCTGCTTCGACCCGGTCCGCCGGGAGGTGGGCCGGGTGACCCTGGAGAAGCTGGTCCTGGACGGGCGCATCCACCCGCACCGGATCGAGGAGGTCTACGACCTCGCGCGGCAGGAGGTGGAGCAGCTCTGTCTGCGCGCCGCCGAGGACGCCCTGGTCGAGGTCGGCATCACCGAGATCCACCCGGAGCTGGTGACCCTGCTCGGCCGGCTGCGCTACCGCACCTCGTACGGGCAGAACGTGCTCAAGCACCTGGTCGAGACCGCCCACATCGCCGGCATCATGGCCGCCGAGCTGCGGTTGGACATGCCCATCATCAAACGGTCGGCGTTCCTGCACGACATCGGCAAGGCGCTCACCCACGAGGTGGAGGGCAGCCACGCCATCATCGGCGCGGACCTGGCCCGCAAGTACGGCGAGCACGAGGACGTGGTGCACGCCATCGAGGCGCACCACAACGAGGTGCCGCCGCAGACCATCGAGGCCGTGCTCACCCAGGCCTCCGACGCCTGCTCGGGTGGTCGGCCGGGCGCGCGCCGGGAGAGCCTGGAGGCGTACGTCAAGCGGCTGGAGCGGATCGAGGAGATCGCGGCCGGCAAGCTCGGCGTGGACAAGGTCTTCGCCATGCAGGCCGGCCGGGAGATCCGGGTGATGGTCAAGCCGGACGACGTGGACGACATCGGGGCGGCCGTGCTGGCCCGCGACGTGGCCAAGCAGATCGAGGAGGAGCTGACCTACCCGGGTCAGATCCGCGTCACGGTGGTCCGCGAGTCCCGGGTCACCGAGATCGCCCGCTAGTCGGAACAGTGGAAGGGCCAGCCCGGACGCCGGGCTGGCCCTTCTGCTTGCGAGCTGCGCGTCAGAAGCCCTGGCCGTTGCTCTCGGCCTGCGATATCAGGGCTGCCGGCGGCGGGTTCTGCGCCGGGGTGTTGGCCGTCTTGGGGCCCCGGGCGAGCCGCCGCTGGACGTACTGGGCGAGCTTCGACAGCGAGTAGTTCACCACGATGAAGAGCACGGCGATCACGACGTAGACCGGGATCGGGTTGCCCAGCGCGCCGATGATCTGCTTGCCGATGTTCAGGGTCTCCTCGTAGCTGATGATGAACCCCAGCGAGGTGTCCTTGAGCACCACGACCAGCTGGCTGATCAGTGCCGGCAGCATGATCCGGAAGGCCTGCGGCAGCAGGATCATCCGGGTGGTCTGTGTCGGGGAGAGCCCGATGGCTTCCGCGGCCTCCGCCTGGCCGCCGGGCAGCCCCTCCATGCCGGAGCGGAGGATCTCGCCGATCACCACCGAGTTGTAGATGGTGAGGCCGATGACCAGGTACCAGAGGTTGTCGAAGTAGAGACCGAACTCGGGAAAGCCTCTGGCCACGAAGAAGATGGTGATCACTACGGGCAGGCCGCGGAACACCTCGACGCAGACGCGGGTGATCGCCGACAGCAGCGCGCTCAGCCCACGCAGCAGGTACGCCAGCGGCGTCGCCGCGCCGACGAACCGACGCCGGGTAAGGCTCTTGAGCTGGATCCGCAGCACGGCGAGCAGCGTGCCGATTACCAGCGAGGCCACGATGGCCATCGCCGCCGCGATCAGGGTGTTCTTGAAGCCGAGGCCGATCCGCTCCCAGACCAGGGAGAAGTTCTCGTTGGAGGGGTCCATGAGCGGCCCCCACAGCTCCATCGACAACTGGCCCTTTTCGTCCAGCGGTCGGTAGATCAGGAAGTACGCCCCGACGAGCAGCACCAGCCCGGCGACGAAGCTGCTGATCAGCGTGATCCGCCGTTGCCGTGGTCCGGGGACGTCGTAGAGGACGCTGGTCTGCTGACTCATCGGGCCACCGCCTGTCGCTTCTCGATCCGGTCCAACAGGGCGCCGAGCGGCACGGTCATGATCAGATAGCCGAGCGAGATGCCGATGGCGACCGGGACGAAGGCGTAGCCCTCGGCCGAGGTGAGCTGGTCGGCCGTGGCCGACAGGTCACCGACCACCCCGAAGAAGCCGACCAGCGCCGAGTTCTTGATCATCGCGATGATCACCGAGCCGAGCGGCACGACGGAAGCCTTCCACGACTGCGGCAACACCACGTGGCGCAGGTTCTGCCCGAAGGTCAGGCCCAGTGACCGGGCCGCCTCCGCCTGGCCGGCGGGCACCGCGTTCACCCCGGACCGCAGCGCCTCGCAGACGAACGCCGCGGTGTAGAGCACCAGGGCGATCAGTGCGAACCGGAAGTACGGAAGGTCGGTGCCGAGCCGCTTGAACAGCGAGTCGATCACCGGGACGCGGAGGAAGTCGGCGTTGGAGCCGAGCGCCGGCAGGCCGAACGCGGCGAAGAACATCACCACTGTCAGCGGCATGTTGCGGAAGACGTTGACGTAGCTGGTGCCGAGCGCGCGGAGCGGCGGCACCGGTGAGATGCGCAGCACCGCCACGATGGCGCCCAGGACGAGGGCACCGATCGCGGCGAGGATGCAGATCTGGAGGGTGAGCCAGAAACCACCCGCAAAGACGTCGAACTTGTCGATGAGCACGTTCACGGGTCGGTGTTCCTCCCCACCCTCCAGATCGAAGGATCAGATCAGTAGCGGTTGATGGTGGGCGCCGAGCCCAGTTCCGCGCCGAACTTGCCGGCGGTGCCGTCCCAGGCCTTCTTCCAGCTGCCGTCCGAGACGGCCTTGTCCAGCGTGTCGTTGACGAAGCTGCGGAAGTCCGCGTCCTCCTTCTTCACGCCGATGCCGTACGGCTCCTTGGTGAAGTTGCTGCCGGCCAGCTTGAACGACGCCTCGTCCTTGGCGATGTAGCCGAGCAGGATCACGTTGTCAGTGGTGACGGCGTTGACCTGGCCGCCCTTGAGGGCGTCCCGGCACTTGTCGTAGGTGTCGAAGAGCACCAACTGGGAGCCGACGTCCTTGACGTACTGCTTGATCGTCTCGGCCGGGGTGGAGCCGGTGACGGAGCAGACCTTCTTGGTGCCGTCCTTGAACGAGTCCGGACCGGTGATGGTCGTGTCGTCCTTCTTGACCAGGATGTTCTGGCCGGCCTCGTAGTACGGGCCCGCGAAGGCGATCCGCTCCTTGCGCTTGTCGTTGATCGTGTAGGTCGCGGCGACCAGGTCGACAGTGCCGTTGACGATCACGTCCTCGCGGACCTTCGAGGGGGCCTCGACCCACTCGATCTTGTCCTCGGGGATGCCGAGCTCCTTGACGATGATCTTGGCGATCTCGACGTCGAAGCCCTCCGGCTTGCCGGAGAGGCCCTTCAGGCCGAAGCCGGGCTGGTCGAACTTGGTGCCGACCTTGATCTTCTGGGCCTTGTTCAGCTTCTCCATGGTGGTGCCGGCGGTGAAGGACTTGCTGCCAGCGCCGGTGCCCTTCCCGCCGTCGTCGCCACCACAGGCGGTGAGGCCGAGCGCCAGAGCGGCGACCGCGGCGACTGCCGCAACGCGCTTGATACGCATACTCTTCTCCTTCTTCAACGGAGCCCACCGAGTACGGCGCGCTCCACTACGGACGCCTAGTGCGTGAGGATCTTGGAGAGGAAGTCTCGGGCCCGCTCGCTGCGCGGGTTCGCGAAGAACTCCGCCGGTGGGGCGTCCTCGACCAGTTGCCCGTCGGCCATGAAGATGACCCGGTTCGCCGCGTGCCGGGCGAACCCCATCTCGTGGGTCACCACGACCATCGTCATGCCGTCGCTGGCCAGCGAGGTCATCACGTCGAGCACCTCGCCGACCATCTCCGGGTCCAGGGCGCTGGTGGGCTCGTCGAAGAGCATCGCCTTGGGCTGCATGGCCAGCGCCCGGGCGATGGCCGCCCGCTGCTGCTGGCCGCCGGAGAGTTGGGCCGGGAACTTGTCCGCCTGGTTGGCGATGCCGACCCGGTCCAGCAGGGCCAGGCCGCGCTCGCGGGCGGCGGCCGGCTTCTCCTTGCGGACCTTGATCGGGCCGAGGGTGACGTTCTCCAGGATGGTCTTGTGCGCGAAGAGGTTGAAGGACTGGAAGACCATGCCCACCTCGCTGCGCAGCTTCGCGAGCGGCTTGCCCTCGGCCGGCAGCGGCTGACCGTCGAAGGTGATGGTGCCCGAGTTGATCGGTTCCAGTCGGTTGATCGTGCGGCACAGCGTCGACTTGCCGGAGCCGGACGGGCCGATCACCACGACCACCTCGCCCCGACCCACCGACAGTGAGACGTCGTCCAGCACGTGCAGCGGCCCGAACCACTTGTTGACCGCGTCCAGCACGATGAGCGGTTCGCCCGTCGTCACGTCGTCCACCGTCCCCTGTCGTCTCCCGGATCGGGGTCGGTTGACCCCCGGTGCGGCCACTGTAGGCGGCCTGATGTGGCAGAACGCAACCCAGCGGGTCACGGAGCGGTAACACCGGTCACGATCGTTCTCGGGCGTCCGATTTCGGTCACCGACTGGGTGGTCACGGTGGCGATCGTGGCGCCTTGTCGAGATCATGGGGGGATGACCGAACCCGTACGGTTGACCAGGTACGCCCGCGGCGGTGGCTGCGCCTGCAAGATCCCGCCGGGCGAGCTGGAGATCATGGTGGCCGGTCTCGGCCCGGCGACCGGCACCGCCGAGTTGCTGGTCGGGCTGGACCACGGCGACGACGCGGCCGTGGTGCGCCTGGATGAGCGGACCGGCCTGGTCAGCACCGCCGACTTCTTCACCCCCGTTGTCGACGACGCGTACGACTGGGGTCGGATCGCCGCGGCCAACGCGCTCTCCGACGTGTACGCGATGGGCGGCACCCCGCTGGTGGCCCTCAACCTGCTCTGCTGGCCGCGCGAGGTGCTGCCGCTGGAGTTGGCCCGCGAGGTGCTGCGCGGTGGCCAGGACGTGGCGCGGGAGGCCGGCTGTCACCTGGCCGGCGGGCACAGCGTGGACGACGACGGCCCGAAGTACGGTCTCGCGGTCACCGGCACGGTCCGACCGGAGGAGCTGATCACCCTCGACGCCGGGCGGGCCGGGGTGCCGTTGTCGCTGACGAAGCCGCTCGGGGTGGGTGTGCTGAACACCCGGCACAAGGCGACCGGGGAGAGCTTCCCGGAGGCGGTGGCGACGATGAGCGCGCTCAATCGGGACGCCGCCCGCGCGGCGGTGGCCGCCGGCATCCGGTGCGGCACCGACGTGACCGGGTTCGGGCTGCTCGGGCACGCCTCGAAGCTGGCCCGGGCCAGCCAGCTCACGGTGGCCATCGACACCGCCCGGGTGCCCTACCTGGCCGGTGCCCGCGAGGCGCTGCGCGACGGGTTCGTCAGCGGCGGCAGTCGGCGCAACCTGGAGTGGGTGACCCCGTGGACCGACTTCGGTGATGCGGACGAGGCCGAGCGGCTGCTGCTGGCCGACGCGCAGACCTCCGGCGGGCTGCTGGTCGCCGGCGAGGTGCCCGGCGCCCCCGTGGTGGGCGAGCTGCTGCCTCGGGGAGAGCACCGGGTGGTCCTGCGCTGACCCGGGGCGCTCGACCCGCGGCAGGACACGCGGTGGCGGTGGTGCGAATGGCGCACCATACCCGATAAACTGTCACCTTCCCGCTACTCCGAGCAATGCCGCTCAGGGAAATTTTGCCCGGAATGGTCACAGACCGGTAACTTGCCCCCGGCTGGGGTCAAATGCCCCCCACCATCGTGTGTAAGGCCCGATCCGGAGGCCGGTGGGGACGAACGCAGCGAGGAGGCGGAATGACCGAGCTGTGGAACTGGAGAATCGACGGGGCTCAACCCGTGGAGGTCTACCCGGCGCTGGCCGAGGCGCTTGGTCGGGTGGTGATGCCGCTGGCGGTGGCCGACCCGGCGCGGCTGCCGGCGTACGCGGTGGTGTGTGACGTCTGGCAGGCGCCGGGCGAGTTCTCGACGGTGGTGGACTGCTACGGGGTGCCGGAGCAGCTCTCCGAGCACGCGAGCATCGCAGCACTGGCCCGATTGCTGGGCCGCAACTGCCTGTTGCGCGACGACACGCTCGACGCGGGCCGGCACCTGCTCGTCGCCCCGGACGGCACGGTCCGTCCGGTGCACTTCGACGTGCGGGACACCGAGGACGGCGAGGTGCTCAGCAGGCTGCGGCTCTGCTCGCTGGGCGACCCGGGTTGCCGGGGCTGGTCGCAGTGTCACCGCTCGCGCTGGGCGCCCGACACTGTCGCCCCGGCGCTCGCCGCGGCCTGACCCTCCCCGGGGTCAGGCCCGGCCGGGGTGCCGTGCCGGTGAGCGGCGGTCAGGTGGCGGCGGTGGTCGACCGGTCCGTGGTGCCTGATCCGGCACCCCGCACCACCAGTTGGTCGAGCAGGGTGCGTGTCGCCTCGGCCACGGCGGCCACCGCGGCGTCGAAAGCGGCGGCGTTGTGCGCGGCGGGCGTCCGGAAGCCAGAGATCTTCCGGACGTACTGCAACGCCGCCGCCTCGACGTCCGCGTCGGTCACCTGCGGGGTGAACGGTTCCCGCAGCGTCTTGATGCTCCTGCACATGTCAGCTCCTCCTCCGTCCACCACGGTGTGCCACTCGCCGTGCCGGCGGTGGTACCGACGGTGACACTGGGTCGATATTTGTCTATCCTGGTCACGGACCAGAGCCGTTCGAGCCACAGCCGCCGCTCGCGCTCCCAGCGCCCAGGGCCCCCGGAGACTCATTGTGGACCACGCCCCCACCCGCCCATCCCGTCCCGACCTAGACGATCTCACCCGTAGCCTGCACATTCCTCTGGAACGGATCGCCGTCGAGCACGCCGATCTGATCGAGGCGGTGCGCAGCCGCGTCGTCACGAACGACTCCGTGCCGTCCGGCATCGTGGCCGTCGCCGCCTTCAACTCGTCCATCTGAGTGATGGTCTGCCGGTGCGGTCCGCCCGGAGTGGGCGGATCCTGCCGGCGGATCAGCCAGTTCGTGCTGAAGGTGCACAGCCGGTGTGACCTCAGCTGCGACCACTGCTACGTCTACCAGCACGCCGACCAGACCTGGCGCGGCCGTCCGGCGCGGATGCCGCCGGCCGCCGTCCGGGCCGCCGCACGGCGCATCGCCGAGCACGCCCGCGAGCACGAGGTGCCGGTCGTGCACGTGGTGCTGCACGGGGGTGAGCCGCTGCTGCTGGGGGCCGCCGGGTTACGGGAGGTGCTGGCCGAGCTGCGCACGGCCATCACCGGATGGGCGCGGCTCGACCTGCGCATGCAGACCAACGGCGTGCTGCTCGACGAGGAGTTGTGCCGGCTGTTCGTCGAGTACGACGTGCGGGTCGGGGTCTCCTTCGACGGCGACCGTGCCGCCAACGACCGCCACCGGGTCTTCGCACACGGCGGCAGCAGCCACGACCTCGTCCGGCGGGCGCTGGCCCTGCTCCGACGGCCGGAACACCGCGCCAGCTACGCCGGCATCCTCTGCACGATCGACGTCCGCAACGATCCCGACCGGGTGTACGAGGCGCTGCTGGCCGAGAGCCCACCCCGGGTCGACCTGTTGCTGCCCCATGCCACCTGGGACAACCCCCCCGAGCGACAGGGCCCCGGGCCGACCCCGTACGCGGACTGGCTGGGGCGGCTGCACCGGCGGTGGGTGGACGACGGGCGCCCGATGTCGATCCGGATGTTCGAGGCGCTGCGCCCGGGTGGCGGCGGCACCGAGGCGTTCGGCCTCGCGCCGGCCGATGTGCTGGTCATCGAGGCGGACGGCAGTTGGGAACAGGTCGACTCGCTGAAGACCGCGTACCACGGCGCGGCCGGCACCGGCTTCGACGTGTTCGACCACTCGGTGGACGAGGTCGCGCGGCACCCCGGGGTCGCCGTCCGGCAGGACGGCGTGGACGGGCTCTGCGCGACCTGCCGGGCCTGCCCGGTGGTCGACCGGTGCGGCGGCGGCCTGTACGCCCACCGCTGGCGCGCCGGCTCCGGCTTCGACAACCCCTCGGTGTACTGCGCCGACCTGCTCCGCCTGATCGACACAGTGGACGCCTACCCGCCGCCCACCCCACCCGCGTCGGGGGACGGGTCGACCACCTCGCCCATCGACGGGTTGCTGGACGACCTGGCGACCGGGCACGGGTCGGCGTCGACGCTCGCGCTGCTCGCCGACACCCAGCTCTCCATCACCCGCGCGCTGCTGGCGGCCTGCCGGGACGGGTCCGGCACCACCGCCGCCTGGGAGTTGCTCGTCCACCTCGACCAGGCGGCGCCGGAGGCGGTCCGGGCGATCCTGGGGCACCCCTTCGTCCGGCCCGGGCTGGTGCATCGCCTCGACTCGTCGGCCCCGCCCGGCCTCGGCGCGGCAGTCGACCCACTGCCGGCCCTCGCCATCGCCGCGGCGCTGCGGGCCGGCGTCCCGGCCGCGTTGCACGTCCCGGTGCGGGCCGACACGATCACGTTGCCCACGCTCGGCAGCCTGGTGCTGCCCGGCCTGGGGGCGAGCGCCGAGGTGACCGTCCGGCCCGGCGAGTTCCAGGTCCGGGGCGGGTCGGTCGCGCAGACGGTGCTCCTCGATTCGACGGCGCCGCCGTCGACCGGCTGGTCTCCGACGCGCGACGTGTCGGTGCCCGGTGGCCGGTTGCTCCTTGAGGACGGCGACCCGTACCGCGACTGCTACGGCCAGCCGGTCGAGTCCCGTCTGGACGTTCCGGCGGCGCGGGCGTTGGGCCGTACGCTGGCGGCGGCCTGGCGAATCGTGCACCGGGACGTGCCGGCGCACGCGGCGGCGCTCGACGGCGGCCTGCGTGCCATCGTTCCGTTGGCGCCCGACCCGGCGCGACCCCTGCGAAGCGCGACCGCCCGGCACGCGTTCGGCGCGGTCGCCGTCACGCCCCATCCCGACCCGGAGACGATGGCGGTGCTGCTCGTGCACGAGTGGCAGCACGCGAAGCTGGGTGCGGTGCTCGACCTGTACGACCTGGTCGAACCCGGTCAGGGCCAACGGATCCGGGTGCCCTGGCGCCCCGATCCACGGCCACCGGAGGGCGTCCTCCAGGGGGTGTACGCCCACCTCGCCGTCACCCAGGTCTGGCAGTCCCGAGCGGCCACCGACGATCCGGACGCGTCGGAGCACGCGGCCCACTTCCTGGGGTGGACCCGGGACGGCGTCGACGCGCTGCTGGCCAGCCGGTCGCTCACCGCGGCGGGGGAGCGGTTCGTCGGCCAGCTGCGCCACGCCCTGGAGGAGACCCGTGTCGGGTCCGGATGAGCACCCACCGCCCAGACTGGGCCGTCCCCGCCTCGCCGACGACCTGCAGGCGTTGGGCGTACGCCCGGGGGTGTGCCTGCTGGTGCACTGCGGCCTGCGTCGGGTGGGCCCGCTGGAACACGGCCCGGCGACCCTCGCCGGCGCGCTGCGCGACGTCCTCGGTCCGGCCGGCACGCTGCTGGTGCCCACCCACACCGACGGCAACTCGACCACCTCCCGGGCCCACCTGGCGACCACGGCCGGCATGGATTGGGCGCAGCGGGAACGGTACGAGGCGGCGCTGCCGGGCTGGGACCGCCGGACCACCCCCTCGCAGCGGATGGGTGTGCTCGCCGAGTACGTCAGGTGCACTCCCGGCGCGGTGCGCAGTGACCATCCGCAGACCTCGTTCGTCGCGCTCGGCCCCCGGGCCCGGCAGCTCACCGACGGCCATGACCTCACCTGCCACCTGGGGGAACGCTCACCGGTCGGTGGCCTCTACGCGGCGGACGGGCAGATCCTGCTGCTCGGCCTCGGCTACGAGGCGTGCAGCGCCCTGCACCTGGCCGAGTACCGGCTGCCGGGGCCGCCGCCCGAGCGTGACTACCACTGCTTCCGGCTCGTCGACGGGCGGCGGGTCAGCCTCGACTTCCGGGCTCTCGACCTGGACGACCGGGACTTCCCGACGGTGGGTGCCGCGCTCGACGAGACGCCGTTGGTGCGCCACGGTCGGGTGGGGCGGGCCAACGCCCGCCTGCTGCCGGCGCGGGCCGCTGTCGACTTCGCGACTGGTTGGTTCGCCACGAACCGGTTGGCGGCACGACGTTGACGCGGGGACTACGCTGATGTTCCGGCCGCGTGGGGAGGGCGGAGGGGCTGCGGTGAGCACAGCGGACGCACCCTCCCAAGCGCGCGCCCCACTCTTCTTCATCAGCTATTCGCGAGCGCCGGTCGGTCGGGCCACCGGCAAACCCGCCGAGTACGTCTCCCGCTTCTTCGAGGACCTCTCCGTCCACGTCAGCGAGCTGGTGGGCCCGGTGACCGGAGTGGACGCCGGCTTCCTGGACAGCTCCATCGCCGGCGGCGAACGCTGGAGCCCGGAGCTTCTCCAGGCCGCCGGCACCTGCCAGGTCTTCGTTCCGCTGGTCTCCAGCGCGCTGCTCGGCAGCGACTGGTGTGGCCGGGAGTGGGACGCGTTCTCCCGCCGACGGATCACCCCGCGACACAGCTCCGCCTCGGTCCACGAGACGGCGATCGTGCCGGTCACCTGGTCGCCGACGAACGGCACCGCACTGCCTCGGGTGCTCCGCGACATCCAGCGCTTCACCCCGACCGCGATGCCGGATCCCGACATCGCTGTGCACTACCAGCGGGACGGGGTCTACGGCTTGCTGACCATGCAGTGGGAGAACGCGTACCGGGCGGTGGTCTGGCGCCTCGCGCAACGGATCGTGGCCATCCACCGGTCGTACCTGGTCGAACCCTGGGTGCCGGCGAGCGTGGACGAGCTGTGCAACCGCTTCGCCGAGGAGCCGGAGTGAGCCCCCCGACGGCCCGGCGCCGGCCGGGAGCGCGCGGGACGTACTTCTTCCTGAGTTACGCCCACTCGGCGCCGCCGCCGGGCGGCCGGGCCGACGCTGACGTCTGGGTCGGCCAGTTCTTCGCCGACCTGACCGACGAGGTGCGGCGCCAGGCGCGACCGGTCGCCGGAATGCGGATCGGCTTCTTCGACCAGCACATCCCGTTGGGCGCCGACTGGAAGGCCGCCCTCGCCGAGGCGCTCGGCGACGCCGAGGTCTTCGTTCCGCTCTACTCACCCGGCTACTTCAGCCGCCCCTGGGCGCTGGGGGAGCAGGAGTCCTTCCGGGCCCGGCTGGCCGCCGCCGGGTCGGCCCGGGTCACCGCCGGCCACCTCACCCCGGTGCTGTGGATCCCGTTCCCGCCGTGGGAGGCCCACCCGGAGCTGGACGGCGCCCTGGACCTGGGCCGGGACGTCCCGGAGTACGCGGCCGACGGCCTGCGCGCGTTCTGCATGCTGGCCTCCTACCGGGCCCAGTACGAGCTGATGCTGAGCCGCCTGGCGAGCCGGATCGTGCACACCGCCGAGCGGCGACCGATGGGCCCGTCGCGGGCGCCCGGCCTGGACGAAGTGGTCCGCCCGGCGCCGACCGACCCGGACTTCGTCGTCGCCGTCCTGGCCCCGACCCGGGACCGGCTGCCGACCGATCGCGACCCCGCCGGCTACGCCACCAGCGGCCGGCTCTGGCGGCCGTACGGGCGCAGCCAGCAACTGCCCGCCGCCGAGTACGCGGTCAGCACCGCCGAGCGGCTCGGGTTGTCGGCCCGTACCGAGGACTTCGCGCAAGCCTCCGCGATGCTCGATCGGCGGCCGGCCGTGCTGTTGGTCGACCCGTGGATCGCGGCGGCGCCGGACGCGGCAGCGGTCCTCGCCCGCCTGCTGCACGGCCTGCGGGAGTGGGTCGTTCCGCTGGTGGTCACCGACGACGACGACAGTCAGGACGCCACCCGCTGGGCCACCGAGGTGACGCAGTTGCTGCACGACGCCGGTCTGCCCCAGGTGAAGCGGGCGTGCAACATGCCGGAGTTCGTCGACCTGATGCCGGCGCTGGTCACCGAGGCGCGCCGGCAGTTCCTCAAGTACGGCCCGGTCGTTCCCTTCGAACCACCGCCGGAGCCGGTGCCGAGCCTGCGTGACGGCCTGCCCGCCGCCGGCTCGACCGCTTCCACCGATCCCGCGTCCCCGCCTGATGATCCGGCCCCACCGCGTCCCCACGGAGAAGACCGATGAACAACGATCGCGAAGGCCAGGTCGTCACCTTCTACTCGTTCAAGGGTGGGACGGGCCGGACGATGGCGCTGGCCAACGTGGCCTGGATCCTGGCGGCCAGCGGCCGGCGGGTGCTCGTCGCCGACTGGGACCTGGAGTCACCGGGTCTGCACCGCTTCTTCCACCCGTTCCTCGACGCCGAGGCGATCCAGGGCACCAGCGGCGTGATCGACATGATCCGCGACTACGAGTGGGAGACCACCAGGGTCGACGACCGACCGGACCGTTGGATGGAGCAGTACGCCCGGGTCGGGCGGCACGCGTTCTCGCTGCGCTGGAACTTCCCCGACGGCGGTGGCCTCGACTTCCTCTCCGCCGGCCGGCAGAACAGCGACTACGCCGTCTCGGTGAGCGGGCTGGACTGGGACAACTTCTACAACCGGCTGGGCGGGGCGCAGTTCTTCGAGGCGCTGCGCGCGGACATGAAGCGCCAGTACGACTTCACCCTGATCGACAGCCGGACGGGGTTGAGCGACGTCGCTGACATCTGCACCCTGCACCTACCGGACACCCTTGTCGACTGCTTCACGCTCAGCGACCAGGGCATCGACGGCGCGGCCCGGGTGGCGCACTCGGTACGGGACCGGTACCGGCGGCGCGACATCCGGGTCCTGCCGGTGCCGATGCGGGTCGACCAGGCAGAGAAGGAGCGGGCCGAGGCGGGTCGCCTGCTGGCCATGCGCCGGTTCGCCGGGTTGCCGGCCGGCATGACCGAGGCGGAACGGCGGCGTTACTGGGCCGCGGTGGAGGTCCCGTACCGGCCGTTCTACGCGTACGAGGAGACCCTCGCGACGTTCGGCGACCCGCCGGGCTCACCGACGTCGCTGCTTGCCGCGTTCGAGACGTTGACCGGGATCCTCACCGACGGAGCGGTGACCGCGCTGCCGGTGATGGACGAGTCGGTACGGGAGCGGGGCAAGGCCCGGTTCCGCCGACGCACCGAGGCGATCGACGACCAGATCGTGCTCCGGCACGCGCCGGAGGACGCCATCTGGGCCGAGTGGCTGGAGCGGGTGCTCAGCTCGGCCGGGCTGCGGGTGGTGGAGCCCACGTCCGCCGTCGGGTCCGCCGGTACGCCGGCCCCGCGCACGCTGACAGTGGTCTCGCCGGCCTACGTGGCGACGCCGTCCGGTGGTCTGCCCGACCGGGACACGAGCACCGGTTCCACGGCCCTGGCCGTGTACGTCGCCGACCTGCGCCCGCTGGCCGAGTTTCCGTCGCAGAGCTCCACCAACCTGGTGAACGTGAGCGCCGCGACCGCCGTGGAGCGGGTGTTGCGGCTGGTCGGCCGGCCGGTGCCGTCGTCGGCGGACGGGCCGGCGGGCGGGGCCACCCGTTATCCCGGCACCGAACCATTGATCTTCAACGCCCCCAACCGGAACGCCCGGTTCACCGGCCGGGAGGACGACCTGGCGCGGCTGCGCGCGCAGTTGCAGAGCGGGGGCAGCGCGGTGGTGCTGCCGGTCGCCCTCCAGGGCATGGGCGGCGTCGGTAAGACGCAGGTGGCTCTGGAGTACGTGCACCGGTTCAAGGCCGCGTACGACGTGGTCTGGTGGATCGTGGCGGACCCGCCGCAGTTCGTCGACACCGCCCTCGCCGACCTCGCCGGTCGCCTCGGCATCCTCGTCGGGCCGACCCTGCCCGACACGGTCCGGTCGGTGCTCCAGGTGCTCGGCCGTGGTGAGCCGTACGAGCGGTGGCTCGTCGTACTGGACAACGCCGAAGAGCTCGACCAGATCGAGCCGTTCCTGCCGCAGGGCCCCGGGCACGTCCTGCTGACCTCCCGCAACCGCGCCTGGGGTGATCGGGCGAACCCGATCCAGGTGGACGTCTTCGACCGCACCGAGAGCGTGGCGCACCTCGCCCAGCGCGTGCCCACAATCAGCGCCGAGGAGGCCGACCGGGTGGCCGAGGCTCTCGGCGACCTGCCGATCGCTGTGGCCGCGGCGGGCGCCTGGCTCGCCGACACCGGCACATCGGTCGCCGACTACCTGCGGCAGATCGAGCGACACGGCCCCAGCGCCCTCTCCGTGGAGGCGACCTGGGACCTGTCGCTGAACCGGCTGCTGGAGCAGGCGCCCGCCGCGTACCGGCTGTTGCAGCTCTGCTCGGTGCTGGCCCCGGAGATCGCCCTCGAACTCATCTACAGCGACGAGATGGCGGCGGCCCTCGTGCCGTTCGACCCGTCGGTGTCGGAGCGGCTCGTGCGCGGCGCACTGGTCCAGCAGATCAACCGCCTGGCACTGCTCAAACTCGACGTCCAGGGCGGCCGGGTCCAGGTGCACCGGCTGTTGCAGGCGGTGGTCCGCGACCGGATGACCGACGACGAGATCACCGCCGCCCGACACCAGGTGCACATGGTTCTGGCCGCGTCCCGGCCCCGTGGCGACGTGGACGACCCGACCACCTGGGCCCGGCTGCGCATGCTCTGGCCGCACCTGGAGGTCTCCGAGGCGCTGACCTGCCCGGATGAGCCGGTGTGTCAGCTGCTGATCGACCGGGTCCGTTATCTGTGGCAGCGCGGCGGTCTGGACCAGGCCGACGCGTTCAGCCAGGAGGTGGACGACACCTGGAGCGCCCGGCTCGGCGACACGCACGAAGAGGTCGAGGCGTCGGCGCTGGGCCGCCAGCTGCTGCACCTGCGGTTCAACCGGGCGAACATCCTGCGCAGCCTGGGTCGGTTCAACGAGGCGCGGGACCTGGACGAGGCGGTGCTGGCCGAGCAACGCCGGCTGCTGGGCCCGCTGCATCCGCACAGTCTGATGACCGCTGGCAGCCTCGGCGGTGACCTGCGGGCGCTCGGCCGCTACGCCGAGGCCCTGGAACGGGACCGGTCCACCTACGCCTCCTGGCTCCAGGTGTTCGGCGAGGACCACCCCCGGACGTTGAGCGCGGCCAACAACCTCGCCGTCTCGTACCGGCTGGTCGGCGACTACCGGTCGGCCCGTCGCTGGGACGACGAGGTGCACCAGCGGCGGCGACTGGTGCTCGGCCCCACGCATCCCTACACCCTCGTCTCCGCCGTGCGGCTCGGCAGCGACCTGCGGGAAGCTGGCGAGTACGAGAGGTCGGCCACCCTGCTGCGCACCGTGTACGACACGTACTGCGAGGTGCTCGGGCCGGATGACGGCCAGAGTCTCGCCGCTCAGGTCAACCTGGCGGTGTCCCTGCGCAGCTCCGGTCGGGGCAGCGAGGCCGCGCCGATGTTCGAGACCGCCTACCGCGAACTCGACGAACGCTTCGGTGCGGACAACCCGGACACTGTGGCGTGCCGGTCGAGTCGCGCCGCGAACCTGTTGGCAGTCGGCGACGCGGCTCGGGCGCTGACCGAGATGAACGCCGTGCGGGTGGCGTTCGAGGAGCAGCTCCGGCTCGGCCCGGAGCACCCGCACGCCCTGGCGACGGTGAGCAACATCTCGGCGGCGGAGCGCGCACTCGGACGCCGGTCGGACGCCCTCGCGTCGGCGGCCCGGGCGGTCGGTGAGTTGCGTAAGGTGCTCGGGCCGGACCACCCGCACACCCTCGCGGCGGAGGTCAATCAGGCGGTGTGTCTCGCCGAGGAGGGTGACTGGGAGTCGGCGCGGGACCGGCTGCGGGAGAGCGCGGGCCGACTGGCCGCGGTGATCGGCGCGGACCACCCCGACACGCTGCGCTGCCTCGGCGATCTCGCCCTGGTGGCGAGGCGGGCCGGCGACGGCCCGGCCACCGAGGACGTCGGAGCCGTGGCGGACCGGCTGGCCGAGGTGATCGGTCTGGAACATCCCACAGTGCAGACCCTGCGCGAACGGCGGTTCGTGGTCCGGGTCATCGACCCACACACCATCTGAGCCTGTCGTCCGGCGGGCGGTCCGGCGGTCCGGGCCGGCCCGCCGGTCCGGCCGTGCCGGACCGGGCGCTCAGAGCTGCGGGCTGGTCGCGAGGTCCGGCGTGGCCAGCCAGGTCAGGGTCTGCGGCAGGATCTCCACCGCCCCGAAGTGCGCGGCGCCGGGCTGCACCTGCACCTCGGCGCGCGGAATCCGCGAGGCGAGCCAGTGCGAGTGCTCCACCGGGGAGAAGCGGTCCTGCTCGCCGTGCCAGAGCCGGACCTCCGCACGGATGGCGCCCAGGTCGAACCCCCAGCCGCGCCGGATCGCCAGCACATCGTCGATCCAACCCTCGGGGCCGGTCCGCAGCGCCTCGGAGTACATGTCAGTCAGCAGTCGGCGGATCGCGACGTCGTCGACGACCCGGATGTCCTCGTCGGGCAGTTGGGGGCGGAGGAAGTCCAGCAGCGTCATCGGGTCCCGGCGGGCCTCGTCCGCGCGAACCTTCAGGTTGAGCGTGAGCTCGGCCAGGTCCTCGTCGGCCTGCCCGTAGTCCTCCACGTTCGATTCCGCCATGCCCGCGTACCAGTCAAGGTCGGGCGCGCCGGCCGGGGCGAGCCCCACCAGCACGGCGGCCCGGGTGACCCGGTCCGGCAGCAGCGCGGCGCAGGCCAGGGCGTGTGGCCCGCCACCGGATCGGCCCACCACCGAGAACCTGTCGATACCGAGGTCGTCGGCGATCGCCGCCACGTCGGCGGCGGCGTCGGCCACCCGTCGACCCTCGTGCCGGTCGGAGTCGCCGTACCCGGGTCGGTCGTAGCAGACGAGGTGCACGCCGAGGCGGTAGACGACGATGCCCCGGGGGCGGGGGCCGCTGCGGCTGCCCGGGGTGCCGTGCAGCAGGAAGACCGCCGGCCCGTCCGGCGCTCCCGAGGTCTCCACCGCGAGGCGCCGCCCGTCCGAGGTTGTGACGGTGCGCTGGGTCGCTTCTTGTCGCGTCACGGTTGGCCTCCCGCGGGTCGTCATGTGCTCCCCCGTGAACGGAGCCGCGCATCGTCGGCGCCGAGTGCAAAGCCCCCGAAATCGCCCAGAACACATCCTTGTTGTGCAGCGTACTGCCCGTCGTGGATGCCCGCCATGGGCCAGCGGGTCAATGCCGGTGGGTCGGGGCCCCCGAACGGGCCGCTACCCTGGTAGCCCGAGGGGAAGGGGCACCAAGAGGGTGGCTAGGACCTACAACGTCGTGACGTACGGCTGCCAGATGAACGTGCACGATTCCGAGCGGATCTCCGGCCTGCTCGAACAGGCAGGCTACGTGCGCGCGGTGCCGACCGACGACACCCCGGACATCGTCGTCTTCAACACCTGCGCGGTGCGCGAGAACGCGGACAACCGGCTCTACGGCAACCTCGGTCGCCTGCGCCCGGTCAAGGACAAGCACCCCGGGATGCAGATCGCGGTCGGCGGCTGCCTGGCCCAGAAGGACCGCGGCGACATCGTCCGCAAGGCCCCCTGGGTGGACGTGGTCTTCGGCACCCACAACATCGGCGCGCTGCCGGTGCTGCTGGAGCGGGCCCGGCACAACGCCGCCGCCGAGGTGGAGATCCTGGAGTCCCTCGACGTCTTCCCGTCCACGCTGCCCACCCGCCGCGAGTCCACCTACGCCGGCTGGGTGTCGATCTCGGTGGGGTGCAACAACACCTGCACGTTCTGCATCGTGCCGGCGCTGCGCGGCAAGGAGAAGGACCGGCGCCCCGGCGACATCCTCTCCGAGGTGCGCGCCCTGGTCGACGAGGGCGTGCTGGAGGTGACCCTGCTCGGGCAGAACGTCAACTCCTACGGTGTGGAGTTCGGTGACCGGTACGCCTTCGGCAAGCTGCTGCGCGCGTGCGGCGACATCGACGGGTTGGAGCGCGTGCGCTTCACCAGCCCGCACCCGAAGGACTTCACCGACGACGTGATCGCCGCGATGGCCGAGACGCCGAACGTCTGCCACTCGCTGCACATGCCGTTGCAGTCCGGCTCCGACGACGTGCTCCGGGCGATGCGCCGGTCCTACCGTTCCGAGCGCTACCTGGGGATCATCGAGAAGGTCCGCGCGGCGATGCCGGACGCGGCGATCACCACCGACATCATCGTCGGCTTCCCCGGTGAGACCGAGGCCGACTTCCAGCGCACCCTGGACGTGGTCCGGGAGGCCCGGTTCTCCTCGGCCTTCACCTTCCAGTACTCGAAGCGGCCCGGCACCCCCGCCGCGACCATGGAGGACCAGCTGCCCAAGCGGGTCGTGCAGGAGCGCTACGAGCGGTTGATCGCCTGCGTCGAGGAGATCACCTGGGCGGAGAACAAGCGCCTCGTCGGGGAGACCGTTGAGGTGCTGGTCGCGGTCGGCGAGGGCCGCAAGGACGAGCGGACCGGCCGGATGTCCGGTCGGGCCCGCGACGGTCGACTGGTGCACTTCGCGACCGAGACCGCCGACGGGGAGTCCCTCGCTGGTCAGATCCGGCCGGGCGACATCGTGCACAGCACTGTCACCTACGCCGCTCCGCACCACCTGAACGCCGACGGTGCGCCGGTGGCGCACCGACGCACCCGGGCCGGCGACGCGGCCGAGGCGGGTCGCTCCCCGCGTACCCCTGGGGTGTTGCTCGGTCTGCCGACGATCGGCGCACCGCCGGTCGCGGCCGCCCCCGCCGCTGGCTGCGCCACCCACTGACGGCACGCACGGAAGGGCCCCTGGACGAGGGGCCCTTCCGTGGAAGGCCGAGTCAGACGGTGATCCGGCCGTCCCGGTGCATCAGCAGCTCGTGCCGCTGAGTTTCACAGTGCCCGGCGCGCTCGCGGTGCCGTTGGCGGTGAAGCCCACTGTGACCGAACCGCCCGCCGGCAGGGACGGAGCGTGGCTCGGCGCCGCCGCGGTGACCGTCGTACCGGACTGCGTGACGGTGGCGTTCCAGCCACTGCCCAACGTCACCCCGGACGGCCAGCTCCAGGTGACCGACCACGGGTTCACCGCGCCCGAGCCGGTGTTCTTCACTGTCAACTCGCCCTGGAAGCCGCCCTGCCAGGCGTTGACCTGCCGGTAGGTGGCCGTACAGGCGCCGGTCGGCGGGTCCGTCGGCCCGCCGGTCGGCGGACCGCTGGTGCCGCCACCGGACGGCGCGATCAGGTACGGCTGGAGGATCGCCTGCTTGGCGGTGTTGACGTTCGTCCAGTCGTCAAGCGCGATACCGCCGGTGTCACCCGAGTTGGGGTTCCACGACCAGTAGGTGAAGGACATCCCGGTCACCCCGGTCCCGGTGTACGCCATCAGCTTCTCCAGCCACACCTTGTCCTTCGGGTCGACGAGGGTGCTGCCGAACTCGCCCATCATGATCGGCGCGATGTTCTGCTTGTAGAGGTAACCGAAGTACTTGTCCCAGATGGCCGGCATGTTCGCCGGGTAGTCCGGGGCGTCGAACCAGGTCTGCCGGTACACCGAGGTGGCGTACTCGTGCGGCGAGTAGACCAACCGGTTCGCCACGCTCAGACGGACCGGGAACTGGCCCGCCTTCGACAGGTTGCCGCCCCACCAACCGCAGTCCTCGTCGTTGCTGGTGTCGCCGTCCCAGACGTTGGAGAGGCCGCCGCTCGGGCAGCTCACCCCCTCCACGAAGATCAACCAGTTGGGCTGGACGCCGAGGATGGCGTTGCCGGCCCGCTCGGCGGCGAGCCGCCAGTCCCGGGTGGTGTCGCCACAGCCCCAGCACGCGCCGGTGGCCGCCGGGTTGGTGCCCTCCGCGTGCGGCTCGTTGTGCAGGTCCGCGCCGATCACCGTGGGGTTGCCCGCGTACCGTTGGGCGAGCATCTTCCAGTCGTTGATCCAGGTCGCCTCGGAAACCGTCGACGTGTACCAGAGCGGCGACTGCCCGGCCGCCGTCGGCCGGTGCCGGTCCAGGATGATCCGCATGCCCTTGCCGCCGGCGTAGTCGATCACCTTGTCCAGGATCTGCAACGGCGACAGCCCGATCAGGTCCGGGTTGACGAAGTCGTTGATTCCACTGGCGGTCGCGCCCGGCTTCAGCGCGTCGTTCGAGTACGGCACCCGCAACGTGTTGTAACCCAGCCGGGCCATCGTGTCGAGCTGTCCCCGCCACGGGTTGTTCGACCACAGCCCGTGGAAGGTCTTGTTGTCGGTCTCCATGCCGAACCAGTTGATGCCGGTCAACCGGACCGTCGCACCGGTGCTGTCCACGATCTGGTTGCCACTGGTGTGCAGATAACCCGTGCCGGTGCCAGCGGCGACGGCCGGGCTGGTGCTGACGGCGGCGGCGAGGAACACGCCGGCCGCGACGGTGACGAGCGCAGTGAGCGCGCCGCCGAGAGCTTGAGGACGGAACAATTCGAGCTCCACTTCGGAGGTCCGGCGCCGTCCAGAGACGACGCCGGCAGGCGGCCGTCCGCACGTCGCGGTCCCCCAGGGGTACGCGGACAGTGCGCGACGGCCCGTGTCACGCGGACGTGGTCACTCGCGGAAGCTCACCGGCGACCCTCGACGGCGGATGTTCCGCCTTCGTCGCCCTCGTGCCGGTGGCCCTACCTGGCTCCGTCGCTCATTCTGATCAGCCCACGTCGATGCGTCAACCCGTCCCACCGCCCGCGCGCGCCCTGCCCCCGCGGGGCGGACACGCGGAAGCCCCCGGTCCCGTTGGGGACCGAGGGCTCCGGACGTTGTCAGCTCAGCCGGCCTGCTCGGCGAGTTGGAGGAACTGCCGCTTGGAGGCGAGGGCCTGCTCAGCTTCCTTGATCCGGCGTGCGTCCCCGGCGCTCTGCGCCCGGGCCAGCCGGTCCTCGGCCTCCGCCACCTGCGCCCGCATCTGGGCGAGCAGCGGGTTGTCCTCCTTGGTGGTGCGGCGCCACGCCGAGTCCATCACGTCACGGACCTTGTCGTCGATGACGCGCAGTCGACGCTCCAGCCCGGCGGCCGCCTCGCGGGGCACCCGGCCGGCCTCGTGCCACTGGGCCTGGATCTCCCGCAGCTTGGCCTGTGCGCCCTTCGGGTCGGCGTCGATGTCCAACGCCTCGGCCTCGGCGAGCAGGGCCTGCTTGCGCTCCAGGTTGCCGCGCTGCTCGTTGTCCCGTGCGGAGAAGACCTCGCTGCGCCGGCTGAAGAAGGCGTCCTGCGCACCCCGGAACCGTTCCCAGAGCTTCTGCTCGGCCTCCTTGGAGGCGCGCGGAGCGGCCTTCCACTGGGTCATCAGGTCCTTGAGCTGGTTGGCGGCGGCGGCCCAGTCGGTCGAGTCCGAGAGCTTCTCCGCTTCGGCGACCAGCTCCTCCTTTGCGGTCTGCGCCTGCTTGCGCTGCGAGTCCAGGGAGGCGAAGTGGGCGCCGCGGCGGCGGGTGAAGCCGTCCCGGGCGGCGGCGAACCGCTTCCACAGCTCACCGTCGGCCTTCTTGTCGACCCCGCGGATGGTCTTCCACTCGTCGAGGATCTCCTTGAGCCGGTCCCCGGCGGTCTTCCAGCCGGTGGATTCGGCGGCCAGCTTCTCGGCCTCCTCGACCAGCGCGGTCTTGCGGGCCAGGGCCTCGCCGCGAGCGGCGTCCCGGGCGGCGCGCGCTTCGCCGGCCTTCTCCTCGGCGAGGGTCGCCAGCTTGTCCAGGCGAGCGGCCAGCGCGTCGATGTCGCCGACCACGTTGGCCTCGGGCAGCGTGGTACGGATCCGCCGGATCGTGCTCAACGAGTGCCCGGCGTCCGCCGCACCCGACTTGAGTCGCGCCTCGGTCAGGTCCACCTCGGTCACCAGGTCGGCGAAGCGACGGGCGAAGTGTGCCAGGCCCTCCTCCGGCGCTCCCGCCTGCCAGGATCCGACCACCCGCTCTCCCTCGGTGGTCTTGACGTACACGGTGCCGTCCGCGTCCACCCGTCCGAAGGCAGTCCAGTCGCTCATGTGCCCATCCTCGTTCTCCCGGCGTCGAGGGATCGATCCCCCGTCGCCGCCACGGCGCAGCCAAGTTGCTTCCGGCATTGTCACAGGTCCGACCCGGTCCGCGTCGAGCGCCTATCGCCGACCGTGACCATACGGTGTCCTAGGGGCCTAATGACCGGATCGGCTCGGAGACGCACCGGGGATTCCCGCTACGGTGGACGGGTGTCACTGGTCGCCGCCGCTGTCTGCCCGCATCCGCCCCTGCTCGTGCCCGAGGTGGCCGGCTCCGCGGCTCCGGAGCTGGACGATCTGCGGGCGGCCTGTGACACCGCCGTACGCCGGCTGTTGGCCACTGATCCGGACATTGTGGTGCTGGTGGGCACCGGCCCGGTGACCGGTCCGGTCCGCGCCCCGGCGACCGGTTCCCTCCAGCCCTGGGGTGTCGACCTGGACGTGCCGCTGGTGCCGGGTCAACCGGACCGGGGGGCGGTGCTGCCGTTGAGCCTGACCGTCGGCGCGTGGCTGTTGGCCCGCCACGGCACCCCACCGCCGGTGGCCGCCGTGCAGGTGGCCGCCGACGCCGGCCCGGCCGAGCTGGCCGCGCTCGCCCAGGAGGTCGGCGCCGCCGGTGACCGGGTGGCGTCGCTGGTGCTCGGGGACGGGTCGGCCTGCCGCGGGGAGAAAGCACCCGGGTACGACGACGCGCGCGCCCTCCCGTACGACCGGGGGGTTGCCGCGGCGCTGGCCGACGCGGACCTGGACGCCCTGCTCGACCTCGACCCGGTGGTGTCGGCGGAGCTGAAGGCCGCCGGTCGCGCCCCCTGGCAGGTGCTCGCCGGCGCGGCCCGCGCGGCCGGTGGTGGGTGGCGCGGTGAGCTGCTGCACGACTCCGCCCCCTACGGCGTGGCCTACTTCGTGGCGTCCTGGGAGCGGGTGTGACCAGCGCCGCTGCCGGCATGGTCGTCGCGGTGGTCGGCCCGACAGCGGCCGGCAAGTCGGCGCTGAGCATCGCGTTGGCGCACGCCCTGAACGGGGAGGTGGTCAACGCCGACTCGATGCAGCTCTACCGGGGCATGGACATCGGCACGGCCAAGTTGACAGTCGCCGAGCGGGACGGGGTGCCGCATCACCTGCTGGACATCTGGGAGGTCACCGAGCCGGCGAGCGTCGCGGAGTACCAGCGACTGGCCCGCGCTGCGGTCGACGACGTCCTGTCCCGGGGGCGGGTGCCGCTGCTGGTCGGTGGCTCCGGGCTGTACGTGCGGGCGGTGCTGGAGCGCTTCGAGTTCCCCGGCACCGACGCGGCACTGCGGGAGCGGCTGGAACGGGAGTTGGCCGAGGTCGGCCCGGCTCCGCTGTACGCGCGGCTGCGCTCTGCCGACCCGGTCGCCGCGCAGAGCATTCTGCCCGGTAACGGTCGGCGGATCGTGCGGGCCCTGGAGGTGATCGAGCTCACCGGCGCGCCGTTCGCCGCCTCGCTGCCGCAGCCCACGCCGTACTACCCGTCGGTGCAGCTCGGCGTCGACCTGGACACCGGCCTGCTGGACGAGCGGATCGCGCTGCGGGTCGACCGGATGTGGGCCGACGGCCTGGTGCCGGAGACCCGTGAGCTGGTCGGGCGCGGGCTGCCCGAGGGGCGGACGGCGAGTCGGGCGCTGGGTTACCAGCAGGTGCTGCGCCTGCTCGCCGGTGAGCTGACCGAGGCGCAGGCGCACGACGAGACGGTCCGTGCGACGCGGCGTTTCGTCCGCCGGCAGCGGTCCTGGTTCCGGCGGGACCCGCGGATCCACTGGCTGGACTCGACGACCCCGGACCTGATCGGAGCCGCCCTGCGTCTGGTGCCGGCCGAGACGCGATAATGGGGCTGTGGAGTTCACCAAGGGCCACGGCACCGGCAACGACTTCGTCCTCCTTCCCGACCCGGACGGTCAGCTCGACCTGACCCCGGAGCTGGTCGCGGCGCTCTGCGACCGGCGTCGGGGCATCGGCGCGGACGGCGTACTGCGGGTGGTCCGCGCGGCCAAGCATCCGGACGGCGCGGGTATGGCCGGCGAGGCCGAGTGGTTCATGGACTACTGGAACGCCGACGGCTCGTTCGCCGAGATGTGCGGCAACGGCGCCCGGGTCTTCGTGCGCTACCTACTCGACACCGGGTTGGCCACGCCCGCCGGCGCGGCGCTGCCGGTGGCCACCCGGGCCGGCGTCGTGCGCGCGCTGGTCGAGGGCGACGTCGTATCCGTCGAGATGCGCCGACCCCAGGTGTACGACAGCTCCGCCGCCGCCCTCGGCGGGCTGACCCTGACCGGTGCGGTGGTGGACGTCGGTAACCCGCACCTGGTCTGCGTGCTGCCGGCCGGCGTGGAGCTGTCGGCGCTGGACCTGACCGTCGCACCCGGGTTCGACCCGGCGATCTTTCCGAGCGGGGTGAACGTGGAGTTCATCGTGGCGGGTGACCCGGTCGACGGCACCGACGAGCACACAGTGATGCGGGTGTACGAGCGCGGCAGCGCCGAGACGCTGTCCTGTGGCACAGGTGCCTGCGCGGTGGGTGCGGTGGCGCTGCGCGACGCCGGCCGGGAAACCGGGGTGGTCGCCGTGGACGTGCCGGGTGGCCGCTTGACGGTCACCGTCACCGAGACCGCCTGCTGGCTCTCCGGTCCCGCCGTCCTGGTGGCGACGGGCGAGATCAACCTCCCCACCCTGCCCGTCTCCGACCGACGCTGAGCTCTCCGCACGCCCGGTAGCCGTCGGTCGTTGCTGGCCCTTTGCTCTGCTTCACCCCGCGCAACAGCCGGTGTCCGATTATCGGACATCAGGTGTTGCGGTGGTTGAAGCAGAGCAAAGGGAACGAGGGAGGCGACCCGGGGCCGTCTCCCTCGTCCCGGCGTCACACGCGGACGCCGGACTACTCGTCAGGGGGTTGCGCTGGCGTTGGCCGCGATCTCGGGGAGGTCGGCCGGGCCGGGGTCGGCGGCCGGCAGCGGGCTGGGGTTGTGCGCGGCGGCGCGGACGGCGGCGGCGACCGCCGGGGCGACCCGGGAGTCGAAGACGCTCGGCACGATCACCGTCGGGTTGATCTTGTCCTGGCCGACGACGTCGGCGATGGCCCGGGCGGCCGCGAGAGCCATCTCCTCGGTGAACTCCTCGGCGTGCGCGTCCAGCATGCCGCGGAACACCCCGGGGAACGCGAGCACGTTGTTGATCTGGTTCGGCTGGTCCGAGCGACCGGTGGCGACCACGGCGGCGTGCTTGCGCGCCTCCCGCGGGTCCACCTCCGGGTCCGGGTTCGCGAGGGCGAAGACGATCGAGTCCTTCGCCATCTGCGCGATGTCGTCGCCGGTGAGCAGGTTCGGCGCGCTGACCCCGATGAACACGTCGGCGCCGCGGATGGCGCCGGGCAGGTCGCCGGAGTAGTTCTCCTTGTTGGTGTTCTCCGCCAGCCACTGCCAGGCCGAGTTGAGCCCGGTCAGCCCGCGGTGCAGGGCGCCCTCCCGGTCGTACGCGATGATGTCGCCGACGCCCTGGCGCAGCAGCAGCTTCATGATCGCGGTGCCGGCGGCGCCGGCTCCGGAGACGACCACCCGGACGTCCTCGAGCCGCTTGCCCACGACCCGCAGCGCGTTGGTCAGCGCGGCCAGCACGCAGATCGCGGTGCCGTGCTGGTCGTCGTGGAAGACCGGGATGTCCAGCGCCTCGCGCAGCCGGGCCTCGATCTCGAAGCAGCGGGGCGCGGCGATGTCCTCCAGGTTGATGCCGCCGTAGGCCGGCGCGATCGCCTTGACGATCTGCACGATCTCGTCGGTGTCCTGGGTGTCCAGCACCACCGGCCAGGCGTCCACACCGCCGAAGCGCTTGAACAGCGCGGCCTTGCCCTCCATCACCGGCAGCGACGCGGCCGGACCGAGGTTGCCCAGGCCGAGCACCGCCGAGCCATCGCTGACCACCGCGACGGTGTTGCGCTTGATGGTCAGCCGCCGCGCGTCGGCCGGGTTCTCGGCGATCGCCATGCAGACCCGGGCCACCCCCGGTGTGTACGCGCGGGACAGCTCGTCGCGGTTGCGCAGCGCGACCTTCGAGGTCACCTCGATCTTGCCGCCGAGGTGCAGCAGGAACGTCCGGTCCGACACCTTGCGCACATCCACGCCGTCCAGCGCGGTCAGCGCGTCGACCACCTGGTCGGCGTGACCGGCGTCGGCGGTGTCGCAGGTCAAGTCGACGATCACGTGGGTCGGGTCCGAGTCCACCACGTCCAGCGCCGTGACGATCGCGCCGGCCTCGCCGACGGAGGTGGTGAGCCGGCCGATCGAGGAGGCGTCCGCGGTCACGGCGATCCGAATGGTGATCGAAAATCCGGCGCTGGGCATTCGGGTGATGGCCACGGGATCCCTCCGTAACGGCTGTGCGACCGATCGGCCGCCGCCCGCATTTCTACCGGGTTGTCGCTGCCGACCAGCATTCGCCCCCACTTTTGGCGACCTTCACCATGGGCATATAGCAGGTGCGTTCGGCGTTGTGTCATGTCAGGATTACGTTCTACTTATCAAAACGGACAGGAGAACCGCTTGCGAGACCAGGAGAGCTTTGTCCCCGTCGAGGACGAGCTCGACGACGTCACCACCGGCGAGATGGAGCTGTCGGAGCGGCAGTCCCTCCGACGCGTCCCAGGCCTGTCAACCGAGCTCACCGACGTCACCGAGGTGGAATACCGCCAGCTGCGGCTGGAGCGGGTCGTCCTGGTGGGCGTCTGGACCGAAGGCACTGTCACCGACGCGGAAAACTCGCTGACCGAGCTCGCCGCGCTGGCCGAAACCGCCGGTTCGCAGGTGCTCGAAGGGCTCATCCAGCGTCGTACCCGACCCGACCCGGCCACGTACATCGGCCGTGGCAAGGTCGACGACCTCGGTGCGGTGGTGCTCTCCACCGGCGCCGACACTGTCATCTGTGACGGAGAGTTGTCCCCGTCGCAGCTGCGCAACCTGGAGCAGCGCACCAAGGTCAAGGTTGTCGACCGCACCGCGCTGATCCTCGACATCTTCGCGCAGCACGCCAAGAGCAAGGAAGGTAAGGCACAGGTCGAGCTGGCTCAGCTCCAATACCTGCTGCCCCGACTGCGCGGTTGGGGTGAGACGCTCTCCCGGCAGACCGGTGGTTCCGGCCGGGGCGGCGGCGCCGGCGGCGGTGTGGGTGTCCGTGGTCCCGGTGAGACCAAGCTGGAGACCGACCGGCGGCGCATCCGTCACCGCATCTCCCGGCTACGTCGCGAGATCAAGAGCATGAAGACGGTACGCGTCACCAAGCGCGCCCGGCGTTCCCGCAACGCCGTTCCCGCGGTCGCCATCGCCGGCTACACCAACGCCGGCAAGTCCAGCCTGCTCAACCGGCTGACCGGCGCGGGCGTGCTGGTGGAGAACGCGCTGTTCGCCACGCTGGACCCGACCACCCGCAAGGTCACCACCTCGGACGGGCGGCTCTACACCCTCTCCGACACCGTCGGCTTCGTCCGACACCTCCCGCACCAGATCGTCGAGGCGTTCCGCTCGACGCTGGAGGAGGTCGCGGAAGCGGATCTGGTGGTGCACGTCGTGGACGGCACCCACCCGGATCCGGAGGAGCAGGTCCGGGCGGTCCACGCGGTGCTCGCCGAGGTCAGCGCGGACCGGCTTCCCGAGCTTTTGGTGGTCAACAAGACCGACGCGGCCGACGAGGACACTCTGCTGCGGCTCAAGCGGCTCTGGCCGGACGCGATCTTCGTGTCCGCGTACTCCGGGCGGGGCATGGACGAGCTGCGCGCGGCGATCGAGGAGCGGCTGCCGAGCCCGGCCGTGGAGGTCCGGGCCGTGCTCCCGTACGACCGGGGCGACCTGGTGGCTCGGGCGCACCGCACGGGCGAGGTGCTCAGCACGTCGCACCTGCCGGAGGGCACTCTGCTGCGCGTCCGCGTCGGCGCGGAGCTGGCGGCGGAGCTGACGGCGTTCGACGTGGAGCGGCAGGGGCAGGCGGCCGGCAGCCGGTCCTGAGCGGCCACGGCGTCATCCACCGGAAACGCGCGGCATGCGACACTGGCCGAATGCGCCGCGTTGTTTCCTCGGTCACGGTTGCCCTCGGCCTGCTCGGGGCAACCGTGGCGCTCGCTGGAGTCGCCGCAGCGGCTCCCGCCCCTGGGGCGTCCGGGCCGCCCGCCGCCAACCCTGGCCAGAAGCGATGCACGATCGTCGACGAGCGCCTACGGGAGCTGTCCGGTCTGGTCGCCACCAAGAGTGGCTACGTCGTCATCAACGACGGCACCGAGGTCGCGGAGCGCAAGCGGGTCTTCTTCCTCGACAGCAAGTGCAAGATCTCGAAGGAGCCGGTTCGCTACTCGGGGCAGGGTCCGTTCGACACCGAGGATCTCGCCCTGTCCAAGGACGGCAAGACCCTCTGGATCGCCGACACCGGTGACAACCCCGACTCGAAGGAGCGCCGCAGCCGCGTCGCGCTCTGGTCGATGCCGGTCACCGGTGCCAAGGCGCCGACGCTGCACCGGCTCTCCTACCCCGAGGCCAAGCCGCACGACGCCGAGGCGCTGCTCATCGGCGACGACGGAAAACCGCTGATCATCACCAAGGTGACCAGCGGCAAGGCCGAGATCTACACGCCGTCGGCGGCCCTCAAGAGCGGCGACACCGCCCCGGTGCCCATGCGTAAGGCCGGCGAGCTCACGCTGCCGAAGACCCAGACGGAGAACACCCTCAACACGTTCGGCCGGATCGCCATCACCGGCGCGTCCCGGGCACCGGACGGCTCCCGGGTGGTCCTGCGCACCTATGCGGACGCCTTCGAGTTCGACGTGACCGGTGGCGACATCGTGGGCGCGCTCACCACCGGCAAGCCGCGGGTGACGCCGCTGGCCGACCCGTTCGGCGAGGCCATCAGTTACACCTCGGACGGGAAGTCGTTCCTCACCGTCTCCGACGCGGGCCGGTTCACCGAAGACGAGCCGCTCGACATCCTCAGCTACGCCCCGTCCACGTCGACCGCGGTAGCACTGGCTGCCGAGGACGGCGCCAAGCCGGCCGCCTCGAAATCCTGGACCGACGGGCTGAGCCTCGACGACATCACGTACCTGGTCGGGGCGGTCGGGCTGATCGGCCTGCTGTTGGTCGCCGGCGGCATCTTCGGCATCGTTCGCGCCCGCCGTCGGCCGCCGCCCGCTGACGCGTCCGACCCGTCGGAGCCGGACGGCGAGCCGTTCGGGCCGCGCGCGGGCCGTGCCGTTGACGGCTTCCCGGCCGACGATGACCGCAGGGGTGGTGTCTACGGGGGTGGCGCCGCGCCGGCCGGCGGCGCGGTCTACGGCGGTGGTGCGGGACGTGGCGGCCCGGCCCCGGCGGGTGGTGCGGGTCGCGGCGGCCCGGCCCCGGCGGGTGGTGCGGGTCGCGGCGGCCCGGCCCCGGCGGGTGGTGCCGTGTACGGCGGTGCCGGCCGACCGGCCTCGGCCGACGGCTACGGTGCGCCGCGACCGGACGGCGGCGGTGCTGGCGTGTACGGCGGCGGCGGTCGTCCCCCGGCCAGTGGCGGTGGCCGTCCCCAGGCTGGTGGCGGTGGTCGTGCGCAGGGCGGCGGCGGTGGTCGTCCGCAGGGTGGCGGCGGTGGTCGCCCCCAGGGTGGCGGCGGTGGTCGCGCCCAGGGTGGTGGCGGTGGTCGTCCTGGCGGTGGCGTTTACGGTGGCGACGGCGGTCAGCCCGGTCGCGCGGAGCCGCCACGGCGCGGTGGGCAGGAGCCCGACAACCGGGGTCAGCGGCCCGGCCGCCGACGCGACGACGACGCGCCGCCCGTGGACCCGTACGGGCAGCATCCCGGGGGCGGTCGAGGTCACCGGGGCGACCGTTACTGACCGGCGCTGAGGCCCTACCCGGCCTGAACGAGCGGTGCGGGTGAGCGCCGTTGGCACCCACCCGCCGACCGGTCAGATCCGGCGTAGCACCGCCACGACCCGGCCCATGATGGTGGCGTCGTCGCCGGGGATCGGGTCGAAGGCCGGGTTCTGCGGCATCAGCCAGACGTGCCCGTCGCGCCGCCGGTAGGTCTTCACTGTCGCCTCGCCGTCGAGCATGGCGGCCACGATCTCGCCGGAGTCGGCGGTGGGCTGCTGCCGGACGACAACCCAGTCGCCGTCGCAGATCGCCGCGTCCAGCATCGAGTCGCCCTTGACCTGGAGCATGAAGACCTCGCCCTCACCCACCAGCTCGCGGGGGAGGGGGAAGATGTCCTCCACGGCCTGCTCGGCGAGGATCGGCCCACCGGCGGCGATCCGACCGAGCATCGGCACGTACGCCGGCGTCGGCCGCTGTGCCCTCGACAGCTCGTCGTCGATCGCCTCGCTGGGGGCGCGGACGTCCACCGCGCGCGGCCGGTTCGGGTCGCGGCGCAGGAAGCCCTTCTTTTCCAGCTCCTTGAGCTGGTAGGCGACGCTGGACGGCGACACCAGGCCGACCGCCTCGCCGATCTCGCGGACGCTCGGCGGGTAGCCGTGTCGTTCCACCCAGGTGCGGATGAACTCCAGGATGCGCCGCTGGCGGGCGGTCAGGTCGATCGTCGCCGGGTCGGGGAAGGCGCTGACCACCGGGGTGACCTGGCGCACGGCGGGCTGACCCGTCCGGCTGCGCGCGGCGCTGCGGCGTCGGGTGGCCGGCGGGCCCGCCTCGGTGATCTGCTGCGGGCTCTTCGGCCGGCTGGCCCGGTCCTCGGTCACGTCCGTCCTCCCTGGTCGGCGCTGGGTGCCTCGTCGGCTCGTGGTGCGTGCGGTGGTGCCACGTCGTTCATGACCGTATAGGTGAGATCAGTCATTTTCAAACATCTGTACGACCTCTCACCGGCGTGTCGGGGTGAAAAAGCGCTCCGGTCGTACGGATGTTCTGATAAATGGTACGTCAGGTAGCACTGGTGTTCGATCGTGGATTATTTTCCGGCCGGATCCGGCCGGCTCGCCGGTAACCCGGGCGGGATCGCGACGTTGGGTCTTCGGGCGTTGTGCGGGGCGTGGATGACCGGATGGTCCGTGACGCGCCGGACACGCCGACCAACTTGACCCGGCTTCCCCGGCGACATACGGTCGACCCCTAGATGTAGTAGTGACACGGGCGTAAGTTGCCTACAGGTTGGGTCTGACTACCGACCGCACTCCCGTAACGTCGATCACGGCGGGCGTCATCCGAGGATGGCACCGTCGCGGTCAGTCGTGCCCGGGAGTGTCCGGTGTGCTCGCAGTTGATCATTATTAGGAGGTGGGCGATGCGGTGTCCGTACTGCCGGCATGCTGACTCCCGGGTGGTTGACTCGCGGGAGGCCGACGACGGCCAGCTCATCCGACGGCGGCGGTCCTGCCCGGAGTGCGGCAAGCGGTTCACCACCGTCGAGGAGGCGGTCCTCGCGGTCGTCAAGCGCAGCGGGGTGACCGAGCCGTTCAGTCGCACGAAGATCATCGGCGGGGTGCGTAAGGCGTGCCAGGGCCGGCCGGTGGACGACGACTCACTCGCGCTGCTCGCGCAGCGGGTGGAGGAGACGGTCCGGGCCAAGGGGGCCGCCGAGATCCCCAGCCACGACGTGGGCCTGGCGATCCTGGGTCCGCTACGCGACCTGGACGAGATCGCCTACCTGCGGTTCGCCAGCGTCTACCGCTCGTTCGACTCGCTCGCGGACTTCGAGCGCGAGATCGAGACGTTGCGGGCCGCGGCGCGAGCCCGGGAGCAGGGCCGGGCCGATGCGGTCGAGACCGCCGGCCGTACCAGCTGAGTCTTCACGGTTTTTCACAGAGATTGGGACGCGCGGTGGGGCACCGCGCAGACGAGGGGGGCGACGGCGTGACAACTAGCCGTTCACGGAACAAGGCAGGCGCGGGGCTGAAGATCGAGCGGGTGTGGACGACCGAGGGGGTCCACCCGTACGACGAGGTCTCCTGGGAGCGCCGTGACGTCGTGATGACGAACTGGCGGGACGGCTCGATCAACTTCGAGCAGCGTGGTGTGGAGTTCCCGGAGTCGTGGAGCGTCAACGCGGCCAACATCGTGACCACCAAGTACTTCCGGGGCGCGGTGGGGACCCCGGAGCGGGAGTGGTCGCTCAAGCAGCTGATCGACCGGGTGGTCACCACCTACCGCACCGCGGGTGAGGAGTACGGCTACTTCGCCAGCCCGGCCGACGCCGAGGTCTTCGCGCACGAGCTGACCTGGATGCTGCTCAACCAGGTGTTCAGCTTCAACTCGCCGGTCTGGTTCAACGTGGGCACGCCGTCGCCGCAGCAGGTCAGCGCCTGCTTCATCCTGGCCGTCGACGACTCGATGGACTCGATCCTCGACTGGTACAAGGAGGAGGGGCTGATCTTCAAGGGCGGCTCCGGCTCCGGAGTCAACCTGTCGCGGATCCGGTCGTCCCGTGAGCTGCTCTCCTCCGGCGGCAACGCCTCCGGCCCGGTCAGCTTCATGCGCGGCGCGGACGCCTCCGCCGGCACCATCAAGTCCGGCGGCGCGACCCGCCGGGCGGCCAAGATGGTCATCATCGACGTCGACCACCCGGACATCCAGGAGTTCGTGGTCACGAAGGCGCGCGAGGAGGACAAGATCCGCGCGCTGCGTGACGCCGGGTTCGACATGGACCTCGGTGGCTCCGACATCGTCAGCGTGCAGTACCAGAACGCCAACAACTCGGTTCGGGTCTCCGACGAGTTCATGTCGGCGGTGGAGAACGGCAAGGGCTTCGACCTGCGCGGCCGGCTGGACGGCTCGGTGATCGAGACCGTCGACGCCAAGAACCTGTTCCGCTCCATCTCCCAGGCCGCCTGGGAGTGCGCCGACCCGGGCCTCCAGTACGACGACACGATCAACGACTGGCACACCTGCCCGGAGACCGGTCGGATCACCGCGTCGAACCCGTGCTCGGAGTACCTGCACCTGGACAACTCCTCGTGCAACCTGGCCTCGCTCAACCTGATGAAGTTCCTCCGCGCCGACGGTGGCTTCGAGGTGGAGAAGTTCGTCAAGTCCGTCGAGTTCGTCATCACCGCGATGGACATCTCGATCTGCTTCGCGGACTTCCCGACCGAGAAGATCGGTGAGACGTCCCGCGCCTACCGGCAGCTCGGCATCGGCTACGCCAACCTGGGTGCCCTGCTGATGGCCACCGGCCTGCCGTACGACTCGGACCAGGGCCGCTCGGTCGCCGCGTCGATCACCTCCCTGATGACCGGCACCGCCTACCGCCGCTCGGCCGAACTGGCCGGCGTCGTCGGCCCGTACGACGGCTACGCCCGCAACGCCGAGCCGCACAAGCGGGTCATGCGTAAGCACGCCGCGGCCAACGACGAGATCAAGCCGACCAGCCCGGTGGCCACCGCGATCGTCCGCGAGGCGACCAAGCAGTGGACCCAGGGCAACAAGATCGGCGACAAGTTCGGTTGGCGCAACGCGCAGGCGAGCGTCCTCGCCCCGACCGGCACGATCGGCTTCATGATGGACTGCGACACGACCGGCGTGGAGCCGGACCTGGCGCTGGTCAAGTTCAAGAAGCTGGTCGGCGGCGGCTCGATGCAGATCGTCAACCAGACGGTGCCGCGCGCCCTGCGCAGCCTCGGCTACCCCGAGGAGCAGGTCGAGGCGATCGTCGAGCACATCGCCGACCACGGCCACGTGGTGGACGCCCCCGGCCTCAAGCCGGAGCACTACCCGGTCTTCGACTGCGCCATGGGGGAGCGGACGATCGCCCCGATGGGTCACGTGCGGATGATGGCGGCCATCCAGCCGTTCGTCTCCGGCGCCATCTCCAAGACGGTGAACATGCCGGAGGCGGCCACCGTCGAGGACGTCGAGAAGATCTACTTCGAGGGCTGGAAGCTCGGCCTCAAGGCGCTGGCGATCTACCGGGACAACTGCAAGGTCGGCCAGCCGCTCTCGGTGGCCAAGTCCAACAAGGCCACCGCTCCGGCAGCCGTCGAGACCGCAGCGGCCGCGCCGGCTGCGGTGGAGAAGGTCATCGAGTACCGGCCGGTGCGTAAGCGCCTGCCGAAGAAGCGCCCGTCCGAGACGGTCAGCTTCTCCGTCGGTGGCGCCGAGGGCTACCTGACCGCGTCGTCCTACCCGGACGACGGCCTCGGTGAGGTCTTCCTGAAGATGTCCAAGCAGGGCTCGACCCTGGCCGGCGTGATGGACGCCTTCTCGGTGGCCATCAGCATCGGCCTCCAGTACGGCGTGCCGCTGGAGACGTTCGTCAGCAAGTTCACCAACATGCGCTTCGAGCCGGCCGGCATGACCGACGACCCGGACGTGCGGATGGCGGCCTCGGTGATGGACTACATCTTCCGTCGTCTGGCGCTGGACTTCCTGCCCTACGAGCGCCGCGCCGAGCTGGGCATCTTCACCGCCTCGGAGCGGGCCGCCCAGCTGCGGGCCGAGGCCGACGCGGAGGCCGCCGGCGTCACCGGCGCCGAGCTCACCGCGATGGCGTCGTCCGCGCCGGTGGAGATCCCGGCCAAGCCGGAGGCGCTCGCCCAGCCGGCCCAGGAGATGGCCGATGTGGCCGCCGCCAAGCCGGCTCCGAGCGTGGGTTCCAGCACCGAACTGCTGGAGGCCGTGATCGGCAAGGCCGCCGACGCGCCGCTCTGCTTCACCTGCGGTACGAAGATGCGCCCCGCCGGCAGCTGCTACGTCTGCGAGGGCTGCGGCTCCACAAGCGGCTGCAGCTGACGTACGCGATAAGCGCTGTCCCTGCTTCCCTTCTGGGAGGCCGGGACAGCGCCGTTTCCAGGCTCTTCCATCCCCGGGTGCGTGCAGAGGTAAGCGCCCGGCCAGAGGCTATGAGCGTGCATCTCACCGAGTCTCGAGTGTCGGTGCTTGGGCGTAGGTTCAGCGGGTGACCGTGTACGACATCGCCGCCAGACTGCCCTCCATAGACGTGCTGCGGGACCGCTGCAAGGCACTCGCCGTGCTGGAGTGCATCGTCGACGAGGGCGAGCCCTACTACGCCTACACGCGATCTTGGGGTGACGACGAGGCGGCATTGATGAACAACGGCAGCGGCGACGAGTGGGCAGTGGTGTTCACCGCCGATGGCGCCTTCATCCGCGTGTTTGACCATGAGTCGGCGATGACGCCCTATCGCGATCCGGACCACGAACTGTGGCCCGGACTGCTTGACGGTCTCCCGGCGGTGTTCTGTCCGCAGATCGAGGAACCAGCGTTCGGCGACGAGGAAGGCCAGTTCGTCGCCACTGTTGTCCTGTGGCGGCTCTCCGGTGAAGACCGCTGGCACGCCGGCGAAGCCATCACGTTCCCCGCGCTTCGCGGACCGTGCGACAGCAACGCCCCGGACGGCTCGGACCTGCTCGAGATCCTGCTCGACGACACCGTCGACCGGTACATTGCGTTCGCCGAGGATTACTACGAGATCGAGGTCGCCCCGGCGGTGGTCGAGCACGTCGTCGCGCACCGTCCGCTTACTGACGTCGTCGTGCAAGCTTTGAACCCGAAGGCAACCGTTGCCAGGCTCCACACGGACATCGTCGCGATGGGATATCCGATCGGGGCAGCGTGACACCAAGCGCCAAACCCGGATCGCTTCGGCTGCATGCTGGTCGCTCACCGTATCCGGCCGGTCAGCCAGGTCACGCGGATCGCGGCAGAAGAGCGTACGCAACAAGGTGCCGGCTGTGCCGGTTTGTGATGGCGGCTTCGGTACGAGAGGTGCCTGGCGACCGACCGGGGTCAGATTCATTCGGATAGCGTCTCACTGTGTATCAGGCGATCTTGCTGGACGTGTACGGCACGCTCGTACACGATGACGAGAGCTCGGTCAATGACGTCTGCGTGCAGGTAGCAGCTTTGATCGCAGTCGATCCGTCTGCTATCGCGGCGGAGTGGTCCCGCCGGCTGGAGGCCAGCGCCGAGATGGCGTATGGGGCCGGTTTTCGTACGCTCGCAGACCTGACGCTCGGCAGCCTCAGGGAGGCTGTGGCGAACTTCGGGGCATCCGTGGAGCTTGAGCCGATCTGCCGGAAGCAGATGCACTCCTGGCGTCATCCACCGTTGTACGACGACAGCCGGCCGTTCCTCGATGCTGTGAAGGTGCCGGTTTGCCTGGTCTCCGACGTCGACCAGGACGACCTGACGGCGGTGCTGCGGTGGCACGGCATCGCCGTCGCCGCCGCGGTGACCAGCGAAGAAGCCCGCGCATACAAGCCCCGCCCTGAACCGTTCCAGCTCGCGCTGGCCCGCCTCGGCCTAGGCCCCGGCGACGTGATCCACATCGGCAACTCCGCATCGTCCGATGTTGCCGGAGCCGCCGCTCTGGGTATCGACACGGCGTTCCTCGACCGTGCTGGAGGGGGCCTACCGCCGGGGGTCACGGCAACCTACACCGCGGCGACGCTGACGGCGCTGCTGCCCCAGGTGTTGCCATGTTGAAAATCCTGGTGAGCGGCTGCCTGGGCGGCGCACCGATCCGGTTCAACGAGACCGGCGTGCCGGTCGTCTCTCCGATCTGGCAGCGGTGGGCTTCTGAAGGGCGCCTCGTGTCGCTGTGTCCAGAACTGGCCGTCGGATTCCCGGTGCCGCGCCCGCCAGCCGAGATCGTCGGCGGCAGCGCGGCCGACGTCCTCGACGGCCGCGCCCAAGTACACGAAGCATCGGGCCGTGACGTCACCGAACTGTTCCAGGCGGCGGCGCAGCGGGCGGTCGACAAGGCACTGCAGGCCGGAGTCGGGCTCGCCATCCTGGTCGAGGGCAGCCCTACCTGCGGTAGCACCTACGTTCACGACGGAACCTTCACCGGCGTCACCGTCGCTGGGCGTGGCGTCGCGGCCGAGGCGTTGCGCCGCCGGGGCATCCCTGTGTTTTCTCACTACGACCTGGACAGGGCAGCGGCTGCTCTGGCGGAGCAGGAACGGCAGCACGGCAACGGCTGACCCCCGCTCGTCGCAGCGTGCGGTATCACCTAACGCACTCACATCGACAGAAGCGGATGTGCCCTACACCCGGTTCTGGCTGGCTGTAACGGAACGTCACTGGTGGATCCGGTCCGGCGTGGCGTGCCGATAGGCGCCACCGGATCAGCGGTCTTCGTCGCCCTCAATCGGGTGTGGTGGGCGATTGTGCTTGGTCCACTCGTCTACCTCGTCCGCGTCCCAGATGGTCGTCCCGATCAGGCGGGCCATCGGCTCAGGGAAGCCGGGTCGGCGTGTGATCTGGAGTACCCGCTGCCGCGACACGTTGAACAGGGCGGCCAACTCGCCAGGCCCGTACAGGCGCGGTCGCTTCACAGCCTGATCGTAGGTGCCCGCTGGGCTGCGCCGGGGCCGGTGTCGCTGGAACCGCGACAGCAACGAGTGGAGCGGCAACTTCGACACAGGCACCGCCGGGCGGTGGGGGCTCCGCTTGCTAGCGCTTCAACTCAGAGAGAAACGTCGACCAGGCTGCGGCGTCGAACCGAAGAGTTGGGCCGAGTTCGTCCTTGCTGTCTCGGACCTGCGCCGCTAGCCCGTCACGCCTGACCTCGACACAGGCGCCGTTGCCGCCACTGCGGGTGCTCTTGCGCCACTGCGAGTCCACTGCCGCCTCCTACATGTCGGGCCCCGCATCCTGGACGGCCTTGATCATCGCGATTGAGTCGCTGGGGGACAAGGCCGAGGCGCGCAGGCTGTTGAAGACCACGGTACAACGCCTCACATCGTCACCTTCCGCGTAGAGGTCGCCCGTGATGCCCTCGATGTAGACGACTCCGGGTCCGCCCGCGAAGTTGAGGATGTGGAAGCTCGACACCATCGAGGCGTAGGCGCCCGCCCGGAACGGGATGACCTGAAGGGTGACGTTCCAGCGCTTGCTGGCCTCGAGCAGTGCGGTCAGTTGTTCAGCCATGACGGCCGCTCCGCCAATCTGTCGGTGCAGTACCGCCTCGTCGAGCACGGCCAACAGTCGCAGCTTCCCTGTCGCGATCAGCTCCTGGCGTTGCATTCGGACGGCGACTCGACGCTCGACCGCCTCGGGTGAGGGCTCCAGCGCGTCCTCGCTGGTCAAGGCTCGGGCGTAGTCCTCTGTCTGGAGCAGCCCTGGGACGACCAGCGTCTCGAAGTTGTGTACCTCTTCGGCCGCCGACTCCAAGCCGATGTATTGCCGGTAGGACGACGGCAGGTCGCCGTACTTGGCCCACCAGCCGCGCTGCTTGCCTGTCTTCGCCATCGACAGGAGCGTGTCGCGCAGCTCGACATCGGTGACGCCGTACCGGTCGAGTAGGGCGTTGAGCGCCGGTGCCTTGATGCCAACGCGTCCGGCTTCGATCCGCCGGAGCGTGCTCGCCGACACCTCGATGACGTCGGCAGCCTGCTCCGCCGTGACGCTGGCCTCTTCGCGGACCCGGCGAAGCTGCGCGCCGAGTTGGAAGCGAACGAAGGTCGGGCTCTCCATGCGGTCATTGTGCCGCCACGACAGCCGCGTCGGCTGACCGGACACGCGCAAGCTTTCTGAGCGGATAGCGTTGACCATATAAAAATGCGCGCGCAAAATGAGTGCGCAGTCCAGTGTGTCTGATGTGAACCACCGGAGGGTTGATGCCGGATCGGGTGCCGTACGACGACTACCTGTTGGCGGTGGCGCTGACCTTGGCCCGGCGGCACCCGCCGGTCTGGTCGTGGCGGCGGTGGCGGTGGGTCTGCCGGTGTGGAGCTGATCTGCCGTGCCGGGCCCGGCACCGCATCCCGATCCGGAGAGGCCACTGGCCAGGGGAGGAGCAGGAGTGACCGAAAATCAGGTCGGGCAGATCGTGGCGGTGCACCTGCCCGGTGTTGACGGCCTGTGCGCCGGCTGTCGCTGGTGGTGGGCGCGGCTGTCCCCGTACCCCTGTTATCAGGCGGAATGGGCGGCCCGCTGGCACGCCCGGTCGGTCACCCGGCGGTTCCTGGATGGTCTGTCGTGACCACCCACGGCCCGGTCCTTCCGGTTTGGACCTGCGGCGGCTGTGCCGCGCCCTGGCCCTGCCGGACCCGGCGCGTGGAGTTGCATGCCGAGTTCGAGGGCGCACCCGTGTCGTTGGCCCTCTACATGGGGTCCTACCTGGTCTGGGCGGCCGAGGACCTGACCTGGGTGCCTGCCGGGCTGCTGCACCGGCGTTTCCTGGGCTGGGTCCGGTGAGTCTGATCCGGCGGGGCGATGAGCGGTTCCACTACAGCGACAACTCGCACAAGTGGATCCCGCCGAACCCGGACTACGACCAGGAGATCTGGGCCGATATGGTCCGGCAGCACCAGCTCCAGCACCTGGAAGAAATCTCCAACCGCAGGAAGCCGCCACGATCAAGTGATGAGAAATAGGTCGGAAGATGGCCCTGGGACCTACTTTTCATCACTTGATCATGGAATCGAGCGAACCGGACTACTGGTTGGCTCGTTCGGCGGCGCGCACGGCGTTGCGAAAGAGCATCGCGACGGTCGTCGGGCCGACCCCGCCGACCCGGGGCGTGATCGCGCCGGCGACCTCGGCGCACGCTTCATCCACGTCCGGTAGGAGGCGCCGGCCTTCGTAGCGGACGCCGGCGCCGATGACGACGGCGCCGGGCTTGACGTGCTCAGGCTGCACGATCCGGGGTACGCCGGCAGCGGCGACGAGGATGTCGGCGCGGCGGGTGTAGCGGGCCCAGTCGGGCACGCCGGTGTGGACGACGGTGACGGCGGCGTTGGCGGTGGGGCGCTTCTGGGCGAGGAGCATGGCCAGGGGGCGGCCGAGGGTGGCACCGCGGCCGAGGATGACGACCTCACGACCGGCGACGGGGATCTCGTAGTACGCCAGGAGGGCTTCGATGCCGGCGGGGGTGCACGGCAGCGGGCCGGGCAGGCCGACGGCGAGACGCCCCATGTTCAGCGGATGCATGCCGTCGACGTCCTTGTCCGGGTCGATGGTCTGCAACGCCGCGTCGTAGTCCAGATGCCCCGGAACGGGGTACTGCACGAGCAGCCCGTGCACGTTCGGATCGTTGTTGAACCGGGCGATGGCCTGGTGCAGCTCGGCCTGGGTGGCGGTGGCGGGCAGGTGCGCGTGCGGGGAGTCGAACCCGAGCGCGGCGGCCTGACGCTGCTTGATGGCGATGTAACCGGCGCTGGCGTCGTCGTCGCCGACGAGAATGGTGGCGAGGCTCGGGGTGATCCCGCGGCTGCGCAGGCCGGCAGCTGCGGCGGCGGTCTCGGCCAGGACGGCTTCGGCGACCGGTGCACCCGGCAGAAGCCGGGCCGTGCCGGACGGGGTGTGGTGCTCGGCGGATTCGCTGGTCGTGGTCATGACGGTTCCTCGACGCAGGCGCCCAGGCGGTCGACGCCCGCGAGAGGCTCCCCGATGGTTCCACCATCCCCGTGCCGCCAGTCGCCGGTGCTTCGATGATGCCGCATCACCAGGGCGTTTGCCCAACTGGACCAGCAGCGCCGGCAGACTCGGGGCGGGATGGTTCGGTAACACTCGTGCTCCGCCTTACGAAGAAGGGGTGTGAGGGCTACGAGGGGGGACGGCCTGTGAGTGAGCCGAGCCGAGCCGATGACGACATCTCCGGCATCGGAGCCGATCCGGTGGCCTTCGAGGTCTTCTACCGGCGGCACCTGGAGGCGGTGAGCCGGTTCGTGGCGCGGCGGGTCGACGATCCACACCTCGCCGCCGACCTCACCGCCGACGTGTTCCTGGCGGTGATCGAGTCGGCGGCCGGCTACCGGCCGGACCGGGGTAGCCAGATCGGCTGGCTGTACGGGGTGGCCCGCAACGTCATCGGCGACGAGCGGCGTCGGGCGGCTCAACGGCTGCGGGTGACCGGCCGACTGGCCGGACGGCGGGACCTGGGCCCCGATGACATCGCCCGCATCGAGGAGCGGATCGACGCCGAGTCGGCGGCCCGCCGCACCCATCGGGCGCTGAGCGAGCTGCCCGAGGGCACCCGGACGCTTGTCGAACTCGTCGCGGTGGACGGCCTCACCGTCGCGGAGGCGGCGACAGTGCTTGGCGTGTCACCGGTCGCTGCTCGGGTCCGCCTGCATCGTGCCCGCCGCGTCGTCCGCGCTGTGCTGGCCCGCCCGGTCACCACCCTCGCCTGATGAGACGGAGATGACGATGAACGAGACCGATCGGTCGCCGCAGGGTTTCGAGGAGCAGCTCCTCAGGGACCTGACCGCACACGTCGCCCACCGGGCCGAGATGGCGTCGGCGGTCCGTCCCGCCGAACGCCGTACCCGGTTCCTGCGCGGTTGGCGCGTCGCCGGAGCGTTCGGGCTGGCGGTGACGCTGACCGCCGGTGCGCTGGCGGTCCAGACGATGAGGCTGGGCGACCAGCCGCCGCCGACGGCCAGCGCGTCGGAGATCTTCCATCTGGCGGCCGACGCAGCCCGGCAACAGCCGGAGCTCACCGCCCGACCCGATCAGTACGTCTTCACGGAATACCTGGTGACGATCCGGGACCTGCCCGACAGCGGTCCTTACCAGACCACACGGAGCCAACTGTGGCAGTCGGCCGGCGGAGTCGCGTACTCGCAGGGACGCTACCGACCGGAGAGCGACCCGAACGGGTGGGGCGAGCTGAGGGAGCTCCGGATGGGCGATGCCGCCGATCCCACGAAGGAACTCGACGCGTTCCAGCCGCCCGCGTACCACGGCGACCTGCCCTCCGATCCGGACGAGCTGCTTCGATACCTTCGGAAGAACCCGGTCGACCTGCATCTCCCCGAAGGGGCCGACGAGGAGGCCCTCTACGGGGACGAGAGCATGGCGTACACCACCGCGCGGTCGATGGTCCGCGGCGGCTACGTGCCGCCCCGCGCGCTGGCGGCGCTCTTCGAACTGTTGGCTCGGGAGCCCGGGGCGGTCGTCATCTCGGGCGACGTGGTGGACGCCGCCGGTCGCCATGGGGTGGCGATCCGGACGCCCGGTGTGATCGGCGGCAACGTGGACCTGCTCTTCGACCGCGACACCCACGTCTTCCTCGGCACCCGCGGGACGGTTGTGCGCAACGGCAAGGAGTCCCTGTACGACAATGTCGCGCAACTCCGCATCGCAATCGTCGACCGGCCGGGCCAGCTGCCGTGAGCGGCGATGCGCTCGCCCCGGCTGCACTCCGGCCGATCAGGGCTGGGCGAGCAGGGGCCCGTAGTTCGAGCGGAACATCTGCTCGCCGAGCCGGCGCATCACCAGGTCACGCAGCGCGGGCGGGAGCCCGGTGGCCTTGTCCCGGCGATGGGTCTGGCCGAGCACCCAGTCGGTACGCGGGCGGCGCCGCGTCTCGTACCCGCGCAGCGCCTCGGCAATGGACCCGGCGGCGGCCAACGATGACGCGAGCACGACCGCGTCCTCCAGGGCCATCGCCGCGCCCTGGGCCATGTTCGGCGAGGTGGCGTGGGCGGCGTCGCCGATCAGCAGCACCGGCCCCCGGGACCAGGAGTCGAGCACGACCTCCTGGTTCGGCCCCGCGTGCAGGGTGCTGTCGTCGTAGTCGAGGGCCTTGAGCATGGTGGCCACCGGCTCGGTGAACGTCGCGGCCAGCTCGTCGCGCCAGCCGGGCCGGTCGACCACCGGGCCGTCGTTGTAGTAGCAGTACGTCTGCTCGGCGCTGATCGGGATGGTCAGGAACTGCCTGCCGCGCCCCAACTGCACCGACCAGACCGGCTCGTCGTCGACGCGGGGAGCGACCCACCGGTACGCGTACTGACCGAGGTCGCGGGCGGCCTGGCCGTCGAAGGCGAGCCGGCGGACAGTCGAGTTCACTCCGTCCGCGCCGAGCACCAGGTCGTACCGTTCGGTGGCACCGTCGTCGAACTCGACGGCGACCACGTCGCCCTCCTCGGCGAGCGCGACCGGCTGGCGGCCCCAGCGGATCGGGGCGTCGCCGACACCGGCGAGCATCGCCCGGTGCAGTTGTGCCCGGGGCAGCGACACGCACGGCCCGACGCCCTGCCACAGTGCGGCCACGTCGATGTCGAAGAGGCGACGCCCGCGCTGGTTGGCGCTGCGCTGCCGGGTGATCTCCACGGCGACGTCGGCGACCGGCTCCCGCAGACCGAGTACGTCGAGCATGCGGGTCGCGTTGCCGGTGAGGTAGATGCCGGTGCCGGAGTCGGTCGGCCCCGGCGCCCGCTCGACCACGTCGACCGTCGCGCCCCACTCGCGCAGCGCTGCCACCGTCGCCAGTCCGGCGACACCTCCGCCGACGATCAGTACCCGGACACCGTCACCCCGCACGACACGTTCCTCCCCCGTTGCCCTCGCCCGCACCCCGGCTGAGCTGCTGCTCAACGGTCCGGCCGCCGCAGCACTCTACGAGGCGGGTGAGTCAGCGCACGGAAATGGGGGCTGAATTACCGAGGAATGGGCTGCGACGATGAGGGCATGACGACCGCTGAGGCGTACGCCACGTTCGGCAGCCGCGAGGCGCGCGGGGTGTCGGCGACGTATGAGCGCCTGTCGCAGGCCGTCGCCCGCGACGACGCCCTGCTCGCCCTGCTCGACGGGCTTGCGCCGGCCAAGCGGCAGCCGAATCTGCTGTTCGGCGTCGTCCGCTGGCTCGGTGGCCCGGTCGACGACCCGGCCGCGTTCCACGAGTACGTGGTGACGCACTGGCCGGCCATCGAGACGCAGATGCGTGCCCGGGCCACCCAGACGAACGAGGCGGGCCGGTGCGCGGTCCTGTTGCCGGTGCTCGCCGCGTTGCCGCAGCCCCTCGCCCTGCTGGAGGTCGGTGCGTCGGCCGGGCTCTGCCTCTACCCCGACCGGTACGCGTACCGCTACGGCGACCATCAGGTCGGCTCCGGTGAGCTGGTCCTCGACTGCGCGGCCAACGGGCTGGTGCCGCCGGCGCGCGTACCCGAGGTGGTGTGGCGGGCCGGCCTGGACCTCAACCCGCTCGACGTGACCGACCCCGACGACGTGTCCTGGTTGGACGCGCTGATCTGGCCGGAGCACGCCCACCGGCGGGCCCGGCTGCGCGCCGCGGCTGCGGTCGCCGCGGCCGACCCGCCGCTGCTGGTCCGCGGCGACCTGGTGGACGACCTGCCGGCGCTGGCCGCGCGGGCGCCGACCGACGCGACGCTGGTGGTCTTCCACACGTCAGTGCTCTATCAGGTGCCGCCCCCGCGCCGCGACGCGTTCGTCCGGCTGGTCCGGGAGCTGCCGGGGCACTGGGTGGCGAACGAGGGGCCGGAGGTGCTCCGGTACGACGGGCTGCCCGCCCCGCCGAGCGACGCGCTGCACAACGTCCTCGCGCTCGACGGAAAACCGCTGGCCTGGGCCAGAGGCCACGGCCAGGCGCTGACCTGGTTCGGCTGACGTCACCGGGCCGCTGATTCGACGCGGTCAGCTCAACGTGCCGGCTCGGGCATGCGGTGGCGCAGGGCCCGGATGAACCAGTCCACGGCCGGCGCCGTCGCCTCGCCGGTCGACCAGCCGTTGAGCACCGCCAACAGGTCGAGGTAGCGGTCCCGGCGGGGGTCGTTGGCCGGAACCAGCCGGTCGAACAACCGCCGACGCAGGTCGGCCTTGTCGGAGTGACGGTGCAGGCTCGCGTACCGGCTGGTGACGGCAGCGATCACCGGGTCGGCGTCCGGGCTGGTCGGGTCGAGACCAGCGGCGAGGGCGGGGGCCACCGCGTCCCGGACCACAGCGACGGCGTCCGGGCGGGGCAGCCCCGGTACGTCGTGGTCGGCGGCGTGTTGTCGCGCCAGCCGCCGCATCCGGGCCCGGAACTCCGGGTCCCGGCACAACTCGGCCAGCTCCAGCCACGCCTCGACCTGCTCGGTGCTGGGGTCGTCGGGAAGCTCCGGCGTCAACGAGACGATCACACCCGGGTAGGCGGGCTGGTCGCCGAGGCCGGCGAAGACGGTGTCCAGGAAGTCGCCTACCAACTGCCCCCGCTCGCGGGTGGTCAGTTGGGCCAGCCGGTGCAGTTCGTCCACCTCGGCCGGGCCCGACCCTCGCCTCGCCGCGACGCTGAGCACCGCCTGACGCAGCCGCAGCACCCGGATCTGCACGGCCAACGCCTCGGCGTGCGCGGCGGCCACCTCGCGCAGGGGCACCTCCTGGTCCACCACCCGCCGGATGGTGGCCAGGTCCAGGCCCAGGTCACGCAGTGTCCGGACCAGCTCCAACCGGGCCACGGCCGCCGGACCGTACCGCCGGTAGCCGGCCGGGCTCCGGTCCGTCGGCGGCACCACCCCGCTGTCGGCGTAGTACCGGATGGTCTTGACGCTCAGGCCGGTCCGTCGGGCCAGGTCGCCGATCGTGTGAAACGTCTGCCCGCTCATGCCCCCACCCTCGCGTCTCCCCCCGGTGGAGACTCAAGCCGCCGCGTTTTCGGTCAGCGGACCCGCTGGTGGCGGAGCAGGACCACGCCGTTGCCGAAGACCCGGCTCTCCACCAGCCGCAGACCGGTCGGAGTCTCGGCGTCGGGAAAGAGTCGACGGCCCCGACCGACCAGCACCGGGTGGACGTAGATCCGGTACTCGTCGATCAGGTCGTGCCGGGCGAACGTCGCGGCCAGGTCGGCCCCGCCGAGCGCCAGGTCTCCGCCCGGTTCTGCGGTGAGCTTGCGGACCTGCTCGACGTCGACCTCGCGCACGACAGTGGCGTTCCAGTCGGCGTGGTCGAGAGTGCGCGAGTAGACGATCTTCGGCATGTCCCGCCAGATCCGGGCGAACTCGCGCTCCGGGCCGCTGGCGGCCGGGTCCTGATCGGCGGTCGGCCAGTAGGCGGCCATCAGCTCGTGGCTGACCCGGCCGCTGAGAAACCCGCCCATCGGGGCGATCACGTCGTTGAAGTGCTGGTGCAACTCCTCGTCGACCTGGTGCCAGCCGATGTCGCCGCCCGGGCCCTCGAAGAACCCGTCCAACGACAGACTCATCTGCACAACGATCTTCCGCATCGCGTCTCCTCCGTATGCGTCGACGGGTGTCGAACCCGATCGTCGTCGGACCGTACGACGAAACGGCGACCCGCCGCGACGCCTGCGGGGGCATGTCGTCGCATCCCGAACGGCGGGTACGGTCCCGGGGCCGCCGCACCGAGCGGCCGAACGGAGGCTCGGAACCCGTGTCCATCGCCCTGATCACCCTCGGCGGCACGATCGCGATGGGTGGCGTCGACGCCGACCGCCCCGGTGTGGTCACCCGGCTCACCGGCGCGGACCTCACCGCCGCAGTGCCCGGCCTGGCCCAGTTGGGCGTGCCCGTGGACGTGCGGGACACCCACGCGGTGCCCAGCGCCCACCTCACCGGCCGGCAGCTACTGGCCGTGGTCGACGAGGCGTCACGGGCGGTGTCCGACGGGGCGACCGGTGTCGTGGTCACCCAGGGCACCGACACCCTGGAGGAGACGGCGTTCCTCGCCGACCTGGTCTGGCCGCACGCCGCCCCGCTGGTCTTCACGGGCGCGATGCGCAACCCCACGCTGGCCGGTGCGGACGGGCCGGCGAACCTGCTCGCGGCACTGCGGGTGGCTGCCGCCCCGACCGCCCGTGATCTGGGCGTGCTGGTCGCGGTCAACGACGAGGTACACGCCGCCCGCTGGCTGCGCAAGACGCACAGCACCAGCATCAGCACCTTCGCCTCGCCCAACACCGGTCCGCTCGGCCAGGTGATCGAGGGCGAGGTGCGGGTGTTGACCCGGCTGGTGCGGCACGAGCCGCTGTCACCCATCGACCCGGACCGGCTCGACACGACCCGAGTGGCCCTGTACGTGGTGACGATGGATGACGATGGGCTGCTGCTGAACGACCTGGACCACACCCACCACGCCGTGGTGGTAGCCGGGTTCGGCGTCGGGCACGTGCCCGCCACGCTCGCCCCGGTGCTCGGGGACCTGGCCGAGCGGATGCCGGTCGTGCTCACCTCCCGCTCCGGGGCCGGGTCGGTGCTGCGCCACACGTACGGGGCGGTCGGCTCGGAGACCGACCTGCAACGACGCGGCCTGCTCAACGGGGGGCTGCTCGACCCGTACAAGGCCCGGGTGCTGCTGCGTCTGCTCCTCGCCGCGGGCGGCGGTCGAGACGAGGTGGCCGCCGCGCTGGCGCGGCACGGATGAGCCTGGCGGCGGTGCTCGTCCCTAGACTGCTGCGGTGACCGGAGAGCGACGACCCCTGGCCGACCGGCCGCTCACCGAGCCGCACCCGTCGCGGCTGCCGTCCGACCACGCCGACCGGGCCCGGATCCTCGCCGCGCACACCGCCGCGTTGGCCGCCGACGAGGCCGGTTACCTCGACCCGGCGAGCGGGCTGTTCGTGCTCAGCGCCGGTTTCCTGGCCCGCCGGGGCACGTGCTGCGGGCGCGGCTGCCGGCACTGTCCGTACGTGGATGATCCACCCTCGGAACAGGCGTAGAACGAGGGCTTCCGCGCGACACCGACACCCCGTACGGTGTCCGACGGACACCTGGCGGGCGCCTTCCGCCGTCGGTCGGCGAGAGGGTGGAATGTGCGCGGGCGGATCGTTGTCGCCGGGCTGGCCGGGCTGCTGGTGAGCGGCTGCGCCGACGAGGCGGAACCGGTGGCGGTGCCGCCGCCGGTGCCGATCGCTGTGGATGTGGCGGCGGCCTCCTCGGGCGGCGCCTGCCGTCTGCTGGACTTCACGGTGATCGAGCAGGCGGTGAAGGTCCGCTTCGACGTGGCGGCGGCCAGCGAACAGGCCGACACCCACACCTGTGTGGTCCGGGCCGCGAGTGCCACCCTGCCGGAGTTGACGCTCAGCGTGACCGAGACCACGATCGACAAGACCACCTTCGGCGCGGACGTGGTGCCGGACAAGGCGGCGAAGGTCACCGGGCTGGGTCAGCAGGCGTACAAGCGGACCATCGCCGCGGCGAGCGGGCACGGGCCGGTCGCCGAGGTGGGCTGGCTGGCCGGCGACGGCCGACTGGCCACGGTGAGCTGGACCGCGGCCCGTGGCAGTGAGCGCTCGGCGGTGGAGAAGCTGACCGGTGACCTGGCCGCGCTGGCGAAGAAGGTGGACACCCGGGCGTTGTGACGCCCGGGTGTGCCCGGTTGGTCAGTCGGCGGCGACTCAGTTGGCGGCGACGAAGACCCGGGAGGCGACCTCGCGGGGCAGTCGCACGCGGTCACCGGAGCGGTCGATCGACACCCCGTCGCGCTCCTGGGCCACTGTCACGGTGGCGCCCGGGTCGACACCGGCGGCGTGCAGTTGGCGCAGCACGTCGGCGTCCTTCTGCACGCTCTCGCAGATCCGTCGCACCACGACCGACCCGGAGAGGCCGGGGAAGGCCAGGTTGCGCTCGCCCTCGGCGGCCTCGGTGGTCTCCGCAGCCGGCGAACCCAGCTCCTCGAGCCCGGGGATCGGGTTGCCGTACGGGGAACGGCTCGGCCGGTTGAGCAGGTCGTAGACCCGCTTCTCCACGGCGTCGCTCATCACGTGCTCCCAGCGGCAGGCCTCCTCGTGGGCCTCCTCGTAGGGCATCCCGATGACGTTGACCAGCAACAGCTCGGCGAGGCGGTGCTTGCGCATCACGGACACGGCGCTGCCGCGACCCAGGGCGGTGAGCGTCAGGTGCCGGTCTCCCTCGACGGTGAGCAGGCCGTCGCGCTCCATCCGGGCGACTGTCTGGCTCACGGTGGGGCCACTCTGCTGCAGCCTTTCGGCGATCCGGGCACGTAGCGGTGGCACCCCCTCTTCTTCCAACTCGAGGATGGTGCGCAGGTACATTTCGGTCGTGTCGACCAGGTCGTGAGACTTCATAAGGTCAGCGGCCCTCCGGTGCACGATGTTACCTCGGTGAACGACTGGCGACCGCCGCCGAACCGCGTGCCGTCTACGCGAATGGTGTTGGATGGTCGCCATGTCCGGTACCCAGGAGCCGTTGGTCGAGGTCGATCGGCTCGTCGCCGAACTCGACCAGGCCGATCCGCCCACCCTGCTCGACGTCCGCTGGCGGCTCGTCGGCTCGCCCGGGCGCGACGACCACCTCGCCGGCCACCTCCCCGGGGCGGTCTTCGTCGACCTGGACACCGCGCTCTGTGGGGCGCCGGGCGCCGGCGGCCGGCACCCGCTGCCCGACCCGGCCGCGTTGCAGGCCGCGCTGCGGGCCGCCGGCGTCCGCGCCGGTCACCCCGTTGTGGTGTACGACGGCGGCGACGGCTTGGCCGCCGCGCGGGCCTGGTGGACGCTGCGCTGGGCGGGGCACCGGCCGGTGCGTCTGTTGCACGGCGGCTACCCGGCCTGGGTCGCCGCCGGCCGGCCCGTCTCCACCGACGCGCCTGGCCCACCCCCCGGTGACGTCGTGGTGCGCCCCGGTGATCTCCCGGTGCTCGACGCCGGGCAGGCCGCCGTGCTGGCCGCCGCGGACGACGCGGTGTTGCTCGACGTGCGGACGGCGCCCCGCTACCGGGGCGAGGTCGAGCCGATCGACAGGGTCGCCGGGCACGTGCCGGGAGCGGCGAACCTGCCCGCCGGTGAGTACGTCGGGCCGGACGGCCGCTTCCTGGCCGCTGACGTGTTGAGCGAGCGGTTCGCCGCCGCCGGGGTGACCGAGGGGCGGGCCGTCGGGGCGTACTGCGGCTCGGGGGTGACCGCCGCCCAGGCGGTGCTCGCGCTGCACCTGGCCGGCCGCACGGACGCCGCGCTCTACGTCGGATCGTGGAGCAACTGGGTGGCCGACCCGGCCCGGCCGGTCGCCTCCGGGTCGACACCCGGCCGCTGACCAGCGCGTGCGGTGGGCCGGCGCCGGTCCTCGTGCGACGATGGGCTCATGTCCGACGACACGGTGGTGGTGTGGGACGAGTCGCTGCTCGCCTACGACATGGGTGACCATCCACTCGACCCGGTTCGGGTGGAGCTGACCATCGCGCTCGCCCGCGAGTTGGGCATCCTCAATCGGCCAGGGGTGCGGATGGTCAAGCCGGAGCCCGCCGACGATGCGGTGCTCACCCGGGTGCACGAGCCGGCCTACCTCGCCGCGGTGCGTAACGCGCCGCGCGACCCGCTCTTTGCCGGGTACGGGCTGGGCACCTCCGACAACCCGGTCTTCGAGGGTATGCACGAGTCCAGCGCGCTCATCGCCGGCGCGACGGTGGCCGCCGCCGAGGCGGTCTGGCGTGGCGACGCCCGCCGGGCGGTGAACGTGGCCGGTGGGCTGCACCACGCGATGTCCGCCCGAGCCTCCGGCTTCTGCGTCTACAACGACCCGGCGGTGGCCATCGCCCGCCTGCTCGACCTGGGCGCCGAGCGGGTCGCGTACGTGGATGTCGACGTGCACCACGGCGACGGGGTGCAGGACATCTTCTGGAACGACCCACGGGTGCTGACGGTCAGCCTGCACGAGACCCCGCTGGCGCTCTTTCCGGGCACTGGTTTCCCGGACGAGACGGGTGGGCCGGGCGCGCAGGGCACAGCTGTCAACATGCCGTTGCCGCCGGGTGTCGACGACAGCGGCTGGCAGCGCGCGTTCCACGCGATCGTGCCGTCGGTGCTGCGCGCGTTCCGGCCGCAGGTGCTGGTCAGCCAGTGCGGCGCCGACGGGCACCGGCTGGATCCGCTCGCCGATCTGAACCTGACGGTGGACGGGCAGCGGGCCACCTACCTGGCGATGCGGGCGCTTGCCGACGAGGTGTGTGAAGGCCGGTGGGTGGCCACCGGCGGCGGCGGGTACGCGCTCGTCGAGGTGGTGCCCCGGGCCTGGAGTCACCTGCTGGCCGTGGCCACCGGTGACCCGATCGACCCGGCCACGCTCACCCCACCCGCGTGGCGGGACCTGGTCGCCTCCCGACGTCTGGGCCGGGAGATACCGCTGCGGATGACCGACGACGCCGACCCGTCGTACGAGCCGTGGCAGCCGACCGGTGAGCCGAACGCGGTGGACCGGGCGATCGCGGCGACCCGCAAGACTGTCTTCCCGCTGCTCGGGCTCGACCCGCACGATCCGCGGGACTGAGCCGGGCCGGGGGGAGGGCGTTCCGGTGACGACCGTGGACCAGCCGGTCGACGTGCTGCTCAGCGATGGCAGCACCGTCCAGTTGCGACCGATCGATCCGGCCGACGCGCCGGGCGTCGTGGCGATGCACAGCCGGTTCTCCGAGCGCACCCGCTACCTGCGGTACTTTTCGCCGTACCCGCGCATCCCGGAGCGGGATCTGATCCGTTTCGTCACAGTGGACCACCACGACCGGGAGGCGTTCGTGGTGCTGGCCGCCGACCAGATCGTCGCGGTCGGCCGGTACGAGCGGCTCGGCCCGCAGGCCCCCGAGGCGGAGGTGGCCTTCGTGGTGGAGGACGCCTACCAGGGGCGGGGCATCGGCTCGGTGCTGATGGAGCACCTGGCCGACGCGGCCCGCCGCAACGACATCATGAGTTTCGTCGCGGAGGTGCTGCCGGCCAACGGGACGATGCTGCGGGTCTTCGCCGACTTCGGCTACCAGGTCCAGCGCGAGTACGCCGACGGCGTGGTCCACCTGAGCTTCCCCATCGCGCCCACCGAGGCCAGCCTGGAGGTGCAGCGCGGCCGGGAGCACCGGACCGAGGCCCGCTCGATCGCCCGGCTGCTCGCCCCGCGCGGCATCGTCGTCTACGGCGCCAGCGCCACCGGTCAGGGCGTCGGCGCGGCGGTGCTCGGGCACCTGCGCGACGGCGGGTTCACCGGCGCTGTGGTGCCGGTGCATCCGAGCGCTTCGACAGTGGCGGGCCTCCCCGCGTACCCGTCGGCGGTTGACGCCGGAGCGCCGGTGGACCTGGCGGTGGTGGCGGTCCCGCCGGAGGCGGCGACCGCGGTGGTCGCCGACGCCGCCGCCGCGGGGGTGCACGGCCTGGTGGTCATCTCGGCCGGCTTCGCCGAGGCCGGCGGCGAGGGCGCGGCCACGCAGCGGGCGCTGGTCCGCGCGGCGCACGCGGCCGGGATGCGGGTCGTCGGCCCGAACTGCCTGGGCGTGGCCAACACCGATCCGACGGTACGCCTCAACGCCACCCTCGCCCCGACGTTGCCGCCGGCCGGCCGGGTCGGCATCTTCAGCCAGTCCGGTGCCTTTGGGGTGGCGCTGCTCGCCGAGGCGGACCGGCGGGGCCTCGGGCTGTCCAGCTTCGTCTCGGCCGGCAACCGGGCCGACGTCTCCGGCAACGACCTGCTGCAGTACTGGCAGGACGACCCCGGCACCGATGTGATCATGCTCTACCTGGAGACCTTCGGGAACCCGCGCAAGTTCGCCCGGCTGGCCCGGCGGATCGGCCGCGCCAAGCCGGTCGTCGCGCTCGCCTCGCCGGCCCGCCCGCCCGGGGTCGGTGACGCCGCCGGGCCGGACGAGGTGGCGGTGGCGGCGCTCTTCGCCCAGTCCGGGGTGATTCGGGTGGACACCGTGCCGGAGCTGCTCGACGTGGGGGTGCTGCTGGCCAACCAGCCGTTGCCGGCCGGCGGCCGGGTCGGTGTGGTGGGCAACTCCTCGGCCCTCACCGGGCTCGCCGCGACAGCCTGCGTCGGGCACGGCCTGAGCGTGGCCGACGGTTATCCCCGCGACGTCGGGCCGAGTGCCGGTGCCGCCGAGTTCGCTACCGCGCTCGCCGAGACGGCCGCCGACGAACGGGTGGACGCCCTGGTGGTGGTCTTCGCCCCGCCGCTACCCGGCCAGTTGACCGATGTGGGCGCCGACGTGACCGCCGCGCTGCCGGCCGCCCTCGCGTTGGGTAAGCCGACAGTGGCGACGTTCCTGGTCGGGCGGCTGCCGCCGGGGGTGCCGGCGTACGGCGGTGTGGAGGAGGCGGTCCGCGCGCTCGCCCGTGCGCACCGGTACGCCGAGTGGCTTCGCCGCCCGCCCGGGGTGGCACCGGAGCTGCCCGGCCTCGATCGCGCCGCCGCGCAGGCCGCGCTCCGGGCCGACGCCACCGACCCGGACGCGCTGCTGGCCGCGTACGGCATCGACGTGGTGGCCTCGGTGTCCGTCGACTCGGTCGACTCGGCCGACGCGGCGGTCGACGCGGCGGCGCGGCTGGGCTTCCCGGTGGCGCTCAAGGCGGCTGCCCCCGGGCTGCGGCACCGACTCGACCTCGGCGCGGTCCGGCTGGACCTGCCCGACGAGCCGACCCTCCGCCGGGCGTACGCGGACCTGGCGGCGACCTTCGGCGCGGACGCGCTGGTCCAGCCGATGGTCCCGCCCGGCGTGGCCTGCGTGGTGGAGGTGGTGGAGGACCCCGCGTTCGGGCCGGTGGTCGGCTTCGGCCTGGGCGGGGTCGCCACCGAACTGCTCGGCGATCGGGCGTGGCGGGCGGTGCCGTTGACCGACCGGGACGCGGCCGAGCTGGTCGACGAGCCTCGGGCGGCGCCGCTGCTGCGCGGGCACCGGGGGGCCGCGCCGGTCGACCGGGCGGCCCTGGCCGATCTGCTGCTGCGGGTGGGTCAGCTCGCCGACGAACAACCCCGGGTGCGATCGCTGACCCTCAACCCGGTGCTCGCCCGCCCGGACGGCATCTCGGTCCTGCACGCCCAGGTGGGGGTGGGTGGCGTGGTCGCCCGCCCGGACACCGGCCCCCGCCGCCTGTGAGCGGGCCCGGTCAGGCGCGACTGGAGATCTGCTGGACGCCCCAGGTGTTGCCGTCCGGGTCGGCGAAGAACACGAAGCCGACGTTGTCCAGTGGATCCGGCACCGGCCGGGGGTTCTGACCCACCACCTGGATCTCGCTGACCTCCACACCCCGTCCGACCAGCTCCTCGTGGGCCCGCTTCAGGTCGGGCACCACCAGTTGCAGGCCCTTGAGTGAGCCGGGCGGCATCTCCGGGACGACGCCCTTACCGATCACGATCGAGCATCCCGAGCCGGGCGGCGTCAGCTGGACGATGCGCGCCTCGTCGTTGATCACCGTGTCGTGGTCCACAGTGAAGCCGAGCTGGTCGGCGTAAAACCTCTTCGCCCGGTCCAGATCGGAGACCGGCACGATCACCACTTCCAACGTCCAGTTCATCGTCGCTCTCCTCGCGTCGTCGGTCAGCCGATCGGTGTCCCAGTCAAACACTCCGACAGCACGGAAGGCCCCGGCGAACCGCCGGGGCCTTCCGTGGGAACCGGGTGCGTCAGCAGGCGTACGCCTCCAGGCGCTGGGCCCGCTCCGGGGCGCGCAGCTTCAGCAGCGTCACCTTCTCGATCTGCCGGATCCGCTCCCGGGACAGACCGAACTCCCGGCCGACCTCGTCCAGGGTGCGCTGGCGGCCGTCGTCCAGGCCAAACCGGAGGCGGATGACCGCCTGCTCCCGCTGGGACAGGGTGGAGAGCACGACGCTGACCTCGTTGCGCAGCTCACCCTGGGCGGCGGCGTCGCCCGGCTCGGTGCGCGGGTCCACCGAGGCCACGAAGTCGCCGAGCGCGCTCTCGCCGTCGTCGCCGACGGCCTGGTCCAGGCTGACCGGTTCCCGGTCGTACGAGATCAGCTCGATGACCTGGATCTCGGGGATCTCCAGTGCGCGGGCCACCTCGGCGACCGTCGGTTCGCGGCCCAGCGTCACCGACAGTTCGCGGCGGGCCCGGACCATCCGGTTGACCTGCTCGACCATGTGCACCGGGATGCGGATGGTGCGGGCCTGGTCGGCCATGGCGCGGGTGATGGCCTGCCGGATCCACCAGGTGGCGTACGTGGAGAACTTGTAGCCCTTGGCGTAGTCGAACTTCTCCACGGCCCGGATCAGACCCAGGTTGCCCTCCTGGATCAGGTCGAGAAACGCCATGCCACGGCCGGTGTAGCGCTTGGCGATGCTGACCACCAGCCGCAGGTTCGCCTCCAACAGGTGGTCCTTCGCCGCCCGACCCTCGGCGACGATCAGCTCCAGGTCGGCTCGCAGCTCCGTGGAGACCGGGGTGCAGGTGGCCAACTTCTCGTCGGCGAACAGGCCGGCCTCGATGCGCCGGGCCAGGTCGACCTCCTGCGCGGCCGTCAGCAGCTTCGTCCGGCCGATTCCGTTGAGGTAGGCCCGGACCAGGTCGGTGGAGATGCCGCGCTCGTCGGTGGCGTCCAGGTCGACGAGGGCCTCGGGGGCCCCGTCGGTGTCGGTCGTGGTGGCCGGGCGCGTCCGGTGTTCCGTCATCTGCAGGACCATCTCTGTCTCTCCCCGTTTCCACGTCGGTGCCGTGTTCCCGGCCCAGTGGTGCCGGTGTGACAACAGCTTGGCGGGCGGGGCGTAAAACGGGAGTGAGGCGATCGGGCACCCGACAGGAATTGCGTCGGATCGCTGGTGCGGTGTGTCGTCGGGGTGTGTGGTTGCCCGCCCCGGCTACGTTGCGGACGGCCGGCCACCTCTGGTCGACCGAGGACGACAGATGGAGGACGGTGTGGTCTTCAAGCGGCTCATGAAGGCGATGGGCGTCGGCGGTCCGTCGGTGGAGACGGTGCTGGCCAACCCGAACTGCCGCCCGGGCGGCCAGCTGGAGGGCCGCATCCAGGTGATGGGCGGTGACCACCAGGTGGACATCGACCACGTCGCCCTCGGCCTGGTCACCCGGGTCGAGGTCGAGAGCGGTGACAACGACTACGACGCCACTCAGGAGTTCCACCGCCAGCAGGTCACCGGCGCGTTCCGGCTGGAGCCGGGGCAGCGCTACGACCTACCGTTCCGCTTCGACGTGCCGTGGGAGACGCCGGTCACCGAGCTGTACGGGCAGCACCTGCACGGGATGACGATGGGTCTGCGTACCGAGCTGGAGGTCGCCCGCGCTGTCGACAAGGGTGACCTGGACGCCGTGTCGGTGCACCCGCTGCCGGCGCAGGAGCGACTGCTGGACGCGTTGCTGCGGCTGGGCTTCCGGTTCGCACGCGCCGATGTGGAGCGTGGTCACATCTACGGCGTACGCCAGACGTTGCCGTTCTACCAGGAGATCGAGTTCAGCCCGGCGCCGCAGTACGCCCGCTCGATCAACCAGTTGGAGGTCACCTTCATCGCCGACGCGCAGCAGATGCAGGTGGTGCTGGAGGTCGACAAGCGCGGCGGTGTCTTCACCGAGGGCCGGGACGCCTTCGGCCGGTTCACTGTCGACCACGCCACCGCCGACCGCACCGACTGGACCGCCGAACTCGACAACTGGCTCCGCCAGTCCCTGTCCCGCCGAGGCCTCTTCTCCTGACCCACCCCCCGCCTTTCGTCGATCATGAAGTTGTTGCCACGACACGCGGGTGGCGGGCAATAACTTCATGATCAACAGGGGGCGGTGGGTGGGGGACTGGGTCAGAGGTCCAGGAGGAGGGTTTGGGGGCCTATGTTGGTGCTCTCCACCAGCATGTGGGTGCGGAAGCGGCCCGTCTCGACCTTCGCTCCTCGTTCACGGAGGGCGTCGACCACCGCTGTCACCAGTGGCTCGGCGACCTCGGCGGGGGCGGCGGCGGTCCAGCTCGGTCGGCGGCCCCTGCGAACATCGCCGTAGAGGGTGAACTGGCTGACCACCAGGATCGGCGCGCCGGTGTCGGCGGCGGACCGCTCACCGTCCAGGATGCGTACCTCGTGCACCTTGCGGGCCATCGTCTGAGCGGTCTGCGGGGTGTCGGTGTGGGTCACCCCGAGCAGCACCAGCAGGCCGTTGTCGATGGCACCGACCACCTCGCCGTCCACCGTCACGCTGGCCCGCCCGACGGTCTGCACCACCGCCCGCATCAGGCGCTCACCGGCTCGATGAAGCCGCGCTCCACCAGGTGCGCCACGATCGGGCCGGCGGCCTCGGCCATCTCGTCGGGCTCGACGTCGTGCGCGGCGGCGAGCAGGGCGAGCTGGTCACGCAGCGGCAGCCGGCCGTCGGCGCCACCGACCAGCGCCAGCACCAGCGGGTCGATCTCCTCGGTCCAGCGCAGGCCGTGCGGCATCGCGAGGACCTGCCGGTCCACCCCCCAGCCCTCGTCGCCCATGGTGGCCTCCTGTCGCAGCTGGAGGCCCTCGGCGGCCCGGTAGCGCTCGGCGAGCAACGCCTCGGTGTCGCGTACCCGGAGAAAGTCCTGGCGGTCGAACCAGGCGGCGACCTGGTCGCCCAGCGGCGGCTGCACCCGCTGGCGCAGGTCCTCCACCCGGACCACCGGGTCGGGGTGCCCACCTCGACGCAGGGACACGATGCCGAAGCCGATGCCCTCCACCTTGTGCGCGTCGAACCAGTCCAGCCAGGCGGCCATCCGCTGCGGGTCGGCGGTCTCGCCGACGTCGGTGAGCCACAGGTCGACGTACGCCATCGGGTCGGCCACCTCGCGCTGGATCACCCAGGCGTCCAGGCCGGTCCCGGCGAACCAGCCGGCCACCCGCTCGTCCCACTCCTCGCCGGCGACGTGCACCCAGTTCGCCAGGTACTGCATGGTGCCGCCCTCGGTGAGCAGGCCCGGGGCGGCGGCGGCCAGTTCGGCGCCGATCGCGTCACCGACCCGGCCGGAGTCGCGGTACACGTGCGTGGTCGTGCCCGGGCCGACCACGAATGGTGGGTTGCTCACCACCAGGTCGAATCGCCGACCGGCCACCGGGGCGACCAGGTCGCCGCGGAGCAGCTCCCAGTCCTGACCGTTGAGGGCGGCGGTGGTCGCGGCGAAGCGCAGCGCCCGCTCGGAGAGGTCGGTGGCGGTCACGGACCTGGCGTGGGTGCCGAGGTGCAGGGCCTGGATGCCGGAGCCGGTGCCCAGGTCCAGTGCGGTGTCGACCGGCCGGCGCATGGTCGCGCCGATCAGGGTGTGGGTCGCCCCGCCGACACCGAGGACGTGCTCGGCGTGCAACGGGCGGCCCGGGCGGGCGCTGGCCGGCACGTCGGCGAGCACCCACCAGTCCTCGCCGTACGGCTCCAGGTCGACGCCGGCACGCAGGCCCTCGCCGTACCGCTCGACCAGCCCGCCGGCCAGGGCCTCGGCCAGGCCCAGCGGCGCCAGCGCGGCGGCCACCGCCGCCTCCGACTCGGTCTGGGCGCAGATGAACACCCGGATCAGGGTGCCGAGCGGGTCACCGTCCTCGGTGGCGCGCAGCGCGGCCCGGTAGTCGTTGCGGGCGACCGCCGCGGTCGCCTGGGCGCCCAGCCGCTCGGCGATGCCGTGGCTGGTGAATCCGGTCCGGGTCAGCGCGCTGCGCAGCGCGTCGACGCCGGCGGGGGAGAGCAGCATGTCGTGTTCGTCCACCCCGACATCCTGCCTCCCGTTGCGTCCCGGGTCAGCGTCACCCGCCGGAAGGTGTCGGAGCGTCGGTGTCCGTCCGGTTCGGTACGCCAGGCAGGATGGTCCGCATGACGCTTGTGCTGCCCATCGACCCGGAGGCCAACCGGCTGCTGGAGCGTAGCCCGCTGGCCCTGCTGGTCGGGATGGTTCTTGATCAACAAGTGCCGATGGAGAAGGCGTTCTCGTCGCCGTACGTGCTCCAGCAGCGGCTCGGCCATGAGCTGGACGCGGCGGAGCTCGCCGGGTACGACCCGGAGGCCCTGGTCGCGCTCTTCGCCCAGCCGCCCGCGCTGCACCGCTTTCCGAAGGCCATGGCGGCCCGGGTGCAGGAGGTCTGCCAGGTGCTGGTGGAGCGGTACGACGGGAACGCGGCGCTGCTCTGGGCCGAGGTCGCCGACGGGCCGGAGCTGCTGCGGCGGGTCTCCGCGCTGCCCGGCTTCGGCAAGCAGAAGGCACAGATCTTCGTGGCCCTGCTCGGCAAGCGGTTCGGGGTGACCCCGCAGGACTGGCGGACGGTGGCCGGGGACTACGGCGACCCGGGCGCGTACCGGTCGGTGGCCGACGTCACCGACGCCGACTCGCTGCGTCGGGTGCGGGAGTTCAAGCAGCAGATGAAGGCGGCGGCCAAGGCGAAGACCGCCGGCGGCTGACCTGACCGCTGGCGAAGGGGCGGTCTGCTCAGGCGGCGGTGGGATGAGCCAGTGAGGCCAGCGCGCGCCGGACGTCGGCCAGCGAGACGGTGGCCGAGTCGTCCAGGTCGGCCAGGCCGGTCTCGATCCACTGGCGCATCAGCGTGGTGACCCCGATGCCCCGGGCGTCGGCGGCGGCGCGGACCCGCTCGTAGGTGTCCAGTGGCAGCCGCACCGAGCGGCTCACCATCGGCACGTCGCTGTCGGGGGTGGGCAGCTCGGCAGCCGGGCTCTCGTCGATCAGCTCGGCGATCCGGTCGCCGCCGTCGTGGAACTGCTTTGTCGCGTCGTTACGGTGCATCGTCACGGCCTCCTCATCTACCGAGATCTCCGCACGGCCTCGTCGTAGCGCTTGGACTCGACGTCGCTCAACTCGCGGGCGGAGAGAATGTCCCAGTCGTTGTCGGTGCCATCGGCCTCGGCGAGCAGCACCGCCAGCCGGCGGCCCCGACGGGCGGCGGCGTAGACCACCATCACGTCGTCACCCAGATGGCGGATGACCCGGCGGGCGCTGTGCAGCGCCTCCCAGACTTCCCCAGGTGTGACGTCGTAGACCCTCAGGTTGGCCAACGCCTCGTCGGTGAAGCTGAACCTGCTGCCCACATTTCGGAGCGTACCACGGGCGTAACACGCGGCGGGATGAGTCGAAGTTCGCTGATCACGGACCTGCGGTGACAGGATGAGGCGTAACCCCCTCGAGGAGGTCCATGGTGAAGCGTCAGGCGTACCAGCCGATTCTGATCACCGACGCCTCGCGCAGCCAGGACGATCAGCTCAACAGTCGCCAGCGCCGTTATGTCGTGATGATGAGCATCCGCGTGGTGTGCATCATCGTCGGCGCGATCCTGGTCGGTGCGAACGCCCCACTGCTCTGGCTCTGGCTGCCGCTGTGCGGCCTCGGCATGGTGCTCATCCCCTGGCTGGCCGTGCTGCTGGCCAACGACCGGCCGCCGAAGGAAGAGCACCGGCTGGCCAACCGGTTCCACCCCCGCCAACAGGACGACACCCCGCCGATGAGTCTCACCGCCGAGGAGCGCCCCCACAAGGTCATCGACGTCGAACCCTGACCCGCGAACGGGCCAGGGTTCGAGCAGTCGGGGCTGTGACCGTGTGACGGCCCGCTACGCCTGTGGCCGAGCCCCGGCGGTGGAGACGGCCAGCGCGCCCAGGTCGGTGGCGCGGTTCAGCGCCGCGGTCGGGGTGGCACCGGCGAGCCACGCGGTGAGCAGACCGGCCGCGAAGGCGTCCCCCGCGCCCGTGACGTCCACCACCGCCACCCGGCGGGCCGGAGCCACGCAGACCGGCGTGGTGCGGTCGACCCAGACCGCGCCGGCCGCGCCGCGCTTCACCACCACCCGCCGAGCCGTCGCCGACAGCGCCCGCCCCTGCGCCGCCGGGTCCAGCCCGCCGGCCAGCACCGTTGCCTCGTCCGCGTTGACCAGGAGCAGGTCGATGTCGCGTACCCAACTCAGGAACGCCGCCGCTCCGACCCGCCGCAGCGGCGCCGCGGAGGCCGCGTCGACGCTGATGGTGAGCCCGCGCTCGCGGGCGGCGGCCAGCGCCCGCAGCCCCGCGCCGCGCGACTCCGCGTCCAACAGGGTGTACGCGGACAGGTGCAGATGCCCAGCGCCGGGCGCCGCCGCGAGGGCCTGCTCGACGTGCGCGGCGCTCAGCCGCAGGTTCGCGCCCCGCTGGCTGACCATGGTGCGCTCGTCGTCGGCCGCCAGCACGATGACAGTGCCGGTCGGTGCGCCCTCGGCCCGCTCGATGGCGCAGTCGACGCCCGTCCGGTCCAGCTCGGCCACCCGGTCCCGCCCGGCGTCGTCGTCACCGACGGCCCCGACGAGCGTGACGTCCACCCGCTGCGCGGCGATCCAGGCGGCGGTGTTGGCCGCCTGACCGCCGCCGCCGAGACTGATCGCGGCCCCGGTGTCCGAGCCGGCCGCGAGCGGCCCCGACAACACGGCGACCACGTCGGTGATCACGTCCCCGACGACGACCACCCGGGCCGGTCGGGTCATGCCGGGACGGCGGCGCCGGGGGCCACCGAGGCGACAGCGATCCGCGCGGCCAGGTCGGCGTTGCGCAGGATGATCCGCACGTTCACCGCCAGGCTGGCGCCCTCGGTGGCCGAGTGGAAGTGCGCGAGCAGGTACGGGGTGACGGCCTTTCCGGTGATCCCGTCCCGCTCCAGCAGGGCCAGGCCATCGGTGAGCGTCCTGTCGTGCAGCTGCGGGTCGAGCTGCTCGTCGAGCGGCAGCGGGTTGGCGATGAGCAGCCCGCCGGTGTGCACGGCGTGCTCGTCCCGGGCGGCGAGCACCGCGGCGACCTGCTCCGGCGAGTCGACCGACCAGTCCAGGTCGAAGCCGGCGTCGGTCAGGTAGAAGCCGGGGAACCGGCGGGTGCGGTAACCGACCACCGCGACCCCGAGGGTCTCCAGGCGTTCCAGCGTCGCACCCACGTCGAGGATCGACTTGACCCCGGCGCAGACCACGGCGATCGGGGTCTGCGCCAGGGTCACCAGGTCCGCCGACTCGTCGAAGGTGTGCGCGGCCTCCCGGTGCACACCACCCAGTCCGCCGGTGGCGAACACACCGATGCCGGCGGCGGCGGCCACCGCGCTGGTGGCGGCCACCGTGGTCGCGCCGTCCGCGCCGGTCGCGGCGGCCACAGCGAGGTCCCGGACGGAGAGCTTGGTCACGCCGTCGACAGTGGCGAGCCGGGTCAGCTGTGCGTCGTCCAGGCCGACCACCAGCTCACCGGCGATCATGCCGATCGTCGCCGGAACGGCCCCGGCGTCCCGAACCGTCCGCTCGATCTCCCTGGCCACGCGCAGGTTCTCCGGCCGGGGCAGACCGTGCGAGACGATGGTGCTCTCCAGGGCGACGACGGGCCGGCCGTCGCGCTGGGCTTCGGCCACCTCGGTGCCGTAGCTGATGCGAAAGTCAGTCACACGGGCACCGTACGGGGTGGGGCCTCGGCCGGCCTCAAGTGGACCCGGCCGTGATGACCTGCCAAACTTGTCGGTTGGAGGTGCAGACGTGAGCACAGAGGTTCTCGAGCGTCCGGAGCTGAAGGACGCCGATACCGGTCCCGAGATGTTCCACTACGTCCGCAAGGAGAAGATCGCCGAGAGTGCCGTCATGGGCACTTACGTCGTCGCTCTCTGCGGCGAGACCTTCCCGGTCACCAAGGCGGCCAAGCCGGGTTCACCGGTCTGCCCCAAGTGCAAGGAGATCTACGACTCGTACCGTGAGTGAACCTCGGCCGGTGCTGTCGCCGGCGACGTAGCCTGCGGCGGTGACCACCTCCACCGCCCTGCTCCTCGCCGACCTGACCGGGGTGGCGGTCTTCGCCGCCTCCGGGGCCTCGGCGGCGGTGGCCAAGCGACTGGACCTGTTCGGCGTCGCGTTCGTCGGCTTCGTGGCCGCCCTCGGCGGTGGGATCTTCCGGGACCTGGTCATCGACGAGGTGCCGCCGCTGGCGTTCGCCGACTGGCGGTACGTCGCCACCGCCGCGATCACCGCGCTCGCCGTCTTCTGGCTGCACCCGCAACTGGCCCGACTGCGCACCACAGTGCTGGTGCTGGACGCGGCCGGCCTGGCGCTGTTCACCGTCACCGGCACGCTCAAGGCGCTCGACGCCCGGGTGCCGGCCGTCGGGGCCTGCCTGATCGGCATGCTCACCGCCATCGGCGGCGGGCTCGGTCGCGACCTGCTCACCGCCGAGATCCCGGTCGTGCTGCGCCGGGAGATCTATGCGCTGGCCGCGCTGGCCGGTTCGGTCCTGGTGGTGCTGCTGTACGTCACCGGGCAGACCGGGTCCGCACCGCTCACCGCCGCCGCCGTCCTGGTCTTCGGGCTGCGCCTGATCGCGCTGCGTCGACGCTGGTCCGCGCCGGTGGCCACGCTTCGCCCGCCGCGCGCCGACGGGGCGGATCCACGCGCCGACCGGGAATGGTGAGACGGTAGGGCCGCTGTTCGGTCGGTGCGGGATTGTGACCAGCGTGGCGTCGCCTGGGCCCGGCGGCCCGCGCTGGTTATGCTGAGTCGGCCTTCGCGGCAGCTTCTGCGCGGAGGCGTTTTCATGGGCGGCGGATCCTCGTGGCCCTCGCCCGGCGTCCGCCATCGTGCGGTCGGAGAGGAGCTTCGCGTGGCAGCCCGGACGCCGGTGCTCGAGACGTTCCCGGCACTACGCGCCTGGCAGCGCAAGGCGCTGGTGGAGTACCTACGTCGCCGTACCGAGGACTTCACAGCGGTCGCCACGCCCGGTGCCGGCAAGACCACCTTCGCCCTGCGGATCGCTGCGGAGCTGCTCGGTGACGGCACCATCGAGGCGGTCACAGTGGTCGCGCCGACCGAGCACCTGAAGAACCAGTGGTCCGACGCCGCGGCCCGGGTGGGCATCCAGCTCGACGCCGCGTTCCGCAACGCCGACCTGCACTCCGCTGCCGACTTTCACGGCGCGGTGGTCACCTACGCGCAGGTGGGGATGGCCCCGCAGGTGCACCGACGGCGCACCATGACCCGACGCACCCTGGTCATCCTCGACGAGATCCACCACGCCGGGGACTCCCGATCCTGGGGCGACGGGGTGAAGAACGCCTTCGAACCCGCCGTACGCCGACTGATGCTCACCGGGACGCCGTTCCGCTCCGACGACAACCCGATCCCGTTCGTCGGCTACGAGCGGGGCGGAGACGGGCTGCTGCGCTCCCGCGCCGACTCGGTGTACGGCTACTCCGACGCGCTGCGCGACGGCGTGGTCCGGCCGGTGCTCTTCCTGGCGTACTCCGGGGAGACCCGCTGGCGAACCAACGCGGGGGAGGAGTTGGCGGCCCGGCTGGGCGAGCCGATGACCCAGGACCTGGTGGCGCAGGCGTGGCGTACCGCCCTGGACCCGGCCGGCGACTGGATGCCACAGGTGCTGCGCGCCGCCGACGCCCGACTCACAGTGCTGCGCAACGCGGGCATGGCCGACGCCGGTGGTCTGATCATCGCCACCGACCAGCAGACCGCCCGCTCCTACGCCAAGCTGATCGAGCAGGTGACCGGCGAGAAGGCCGCCGTGGTGCTCTCCGACGACCAGGGCGCGTCTGCCCGGATCGCGACGTTCGCGGCGTCCGACCAGCGGTGGCTGGTCGCGGTGCGGATGGTGTCCGAGGGGGTCGACATCCCGCGACTGGCGGTCGGGGTCTACGCCACCAGCGCCAGCACGCCGCTCTACTTCGCCCAGGCGATCGGCCGGTTCGTGCGGGCCCGCCGGCCCGGGGAGACCGCGTCGGTCTTCCTGCCCAGCGTGCCGCACCTGCTCGGGTTGGCCAGCGAGATGGAGACCGAGCGCGACCACGTACTCGGCAAACCCAAGGAAGCCGACGGTTTCGACGACGACCTGCTGGAACGCGCGCAGCGCGACGACCAGGCCAGCGGGGAGCTGGAGAAGCGGTTCGCCGCGCTCTCGGCCACCGCCGAGCTGGATCAGGTGATCTTCGACGGCGCGTCGTTCGGCACCGCGGCCCAGGCCGGCACCCCCGAGGAGGAGGAATACCTCGGACTGCCCGGCCTGCTCACCGCCGACCAGGTTTCACTGCTGCTGACCAAGCGGCAGGCCGCACAGCTCGCCGCCCAACGCCGTCGTACGGCCGACGGGGCCTCTCAGCCGGCCGCTGCGGCCACGGCGGCACCTCCCGCACCCATGAGCGCCGCCCAGCGCCGCGTGGCGCTCCGGCGCCAACTGAACGCTCTGGTGGCCGCCCGACACCACCGCACCGGCCAGCCGCACGGCAAGATTCATGCCGAGCTGCGCCGGCTCTGCGGTGGCCCGCCGAGCGCCCAGGCCACCATCGAGCAGCTTGAGGAACGCATCGCCACCGCGCAGACCCTCTAGACCGCCCAGCAGTGGTGGGGCTTTGAGGCGCGGCGTGGGGCGTTTGGACAAAAAGCTGGCCGGAGGCACCCTCGGGGTGCCTCCGGCCAGCTATGTCGTTTTGCGGATTTAGTTCGCCATCAGATCGGCGCCACGCCAGCTGAAATCGGGCTCCGTTGCGAACCGCTCGGTGATCTTCACGAGATCCTCCGCGTACTTGTTCGCGTGATGCCCGCAGAACACCAGCTCGCTCCCACCCACCAGAGTGATTCGGAGCTTCCCGGCAGCATTGCAGCGGTCGCACCGTTCATCGGCGGCTGGGGGCGCCACCGTCTCGGGCGGCGGCGTGAGGGTCGAGTTCATCGCCTTCCTCCTCTGGTCGTCACCGATGAACAATCTCTTCGGTCGTTGCTCACCTATCGTGCAACACCCTTGCTAGGCACTGCCTTCCCTGTGTGCCCGCGGGGGACCGAGGTCACACATGGCAGGGACAGTGTGCCGTGTACCAAGGGTGCCACGTCAACGATCACATTCGCGCAACCGGACGATCACCATCTGGCGTTGCACCCCAGGTGATCAAAACGACACGTTCGGTTGACGAAACCCGCTCAGTCCAGGTAATCCCGGAGGACCTGCGACCGGGACGGGTGACGCAGCTTGGACATCGTCTTGGACTCGATCTGCCGGATCCGCTCCCGGGTCACCCCGTAGACCTGACCGATCTCGTCGAGCGTCCGAGGTTGGCCGTCGGTCAGGCCGAAGCGCAGGCGTACCACACCCGCCTCACGCTCGGAGAGCGTCTGGAGCACCTGCTGGAGCTGGTCCTGCAGGAGCGAGAACGACACCGCGTCGACAGCGACCACGGCCTCGGAGTCCTCGATGAAGTCGCCGAGCTGGCTGTCGCCCTCGTCGCCGATGGTCTGGTCCAGTGAGATGGGCTCCCGAGCGTACTGCTGGATCTCCAGCACCTTCTCGGGTGTGATGTCCATCTCCTTGGCCAGCTCCTCCGGAGTGGGCTCGCGGCCCAGGTCCTGGAGCAGCTCACGCTGTATGCGGCCGAGCTTGTTGATGACCTCGACCATGTGCACCGGGATGCGGATGGTGCGGGCCTGGTCGGCCATGGCGCGGGTGATGGCCTGCCGGATCCACCAGGTGGCGTACGTGGAGAACTTGTAGCCCTTGGTGTAGTCGAACTTCTCCACGGCGCGGATCAGACCCAGGTTGCCCTCCTGGATCAGGTCGAGGAACGCCATGCCGCGGCCGGTGTAGCGCTTGGCCAGCGACACCACCAGTCGGAGGTTCGCCTCCAGGAGGTGGTTCTTGGCCCGCTCGCCGTCCCGGGAGATCCAGCTCAGGTCACGGACCATCTCCCGGACGAGCTTCTCTTCGCCCTCGTCGGCAGCCCGCATTCGCTCGGCGGCGTAGAGCCCGGCCTCGATCCGCTTGGCCAGCTCCACCTCCTGCTCGGCGTTGAGCAGCGGAACCTTGCCGATCTGCTTCAGGTACGCCCGGACGGAGTCGGCGGAGGCGGTCAGCTCGGCGTCACGTCGCGCCTGCTTGAGGGCCTCGGACTCCTCGTCGTCCCACTCGAAGTCGTTGTCGGTCGCCGAGGCGGCGGCGTCGGTCTCGGCGGCCTGGGCCAGCTCGGCCGGCTCCTCGACCACCACGTCCTCGATCGCGGCGGCCAGCTCCTCCGGGTCGATCTCGCCCTCGGCGCCCTCGCCCTTCGCCTTGCCGCCAGCCTTGGTCGGCTTGGCTCCGGCGGCCGCGGCCACCGTCGCCTTGGTGGCTCGGGTCGACCGGGTCGCCTTCGCCGGCGTCGCCGCTGCGGTGCCGGTCGCCTTGCCAGCGGCCACCTTGCGCGGGGCCGACGTCGCCGGGGCGTCGTCGGCGGCGGGCGCCTGCTTCGGGGCCGGCGCGGCGGCCTTCTTGGTGGTCTTGGCGGTGGTGGCCCGGGACGCTGGCGTGGTCGAGCGGGCCGCGGCGACGCGGCGACGGGTGCTCGCCGAGCCGTCCACCACGACGGTCACTCCCGCCTCGGAGAGCGCCCGCAGGATCTTCTTGGCCTGGGCCGGAGTCACCTCGGCGGACTCGACGGTGCGCGCGAGCTGAGCCGACGTGAGCTGACCACCGGCGCTCTGCGCGTGGGCGATCAGGGTGTCGGTGAGCGAGCGAACGTCGGCGCCGGGCTGGCGGGGTTCTGTCACGAATGACCTTCCGGAGGCGAAGAGCGGGCACGGCGGGTTCGTCCAGCGCAGCGAGGGTTACCGTGCCGGGCGATGTGGTTGAGGGACCCTCGTGTCACGGTCCGGCCGGTGGTCGGCGGTCCGTGCCGCGTGGGCAGGGGTGAATTGTAACGCCGTCTGCGGCGATCATCCTGCTCCGCACCGCGTACCGCCGGTGGGGACCGTCGGTGGGGCGGAGATATGGGCTTCGCGGTAATGATAGCCGCGCGGCCGGCGTACGGCTTCCGTCGTCGAGCCCGTTGGCGCGTAGATCGTGTCCGAACTGCCGTTTGAGCAGGCAGTACGAGGTCAATGTGGCGGTTGCGAGGGTGCGCGTGTGGATCACCGAGGTCGCTGTTGGTCCGGCCGTTGACGCCCCGACCAGGTCGCGGTTGGGCAACGGTTGTGAGCCGAGCATGGGCGGGGCGGTAGGCACTTAAGCGACATTACCAATCTAAAGGGGCATCTTGTCGGAGGTCGGCCGCTCAAGCCGTGCGGGAGGCGTGGGTGCACCCGCCTCGCAGCGGCAGGCCAGGCACCAGAGATCCCGGTCTGGTGCCGTTGCGCGGCGTCGGGAACGATGATCTTCGGAGGCCGGGTCGGTAGTTTCATTCACCCACATGCGCTCGGACTGCGGAAAGAGGCGAATCATGACCAACTCGGCTACGGCACCGTCCGAGCTGCTGACCATCGCGGTGCAGGTGGCTCGGGACGCGGCCGACACCGCGTACCGGATGCGCGCCGAGGGGGTCGTCGTCGCCGCCACCAAGAGCACCGTCACCGACGTGGTCACCGCCGCCGACCGGGCGGTCGAGCGGCAGATCCTCGACGCGTTGGCCGCGCTGCGCCCGGACGACTCGGTGTTGGGCGAGGAGTACGGCGAGGGGGCTTCCGGCGCGGCGCCCAGCGGGGTGCGCTGGATCGTCGACCCGATCGACGGCACTGTGAACTACCTGTACGGGTTGCCGTACTCGGCGGTCTCGCTGGCGGCCGAGGTGGACGGGGTGGTGGTTGCCGGCGTCGTGCGCAACGTGAGCACCGGCGAGGAATGGACCGCCACGGCCGGCGGCGGGGCCTGGCGCGACGGTGTCCGGCTGCGCTGCTCCGACGAGGTCGACCTGGGGCAGGCGCTGGTCGGCACCGGCTTCGGCTACGACGCCGGCCGCCGGGCGCACCAGGCGCAGGTGGTGGCCGGGCTGATCGCACACGTACGGGACATCCGCCGGCTCGGCGCCGCGGCGCTGGACCTCTGCCTGGTCGCCGAGGGGCGGCTCGACGCGTACTTCGAGAAGGGTCTTGCGGCCTGGGACCTGGCGGCGGGCGGGCTGGTGGCCGCCGAGGCGGGGGTTCGGGTCGCCGGCCTGGCCGGTGGGCCGCCGGGGCCGGACCTGGTGGTCGCGGCTCCGCCCGCGCTCTTCGCTCCGCTGCACGACCGGTTGGCCGCGCTGGACGCCGCAGGCGGTCCCTGACCGTTGGACCAGGTCGGCCGGCGCCTGAGCGGCCGGCCCTGGTCGGTGGGCCGGCTCGGTGCCGGTTCGCCGACCTGGCGCTGCTGGGCCGGTTACGCCGTCACTTGGCGGGTGGGGACGGGCAGGAGCCCTTGGGAGCTTCCGGCGGGCCCGAGTCGCCGAGTGACTGGTTGACCTCGGTCGTGGTGGCGAGCTGCTGGAAGTTGTTGCCCAGCACGACGTCAACGGTGTCGTCGGTGCGCTTCTCGTCGTAGCCCGGGGTGGCGTTGTTGAGGAAGTACGCCTGGAGCAGGTGCGCGGACCCGACGCCCTTCGGGCCGTACCGCAGCACCGCGACGCTGTTGATCCTCTTCTCGTTCCCGGTCTTCTTGACCTGGAACTGTCGATTGCTGAACTCGTCGGCGACGGTGTGGGCGAGGCCGGGCTGATCGGTGGCATTGAACACGTTGATCTTGACGTCCTTGCGCTCGCGCAGGGTCAGATCAGCCAGCGGCCAACCCTCGGGGCAACCCGCCGCGGTGCCCACGTTGCCCTGGCTGTCGCGGACCACGGCCACGACGACGAAGACCAGGGCGATGATCGCCAGCAGGCCGACGACGACGAGTGCTCGCACGCGCGCAAAACTCATCAGGGCACTCCCCGGACCTCAGTGGGTGGTGGCGGCCAGAAGCGATCGCTCAGGCCGCCGGCCGTCGAATACGCCGCTGAGGTTAACGGTTGTCCGGCCGTCGCGTGGAAACAGCCCGACATGCCGGCGCGCCGACCGCGAACCGGGTACTACTACCCCTATCTTCGTGTCGCCTGAATCACATTGGGAACAACTTCGCGTGCGGGGGCGTACATCTCAGCCGCAAGGGCGGTATACATGCCTCGCCCAAGGGGGGGTAAGGTTCCGCGCTCGCAGGGGAGTCGCCCCAGCGAGCTCGACCCGTTCGGTCCTCGGGTCGGGTGCCCGACACAAGTGGTGGCCGGCCAGCGGAACCGAAACAGCGTCGTCCGGCGTTACAACCGGAAGCGACAACATCGATATGGGAGAGTGAAACCGATGGCCACCGACTACGACGCCCCGCGTCGCGACGAGGTCGACCTCGGCGAGGACAGCCTGGAAGAGCTCAAGGCACGGCGCGTCGACTCACAGTCGGGCGCGGTGGACGTCGACGAGGCCGAGGTGGCTGAGAGCTTTGAGCTGCCCGGTGCCGATCTGGCCGACGAGGAGCTCACGGTCAAGGTGCTTCCGATGCAGCAGGACGAGTTCCGGTGCGCCCGCTGCTTCCTGGTCCACCACCGTAGCCAGCTGGCGGTCGAGCGTAACGGCGAGCTGATCTGCCGCGAGTGCGTCTGACAAGCACAACAACACCGGCGGCGGCCTCCTGAACGGGGTTGCCGCTGCCGGTGTAGGCATGCGGCAGCGGTGGGTACCTGCTTGACTCGTAGCGGGTAGCCACAGCACCGGGAGGTCCGATGAGCGATCGAGGCGGCACGACCGATGGCGGCACGGACGGCCTCGGCGCCACACGTGACGCGGACGATCTCGGCGCCACACATGACGCGGACGATCTCGGCGCCACCCGTGACGCGGATGATCTCGGTGCCACCGTCGCGGCGCTGACCGCTGACGACATCGCGCCGGCCCGACGCCGCCAACTGCTGACCCGGATGGTCGGGCAGGCCCGTGCGCGGGGCATCTCCGACCTGTTCAAGCCGCGCGCCGCAGTGCGGTGGATGGTCGACGCCGTCGCCGAGATCGCCCCGCACGTGCCGGTACGGGACCTGGACACGCTGCGCCAGCACTTCCCCGGCCTGGACGACGCCGCCCTGGCCGACCGGCTCATCCGCAACGCGTCGAGGACCACCGCCGCGATCGGCGCGGCCGGTGGGGGCGTCGCCGCCGTCGAATGGACGGTGGCCCCGACCCTGCTCGCCGCGCCGGTGCTGCTCGCCGCCGAGACAGTGGCCGTGGTGTCGGTAGAGCTGAAACTCGTCGGCGAGCTGCACGAGATCCACGGCGTGGCGCTACCCGCCGCCGGCAGCCAACGGGCGGTCGCGCTGGTGCACTCCTGGGCCACTCAACGCGGCGTCAACCCGATGATCCCCGGCGTGGGAGTGGGAGCGGTGCTCGGCACCGCCGCCCGCAAGGAGTTGCGGGACATGCTGCTGCGGCGCTTCGGTCGCAACCTCACCACGCTCGGGCCGTTCCTGACCGGAGCGGCGGTGGCCAGCTTCCTCAACCGCCGGGCCACCCAGCAGATGGCCGACCAACTCCAGGTGGACCTGCGTCGGCGGGGTATCGCCCGGCCCGCGCCACCGGCAGCCCTCCCGGGCCCACCGACCGGCACCTGAGCGGGCCTCGCCGTCGGGTCAGCCCGGCTCGCCCGCCGTCGGTTGGGTGGTAGCCGCCAGGGCGTCCCGTGCGGTCAGCACCGCCTCGGCCAGCTCGACCGGGTGGCGGGTGCTCACCACCCAGAACGGGGTCGGATCCGCGGGATCGTCGAGGATCACCTGTACGGCGCCGCCGATCCACGGTCGCTGCACCACGAAGGCGAGCGGGTCCGCGCCGACGCCGAGCACCTCGCGTCGGCCGGCCACGTCCAGCGGCACCACGTCGGCCACGAAACGGACCGGCAGGCGGGCGTCGTCCACCCGCAGCTCGGCATCGGTCACCCCGACCCGGATCCGGCCCAGCCACCACAGCCCGAGCGCGCTCAGCGGCACCAGCACGGCGAACGGCAGCCAGGTGCGGACGCCGGAGGCGCCCATCCAGATCTCGACGGCCAGCAACGCGGCGGCCACCAGCCCGGCCAGCCACAGCCACCAGGGCAGATCCAGTCGCTCGGTGTACGCCGAGCGGGCGGCGACCGACGGCTGATCGGCGGACGGGGAGGGCGACATGCTCACTCCTGCGAGGGTACGGCGCACGGCGGCTCGACGAACCGGCAGGATGGCAGGGTCACCCCGCGAACCGGAGGAGAAGAGGGGACCCGTGACCGACGTCGTACCCGTGCCTGTGCAGCTGCTCGACCCGGAACTGCCGCTGCCCACGTACGCCCATCCCGGCGACGCCGGGGCCGACCTGGTGGCGGCCGCGGACGTGGAGCTGCCACCCGGCGGCCGTGCCCTGGTGCCCACCGGCGTGGCCATCGCGCTGCCGGAGGGGTACGTAGGCCTGGTCCATCCTCGCTCCGGTCTGGCGGCCAGGCTCGGCGTGACGGTGCTCAACGCGCCCGGTACGGTCGACGCCGGCTACCGGGGTGAGATCCTGGTCAACCTGATCAATCATGATCGGGATATGCCGGCGAAGATCTCCCGCGGCGACCGGATCGCGCAGCTCGTGGTCCAGCAGGTCGCGCGGGCGCGGTTCGAGCCGGTGGTCGAGCTGCCCGCGTCCCGGCGCGGGACCGGTGGGCACGGGTCCACCGGTGGGCACGCCGGGCTGGTGCCGTCGCCGACGGGCCAGGACCGGGTCGAGCGGCGGCCGAGCGAGCCGGGCCGCGGGCAGACGGAAGAGGTGGCAGGGTGAGTGTGAACAGCGGAGGGCAGGCGCAGTGATCTTCTCCCGAAAGCGGGCCGATGCGGAGCGGCAGACCCGTGACGAGCGGGCTACCCAGGTCCCGGACCAGGGCGATGCGACGCCGACGCTGGAGCGCGGCCCGTACGACATCTCCGAGAGCTACGACGACGTGCAGCGACTCGATCTGGGCAGCCTGCACATCCCGGCGATCGCCGACGTCGAGGTACGGGTGCAGGCCGACCCGCAGGGTGTGATCCAGCAGGTGGTGCTGGTGCACGGCGACAACGCGCTCCAGTTGGGCGTCTTCGCCGCCCCCCGCTCCGAGGGGATCTGGGACGAGGTGCGCGAGGAGATCCGGCAGTCGCTGCTCCGCGACGGCGCGAGCGCGCAGGAGGTCGCCGGCGAGTACGGCCCGGAGCTGCACGCCCAGGTGAAGACCCCGGACGGCCCGACGAACCTGCGGTTCGTCGGAATCGACGGGCCGCGCTGGATGGTCCGGGGCGTGTTCCAGGGCCCGGTGGCCACCGACCCGGCCATGGCCGGGTCGCTCGTCGAGTGCCTGGACGGCCTGGTGGTCGACCGTGGGCAGGAGGCGAAGCCGGTCCGCGAGCCACTGCCGCTGCGGCTGCCCCGGGAGATCGCCGACCAGGCCGAGGCCGAGGCGGGCGACGCCGCGGCCGCGCCGCGTCAGGTCTGACCCGCGCGCACCGGCCCGCCGGAACCAGCCCCGTCGGCGTACGCTGGCGGCACGGTTCCGGCGCCGCCGGGGCCGGCCGGGGACGGCGAGCGTGGAGAGGGTGACGCGGAGGTCATGACGACCGACGAGGGCCGGGTGTCGCTGCGGCGCATCCTGCAGAGGTTCACCGCCAGCGAGGCCGAGATCGACGCGCAGGAGCTGCGTCGGGAGAGCGCCGAGTGCGGCGGGATCCCCGCCCAGCAGTGCTCCCGGGGTCAGCTGGTCTCGGTCGCTGGTCGGCTGCGCACGGTGGTCTACACGCCGCGCACCAATCTGCCCACCCTTGAGGCCGACCTGTACGACGGCAGTGACGTCGTCACCCTGGTCTGGCTGGGGCGACGGCACATCGCCGGGATCGAGCCGGGCCGGCATCTGACCGCCCGTGGCCGGGTGGCCGTGCGGGACGACCGCAAGGTCATCTACAACCCCTACTACGAGCTGGACTCGCCCAAGTGACGGCACTGCGGACGGAAGGCCGGCGATGACGACGGGACAGGACCGGGCGGCGCAGCCGGATACCGACCCTCAGAACGAGGAGCCGCTGCCGACGATCGCCGAGCAGATGGCCGACCAGCTCGGCGGCTGGCGCGGGCTGGTCGAGTCCAGCATCCCGGTCATGGTGTTCGTCGTCGCCAACATCATCGGCGAGCTGCGGCCGGCGGTGATCGCGTCGATCGCGGTCGCCGTGCTGATCGCCGGGCTGCGGCTCGCCCAGCGTCGGCCGATCCGGCACGCCGTCAACGGGCTCTTCGGCGTCGGCGTCGGCGCGGCCATCGCATGGCGTACCGGAGACGAGCGGGACTTCTACCTGCCCGGCATCCTCTACGGCATCGGCTACGGCATCGCCCTGCTGATCTCGGCCGCGATCCGGCAGCCGCTGGTGGGCTGGATCTGGTCGGTGTTGGTGGCCAAGGGCCGTTCGGAGTGGCGATCCGACCCGAAGCTGGTGCGCACCTTCACCCAGCTGACAGTGCTCTGGGGCGTGGTCTGGCTGGCCAAGGTGGGCGTGCAGGCCGGGCTCTACCTGGCCCACCAGGACACCGCCCTGGGCGTGGCCCGGCTGGCGCTCGGCTACCCGCCCTACGCGCTGCTGTTGCTGATCACGGTCTGGACGGTGCGCCGGGTCACCCGGGAGTCGCCGCCAGCCCCGCTGCCCAGCGCCTGAGCGACGCCGGGTCACCCGGCCCGCTCAGGGCGCCCGTCGGGCTCAGCGTGAGCTGCGGGTCCGTTCGACGCTGTCCGGCCCGAGGATCACCACGCGGACCTCGTCCTCCACCTCGGCGGTGCAGACGAAGATCAGCTCGTCGCCGGCCTCGATCGGGTCGTCCGGGCTGGGCACCAGGACCCGCTTGCCGCGCAGGATCGCCACCAGGGCGGAGTCGCGGGGCAGCGGCACGGCGTGGATCGGCTGACCGACGTAGGGGGCGGTCGGCGGCAGGGTGATCTCGACGAGGTTCGCCTCTCCCTGCCGGAAGGTCATCAGCCGGACCAGGTCGCCGACGGTGACCGCCTCTTCGACGAGCGCGGCCATCACCCGCGGCTTGCTCACCGCCACGTCCACGCCCCACTGCTCGGTGAACAACCACTCGTTCTCGGCCCGGTTGACCCGGGCGACCACCCGGGGCACCGCGAACTCGGTCTTGGCCAGCAGCGACAGCACCAGATTGGTCTTGTCGTCGCCGGTCGCCGCGACCACCACGTCGCACCCGGCGATGTTGGCCTCCTCCAGGCTGGCCACCTCGCACGCGTCGGCGAGCACCCACTCGGCCGTCGGCACCCTGTCCGGGCGCAGCATCTTGGGCTGGCGCTCGATCAGCATCACCTGGTGGCCGTTGTCGATCAACTCCTGGGCGATCGAGCGGCCCACGTTGCCCGCGCCCGCGATGGCGACCCGCATGGCTCAGTGCCCTCCTTCCGGCGGCGTAGCCGCCACCGACGTGACCGTCGCCACGATGTCATCGCTGACCAGCATGAACACCTGGTCGCCCTCCTGCACGACTGTGGAACCGGTGGGCAGTGTGCCGATGCCGAAGCGGATCAGGTAGGCCACCCGCGCCCCGGTCGCGTCCTCCAGCGTCCGCACCGGTCGGCCGATCCAGTCCTTGTGCACGGGCACCTCGACGATCGACACAGTGCTCGTGGGGTCGCGGAAGATCTCCACGTTGCCCTCCGGCACCAGGTGTCGCAGCATCCGGTCCGCCGTCCACCGCACCGTCGCCACGGTGGGGATGCCCAGCCGCTCGTAGACCTGCGCCCGGCGCTGGTCGTAGATGCGGGCGGCGACCCGGGACACGCCGAACGTCTCGCGGGCCAGCCGGGCCGAGATGATGTTGGAATTGTCGCCACTCGACACCGCCGCGAAGGCGTCCGCGCGCTCGATGCCGGCCTGTCGGAGCACCTCGCCGTCGAAACCGGCCCCGGTCACCGTGATCCCGGCGAAGTCGGGACCGAGTCGGCGGAAGGCGTCGGCGTCCTGGTCGATCACCGCCACCGAGTGCCCTCGGGACTCCAGGCTGTGGGCGAGGGTCGATCCGACCCGACCACATCCCATGATCACGACGTGCACGCTGTCCCTCCCAAGGTGCGTCCCGCTCCCGCTGCCGGTGGCCTTCGAGTGCGAGCCTGCCACGTCCCGGTCACGAGCGGGGACCGACCGTACCCCGCCGTCGCGAGCAGCGGTGATCGCCCACCCCCACGCGCCCGCCGTGGTGGTCGTACTCTTGGCGTTCGTGGCCAGTCCCACCTCGCTGCTGAAGCGGCTCCTGCTCGGTCGACCGTTCCGGTCCGACCGGCTGCAGCACACCCTCCTGCCGAAGCGCATCGCGCTGCCCGTGTTCGCCTCCGACGCGCTGTCCAGCGTCGCGTACGCGCCCGACGAGATCCTGCTGACCCTCTCCATCGCCGGTGCGTCCGCGTACTTCTTCTCGCCGTGGATCGCGCTGGCCGTGGTCGTGGTCATGCTCACCGTGGTGGCGAGCTACCGGCAGAACGTGCACGCCTACCCGTCCGGTGGCGGTGACTACGAGGTGGCCACGGTCAACCTGGGGCCGAAGTTCGGCGTCGGGGTGGCCAGCGCCCTGCTGGTCGACTACGTGCTCACGGTGGCGGTGTCGGTCTCCTCCGGGGTGGCCAACCTGGGCTCCGTGGTGCCGTTCGTGGCCACCCACAAGGTCCTGATCGCAGTGATCGCGGTGGTCCTGCTGACCGCTGTCAACCTGCGCGGGCTGCGCGAGTCGGGCACGGCGTTCGCCATCCCCACCTATGGCTTCGTGATCGTGATGCTCGGGATGCTGCTCACCGGGCTGTTCCGGGTCTTCGTGCTGGGCGACGAGCTGCGCGCGCCGAGCGCCGACCTGGTCATCCAGGCCGAGCACAGCGTGACCGGTTTCGCGCTGGTCTTCCTGCTGCTGCGGACGTTCAGCTCGGGCGCCGCCGCGCTTACCGGCGTGGAGGCGATCTCCAACGGGGTGCCGGCGTTCAAGGCGCCGAAGAGCCGCAACGCCGCCACCACCCTGCTGCTGCTCGGCACCATCTCGGTGAGCATGCTGGTCGGGATCATCTGGCTGGCCCGGCTGACCCACCTGCAGTTCGTCGAGGATCCGAACCTCCAGATCGTCTCCGGCCCCGAGGGGTACGTGCAGAAGACGGTCACCACCCAGCTCGGGGAGACGGTCTTCGGTTCCGGGTCGATCCTGCTCTACGTGCTGGCCGGGGTGACCGCCCTGATCCTGTTCCTGGCCGCCAACACCGCGTTCAACGGTTTCCCGGTGCTCGGCTCGATCCTGGCCCAGGACCGCTACCTGCCCCGCCAGTTCCACACCCGGGGCGACCGGCTGGCCTTCTCCAACGGCATCACCTTCCTCGCCCTCTTCGCGATCGTGCTGATCGTCGGCTTCCAGGCCGAGGTGACCAAGCTGATCCAGCTCTACATCGTCGGGGTCTTCGTCTCGTTCACCGTCTCCCAGGCCGGCATGATCCGGCACTGGAACCGGCACCTGCGCACCGAGCGGGACCCGGAGGCACGCCGTCGGATGGTCCGCTCCCGGGCGATCAACACGTTCGGCATGGGCCTGACCGGCACGGTGCTGGTGATCGTCCTGATCACCAAGTTCCTGCTCGGCGCCTGGATCGCGATCGCCGCGATGGCGGTGATCTACGTGCTGATGCTGGCGATCCGGCGGCACTACGACCGGATCGCCGTCGAGCTGACCCCGCCGGACGAGGGCCGGGCCGTGCTTCCCGCCCGCAACCACGCGATCGTGCTGGTCAGCAAGGTGCACCAGCCGACGCTGCGGGCCATCGCCTACGCCCGCGCCACCCGACCGGACACGCTGACCGCGGTGACCGTCAACGTGGACGACAAGGACACCCGGGACCTGCAGGCCGACTGGGAGCGCCGGGAGATGGCCATCCCGCTCACCGTGATCGACTCGCCGTACCGGGAGATCACCCGCCCGATCCTGGACTTCGTCGCCTCCACCCGCCGTAAGTCGCCCCGGGACGTGGTCACCGTGTTCATCCCGGAGTACGTGGTCGGCCGTTGGTGGGAGAACCTGCTGCACAACCAGAGCGCCCTGCGCCTCAAGGGCCGGCTGCTCTTCGAACCGGGGGTGATGGTGGTCAGCGTGCCGTGGCAGCTCGCCTCGACAGCGAGCAAGAACCTGGACCGGCTGGACGCCACGCTGTCCCGGACCCCGGCGCGGGGGCCACGGAGCGCCGTGCCGCCGCTGGTCGCCGCCCCGCCGGTGGCCGCGCCGCCCGGCGAGGGCGGGCCCGAGAACAGCGAAACGATGGGAAACACTCGTGACTGAGCCGGGCGGTCAGCGGACCGCGACACCTCAGACGCCGTCGGCGTCGTCTGCGTTCGAGCGGGGCCTGGCCGAGGCGGACCGGGTCGAGCTGACAGTCGACGCGGTCGCCCCCGGCGGGCACTGTGTCGCCCGGGTGGACGGGCAGGTGGTCTTCGTCCGGCACGCGCTGCCCGGGGAACGGGTCATCGCCGAGGTCACCGAGGTGCACCGGGGGTTCGTCCGAGCCGACGCGGTGACAGTGCTGGAACCCTCACCGGACCGGGTCGAGCCGCCCTGCCCGTACGCGAAGCCGGGTGCCTGCGGGGGCTGCGACCTCCAGCACGTCGCTCCGGCCGCGCAGCTGGCCTGGAAGACCGCAGTGGTCCGTGAGCAACTGGTCCGCCTCGGCGGGCTGACCGACGTCGAGTTGGACCGGCTCGGCGTCCGGGTCGAGGCATTGCCCGGTGGGCTGCTCGGCTGGCGCTCCCGGGTCCGTTACGCGGTCGACGCCGCGGACCGGGCCGGCCTGCTCAAGCACCGCTCGCACGAGGTGGTGCCGATCGACCGCTGCTGGATCGCCCACCCGGCCATCCAGCAGGTGCCGGTGCTCACCCCCACCGGTGCCCGCTGGCCGGCCGCCGAGGCGGTGGAGACCGTCGCCAGCACCGGCGGGGACGTGACCGTCACGGAGATCCGCGACGGGGTGCCCACCCCGGTCAGTGGCCCGACCGAGGTCCGCGAGGTCGCCGCCGGACGGGACTGGACGCTGCCCGCGTCCGCGTTCTGGCAGGTGCACCCGGCCGCGGCGGACACCCTCTCCACGGCGGTCCTGGAGTTGCTGGACCCGCAGCCGGGCGAGATCGCCTGGGACCTCTACGGGGGCGCTGGGCTGTTCGCCGCCGGCTTGGCCGAACGGGTCGGCGCGACCGGCCGGGTGACAGTGGTCGAAGCTGCGGCGCAGGGTGTCGCCGCCGCCCGGCAGAACCTCGCCGACCTGCCCAGCGTCGAGGTGGTGTCGGCCCGGGTGGAGACCGCGCTGGCCCGCCGACGGATCACCGGCCCGGTCGACGTGGTGGTGCTCGACCCGCCGCGCTCCGGGGCCGGCGCCCCGGTGGTCCGCGCGTTGGCCGCCGCCGGCCCACGGGCGGTCGCGTACGTGGCCTGTGACCCGGCCGCCTTCGCCCGGGACGTGCGCACCTTCGCCGACCTCGGCTGGCGGTTGGCGGCGCTACGGGGGTTCGACCTCTTCCCGATGACGCAGCACGTCGAGCAGGTCGGGCTGCTGCTTCCGCCGGACGCGCTGTAGAACACCGCGCGTCAGCCCCTGACCGGGTGCTCAGCTGCCCACTTGCCGCCCGGTCCGGGTGCGGGGGGCTCGGGCCGGGCTGCGGAGTACCGGGGGGCCGATAGACTCTCCGGTCATGAGTGTTGAAGAGGACACGGCCAACCACGGCCGGCTGCTGGGGACGGTTCGCGGTCCGCAGGACGTCAAGCGGATGTCCGGCGAGGAACTGGACGTCCTCGCCGCCGAGATCCGGGACTTCCTGATCACCAAGGTCTCCCGTACCGGCGGGCACGTTGGGCCCAACCTCGGTGTGGTCGAGCTGACGCTCGCCATGCATCGCGTCTTCGACTCCCCCCGGGACCGGCTCCTGTTCGACACCGGGCACCAGGCGTACGTACACAAGATCCTTACCGGGCGTCAGGCCGGCTTCGACAAGCTCCGCCAGCGCGGTGGCCTCTCCGGCTATCCCAGCCAGGCGGAGAGCGAGCACGACCTCATCGAGAACTCGCACGCCTCCACCGCGCTGTCCTACGCCGACGGCCTCGCCAAGGCGTACGCCCTGCGCGGTGAGGCGCGCAGCGTCGTGGCCGTGGTCGGAGACGGCGCGCTGACCGGCGGCATGTGCTGGGAGGCGCTGAACAACATCGCCACCGCCGGCAACTCCCTCGTGATCGTGGTCAACGACAACGGCCGGTCCTACTCACCGACCATCGGCGGGCTGGCCGACCACCTCTCCACGCTGCGGCTCAACCCCGGCTACGAGAAGGTCCTCGACACCGTCAAGGACGCCCTCGGCTCCACGCCGCTGGTCGGCAAGCCGATGTACGAGGTGCTGCACGCGGTCAAGAAGGGCATCAAGGACGCAGTCGCCCCGCAGGCCATGTTCGAGGACCTCGGCATCAAGTACGTGGGCCCGGTGGACGGGCACGACGTGACGGCTGTCGAGGCGGCGCTGCGCGCGGCCAAGGGCTTTGGCGGCCCGGTCATCGTGCACGCCGTCACCCGCAAGGGCTACGGCTACCGTCCCGCCGAGGAGGACGAGGCGGACTGCCTGCACGGCCCCAGCAGCGCCTTCGACGTGGAGACCGGCGCGCTGCTGGCCGCCCCGTCGGTGAAGTGGACGCACGTCTTCGCCGACGAGCTGCTGGCCATCGCCGACGAGCGCCCGGACGTGGTGGGCATCACCGCCGCCATGGCCGAGCCGACCGGCATCGCCAAGCTGGCCCGCAAGTACCCCGAGCGGGTGTACGACGTGGGCATCGCCGAGCAGCACGCGGCCACCTCGGCGGCCGGGTTGGCGCTCGGTGGGCTGCACCCGGTGGTAGCGGTCTACGCCACCTTCCTCAACCGTGCCTTCGACCAGGTCCTGCTGGACGTGGCGATGCACAAGCTGCCGGTGACCTTCGTGCTGGACCGGGCGGGCATCACCGGCCCGGACGGGCCGAGCCACTACGGCATCTGGGACATGTCGGTCTTCGGGGTGGTGCCGGGGCTGCGGATCGCCGCTCCCCGCGACGCCGCCACCCTGCGGGAGGAGCTGCGCGAGGCGATAGCCGTCGACAACGGCCCGACAGTGGTGCGGTTCCCGACCGGTGCGGTCGCCGCGGACCTGCCGGCGCTGCGCCGGGTCGGCACTGTCGACGTGCTGGCCGAGTCCGCCCGTACCGACGTGCTGCTCGTCGCCGTCGGCTCCTTCGGCCAGTTGGGCATGGAGGTGGCCGCCCGGGTCGCCGAGCAGGGCTACGGGGTCACCGTCGTCGACCCGCGCTGGGTTCGTCCGGTCCCGGCGGAGCTGGTCGACCTGGCCGCCCGCCACCGGCTCGTGGTCAGCGTCGAGGACGGCGTCCGGGTCGGCGGGGTGGGCGACGCGCTCGCCCAGGCGATGCGCGACGCCGACGTCCGGGTGCCACTCAAGGACCTGGGTGTGCCGGCCGACTGGCACCCGCACGGCACCCGCGCGCAGATCCTCGCCGACCTGGGCCTGACCGCTCAGGACGTGGCTCGCAACGTCACCGGCTGGATCTCCGGCCTGGACGCCACCCCGGACCGCCTCACCCCCAGCGACGCGGCCGCACAGAACTGACGAGAACGAACGACGGCGGGCGCCCCTCGGGACGCCCGCCGTCGTGTATCCATCCCGGACTCCCTCACCCCGCCCCGCCCCGCCCCGCCCCGCCCCGCCCCGCCCCTCGCCCCTCGCCCCGTCCTCGCCGATCTTGCACTTTCGGTCGGCGGTATGCGCCTTGAGCCCCAATTTGTCGGCGCAGAAAGTGCAAGATCGCGGGGGTGGGGTGGGGTGGGGCGAGGGTGGGGTGGGGTGGGGTTTAGCGGGGGGAGATTGAGCGGTAGTGGGTCTTGTCGGTGTTGGCGAGGCTGTAGGTCTGGGAGCGGGACGGGGTGGGGATGACCGCCAGGCCGGGGCGCTCGACCAGCAGGGGAGTGCCCGGCGGGACGGACAGGGAGCTGTCCCGGGTGGCCCGCCAGCTCAGCACCACCAGCGGCTGACCGGGCACTGGCAGTTGGTACGCCTGCAACGGGGTGGCCCGGTCGGCGGGTGAGACGACGGGTGCGCTCCCGTCGGCCGGTCGGTAGATCACCGCCGTCATCGCACCGGCGTCGGTGTCCCAGCTGAGCTGCTGCAACTCGGCCGGCTCGCCGCCGCCGAGGGCGACTTCGCCGAGCGAGCGCACGGTGAGCTTCGCCATCGGCCAGGACGTCGGCACCGAGCGTGGGGCGTCCCGGTCCCCGATCCGGCGCGGGATGCTGCCGAACGGGCCCCGGTCGCCGGACAGCACGCAGGTGTCCAGGCCGGTGAGCGCCCGCCGGCCCGTGCCGGACTCGTCGCGGACCAGCGGGTAGCGCGGGTCGACGGTGCCGGTGCCCAGGTCGAGCAGCCGGTCGGCAGCCCGCCCACGGGGGAGCGACTCCGTGGTCCGCAGGGTCGCGGTCACGCCGACGGCCGTGCAGGACGGCACGTCGACAGGTGCGCTGAGACCGTCCGCGATGGTCAGCGTCCGGTCCTGCGGCCCGAGGAGGCTCTGCACCCGGGCCGAGACCAGGTAACGCCGGCCGCCGGCCGTCTGCACCGGCAGCACGTCGGAGTAGACGAGGTAACCCGGGTCGGTGTACTCGGTGGCGCGGGTCACCGCGTACCGGTCGCCCTCGCGGGTCAGTTGCAGCAGCCAGGAGGCGCTTTCGCCGGGTACGTCGGCGGCCACCAGCGCCACCGGGGCGCCGTCGACCCGACCGGAGAAGAGGATGCCGGACGAGGGCAGGTGCGCGCGGTCGTCGGCCGGCGACCGCCAGCCCCGGACCGCCGCAGTGACCGCTGCCGTCGCGGTGGCGTCTCCGGAGAGGTCGCCGCGGGGCGGCCACACAGCGAGGGTGCCGTCCAGGCTGTCGTACCCGACCTGGAGGTTCTGGGGCTTCCGCTCGGCTACCGGGCCGCAGGCCGTGCCGGCCAGCAGCGCGCTCAGCAGGACGGGAAGCGCCCTGCCGTACCGACGGCCTGGAGTCACCTGGCCCGCCCCCGATCGCCTCGCCGTCGCTGTCGGAAAGCGCCATAGTACGAGATGTCCGATGCGGGGCCTCAGCTGGCCGGCACTCGAACCACCACAATGGACACCACCGGGGGTTTAGGGCGTTTTGGTTGCTCCGGTAGACTCCGCCGACTGTGACGCCTGCCGAGTCCCGCGCCCTGCCCGCGCCGCACACGGAGGCGGCAGCCGACTCCGCCGAGCTGGTGAATTACCGCACACCGGCCGGCCTCCTCGCCGGCCCGCCCGCGCTGACCGCCCCCACCACAGACCCGGCCGACCCCGAAACGCCGGCAGAACCCGAAGCGCCAACGGAGCCCCAAGCGCCGGTCGAGAGCGCGGTGCCGACGCGGGCGCGGTGGCGTCGGTGGACTCGGCGTCGGCAGCACCTGGCGGTGGGCGGGCTGTTCCTGCTCGCCGCACTCTGGGTGACCAGCCGGATCTGGCTCGACCCGTCCGGCCGGGTGGCCTCGCTCTACACCGGTGACCCGGCGCAGGTGCAGTTCTTCCTCGCCCACTCGGTCCGCGTGGTGTTGCACGGCGAGTACCCGTTCTACACCGAGCAGTTCAACTACCCGGACGGCGTCAACCTGATGGCCAACACGGCCGTGCTGGCGCTGGGCATCCCGATGGTCCCGGTGACGCTCCTCTTCGGGCCGGCGGTCTCCTTCGTGGTGCTGGTCACGCTCGGCCTCGCCGGCACCGCCATGGCCTGGTACCTGATGCTCTCCCGCCACCTGGTGCGTACCCCGCTCGCGGCGGCGGTCGGCGGCTGGTTCTGCGGGTTCTCGCCCTCGATGCTCTCGCACGCCAGTTGGCACCCGAACATCATCAGCCAGTTCCTGCTGCCGTTCATCGTGTGGCGGGTGCTGGTGCTCACCCGCTCCGGAAAGCCGGTCCGGGACGGGGCCCTGCTCGCCCTGCTGGTCGCCGCGCAGGCGTTCATCAACGAGGAGATCCTGCTCTTCACGGCGATGGCCTGCGGCGTCTTCCTGCTGGCGGTGCTCGCCCAGGAGCCGGCGCGGTGGCGGGCGGCGTGGCGACCCCTGGGCGCCGGCGTGGCGACCTGCGCGCTGCTGGCCGGGGCGCTGCTGGCGTACCCGCTGTACGTGCAGTTCGCCGGGCCGATGGCCTACCACGGGCTCAGTGACGCGGTGCAGGACTACGGCAACGACATCGCCGCCTTCTTCGCCCCCGGCTCGCCCACCCTCGGCGGCAACCAGCGAGCCAACATCAACCTGGCGCCGAACTACTCCGAGGAGAACGCCTTCTTCGGCTGGAGCCTGTCGATGCTGGCCATCGGCATCGTGGTCTGGCTGCGCCGGGAGTTGATCGTCCGGGCGCTCGCGGTGACCGGCGTGTTCTTCGCCGTGCTCTCCCTCGGCGAGCGGGTCTCCTGGTGGGACCGCGAGCTGATCACCGGGCCGTGGCAGTGGTTGGTTCACCTGCCGCTGCTGGACGCGGTGGTGCCGACCCGGTTCGGGCTGATCACCAGCGTGGTGGTGGGCCTTCTGCTCGCGCTCGCCGTCGAGCGGGCCTGGGCACTGCGCCCGGCCGACCGCCGTACCGTCCACGTGCTCACCGCCGCGGGCCTGGCCTTCGCGCTGCTGCCGATCGCGCCGATGCCGCTGAGGATGGTCTCCCGGCCGCCGGTGCCGGACTTCATCACTGCGGACCGTTGGCGGGCGTACGTCGGGCCGGACCAGACGCTGGTGCCGATCCCGGTGCCCAGCATGGGCAACACGCACGGCATGCGCTGGGCGGCGGCCACCAACCTCGACTTCAAGATCCCCGGCGGCTACTTCCTCGCGCCCCGCAACGGCAACACCGGTGACGCGGGCCGGTTCGGCGGTCGTCCCAGCGGGGTGGGCCAGATGCTGGAGGAGGTGGCGACCACCGGCCGTACGCCCAAGCTGGACGACCGGCAGCGTCGGCGCTTCACCGACGAGCTGCGGCACTGGCGGGCGGCGATCCTGGTTCTGCCGGTACGGCAGCAGAACGCCGAGCCACTGCGACGTACGGTCGAGGAGCTGGTCGGCCCGGGCCGCCAGGAGTTGGATGTCTGGGTCTGGGACGTCCGGACGCTCACCGACCGTTCGGTCTGATGACCACCGGGACGACGTCCCCGAACATTTCGCTCCCGGCGACGGTCGGCGCGTCCCGGCCGGCCTGGCTGCGGGACGCGCTGGTGGTGGCCGGCTATCTGGGCCTCGCCGTGCTGGTGACCAGCGGGCAGTGGGGTCGCCCGTGGCGGCTGTTCCACCAGGCCGGTGACCAGATCCTCTTCGAGTGGATGTTGGCCCACGCGGCGCATGCTGTGGTCGAGGGGGAGAACCCGCTCTTCAGCACCGCGTTGAACGCGCCCGACGGGGTCAACCTGATGGCGAACACCTCGGTGCTCGGCCTGGGTGTCCCACTCACCCCGGTCACAGTGCTCTTCGGCTCGCAGGTGGCGTTCTGCGTGGCGGTCGTCTGCTGCCTCGCCGGGACCGCCACCGCCTGGTACGTGCTGCTGCGCCGCCGGCTGGTCGGCACCCGGGCCGCGGCCGCGGTGGGTGGGCTGATGTGTGGCTTCGCCCCGGGCATGATCGCTCAGGCGGGCGCCCACCTGCACATCGCCGCCCAGTTCCTGGTGCCCGCGATCCTCGCCCTGGTGTTCCGGCCCGCCTCGGAGACCACGCGCCACGGGGTGTGGCGGCCCGGCGGCGGCCTGGGGCTGCTGCTCGTCTGGCAGGTCTTCATCGGCGAGGAGGTGCTGGTCTTCCTGGCGCTCGCGGCCGGGGTCTTCGCGTTGGGGTACGCGCTCGCCGACCGCGTGGCCGCACGGCGGCTCGCGCCGGCCCTCTTCGGCCGGCTGGCGGTGGCGGCCGGCGTGGCGGTGGTGCCGCTGGCGTACCCGCTGTGGTTCCAGTTCCACGGCCCGCAGCACTACTCCGGGATGGCGTTCGCCACGCAGGGCTTCCAACTGGACGTCGCCTCGTTCACCGCGTCGGCCCGACAGACAGTGCTGGGTGACGACTGGCTGCCGGGGCTGCTGTCGCCGAACCCGACCGAGGAGAACTCGTTCTTCGGCCCGGGTCTGCTGGTGCTCGCCGTGGTGATCGTGATCTGGCAGTGGCGACGACCACTGGTCCGGGCACTGGCCGCTTGCGGCGTTGTCTTCGCCCTGCTCTCGCTCGGCGACGAGCTGCGGGTGGACGGTGAGGCCACCGGCATTCCGGGGCCGTACCGGCTGGTCGGCGGGCTGCCGTTGCTCGATCTCGCGGTGCCGGCCCGGTTCGCGCTGGTCTGCGTACCGGTGCTGGGTGTGCTGGTGGCGCTGTCAGCGGACCGGGTCCGGGCCGCGCGCGGGCCGAACGTGGCGCCGGGCCTACCGGTGCGGCTGCTGTGGGCCGGAGCGGTCGCCGCCGCGTTGCTGCCCCTGATTCCGACGCCGATCCGCGTGGTGCCGGTCGCGCCGGTGCCGGCGTTTCTCGCCGCCGGTGGCTGGCGTCCGCTGGTACCGCCCGGTCGGACGGTGGTCGCGGTACCCCCGGTCACCGGTGCCGGGCGCAGCCCGGTGATGCTCTGGTCCGCCCGTACCGGTCTGACGTTCGCCGCGCCGGGCGGTTACTTCATCGGCCCCAGCGGCCCGGACGACCCGGCGGCCCGCTGGGGCGCGCCGGACCGGCCGACGTCGGTGCTGCTGCGGCAGGTGGCCGAGACCGGGACGGTGCCGGTGCTCACCGACGCCGACCGCCGCCAGGCCGTCGAGGACCTGCGGCACTGGCGGGCCGCTGTGGTCCTACTCGGGCAGCTGGAGCACGGTGACCCGGTCCGCCGCACAGTGGACGACCTGCTCGGCCCGGGCCGACCGGTCGACGGCGGGTGGTTGTGGGACGTCCGGGACCGCGTCGGCTGAGCCGACCGATGGTGCGGTCTTCGACTAACCCACCAGGGCGCGCACGTCCCAGACCCAGACGTCGTCGACCCGCTGCGCAGGCCCGATCAGCGCGGTGACCAGCTCACGGAGCACCGCCTCGCGGGGGTGCGCCCCGAGCACCACCACCGAAGCCCGCCAGAACCGCAGGTCCTCGACGGCCTGGCGGCGGTTCTCGTCGGTCAGCGCCGGAAGCGTACCGCTGTCCATTGTGGAGTAGATGAGGGAGCTGGTCGGTCGGTTCGGCGCACCGAAGACCCCCTCGCCCAGCTCGTTCGGGCCGATGAAGTAGCCGCCCGGGACGGGGAACTCCTGCCCGGTCAGCGCACTCCACCGCAGCGTCGGCAGACCGTGCACGTTGCTCGGGATCGGCACCGGCACCAGGGTTCGACCCGCCGGCACGTACGGCCGCCAGCCGCCCGCGGTGATGAAGTGCGGCGGCGGGTCGATCTGCTGGGCGGGCAGCGGGCGGGGAAAGAGCGGCAGCACGGCGAGGGCGACAGCCGCGTACCCCACCGGACGCAGCCACCGACGGCGCGACGCGACCGGCTCGGCGGACCTGGCGGGCTCGGCGGACACGGCCGGGGTCGCCTCGGTGGTGCGCTGGGTCGGCACCCGCGGCCGGTCGGCCACCGGGCGCCCCTGGCGGTGCGCGGCGTCCCAGGTCAACGCGAGCAGTACGCCCACCGCGGCGGCGACCACCAGCGTCAACCGCGTCGGCATCATCATCTCGACCAGCGGCAGGTCGTCCGACACGTACGACCACGGGCCGCGCACACCGGTCTCCACACCGTTGAAGCGCACCCACGGACCGATCGCGGCCACGCTGAACACCACGATGAGCACCGCGGCGATCCGCGCGGCCAGCGAGCGGCGTACGAGCAGCACCAGAGCCACCACCGAGAGCAGCACCAGCGGCCAACCGAACCAGGTGTTCTGCTCGGTCAGGCCGATCGTCTTCTCCACGGCCGGGTCACCGGCCCAGGTGTCCCGGGCGAAGGTGACGAAGGCGACCAGGTCCTCGCCCCAGTTGTGGAACACGCCGCCCTGCAGGCCCCGGTAGGACTGCGGGCCGTTGAACTGGAACCAGATCGGGTACGCGGTGAGCACCAGGGCCAGCCCGCCGGCGACGCCGAGCCCGGCCAGGAACGTGCCGGCGGCGGCCCGGGTGGCCCGCGGCCGCTGCACGGCGTACGCCAGCACGATGACCAGGCAGGCCAGCGCGGTGAGCAGCAGCATCTCCTCGTTGATGAAGATCTGGTACGCCACCAGCGCACCGAGCACGAGCCCGTTGCGTCGCCAGCGGCCCGGCTCACCCAGGGTCAGCACCCGCACCACGATCAGCGGGAGCAGGAAGTTGGACACGAAGTTCGGTTGGCCGTTGGCGTGGTGGATGATTCCCGGCGCGAAGCCGAGGAACGCGCCGCCGACGAACGCCGCCGCCCGGGAGCGCACCAGGTGGCGGGAGAGCATCCAGTAGCCGGTGCCGGCGGTGGCCGCCAGCGCCGCGCCCAGGTAGAGCGCGTACATCACCTGGGGGCCGAGCAGCATGGTCAGCGGGGCCAGCGGCAGGGTCACCCCGAGCAGCGAGGTGTTGGCCATCATGTTCACCCCGTCCGGGGCGTTCTGACGGGCCGTGAACAGCGGGTTCTCCAGGTGTCGCACCGAGAACGCGCCGTGCGCGAACAGCCACTCGAACCAGCTGTGATCGGTGGGCAGGTGCGAGGAGACCCGGCCGTTGACGTCACCCCAGTAGTTGAGGCAGACGAAGACGCCCAGCAGCACATAGGCTCCGAGGGCCAACAGGTCGGCTCGAGCCGGACGGCGTCGAGGCCGCCGTGTCGACTCGGCCTCGGCCGGGTCGGCGTCGGTCACGGGATTCAGCGAAGGGTCTACCACCGGCACAGCCACGACGCGCCATCGTACAGGCGGGGTTCCGTCGCTTTTGCCGGGCCGGTGCGCCGACGGTCGGTTTGCCGGACGGTGACCCGTCGGCCAGCCTTACCTGGTGACGGAAGGACGGTCGTTGTCGATCATCGAGCTGGGCGAGATTCGGGACGAGCCCACGTCGGCGCCTCCAATTCGTCGGCCGCGCGCCGCCGGTCGCCCGCTGCGCAGCGCGGCGGTGCTGTTGCTCAGCCTGGTGGTGCTGGCCGGTGCCACGCCGCCACCGCAGCGAACGGTGAGCGTGGTGCCGGCGTCGAGAACGGCCACCGCGTACCTGGCCGGGGACGGCGTCTTCGTGGTCGACCCGCCGACACCCGCCGGGGACCGGTACCTGACCGCGTACGCCCAGCCGGCACCGACCGATGCCGGTGTGCGGCGGCGGTGGCGGGCGCCGCTGGCCCGCACCGGTGACTACCTCGACGTCCGGGTCGAGCAGGGGTTGGTGCTGGCGATGGCGGTCAACGCCCCGAACCGACTGTTCCAGACCACCGCCTTCGACGCCGCGACGGGCCGGCAACGCTGGCAGCATCCCGGTGCTCCCCAGCCGACAACCGGCGGTGGCCTGCTGGTGACCGACGGCCGGGAGGACGGGTCGGGCGCGATGAGCGGGGTCGAGCCCGACACCGGCCGAGTGCTCTGGTCGGTGCCGATCCCGCCGGCCGCCAGCCCCACCTACCACCTCACCCCAGAGGGCCAGGTCGACCGGTTCGTGCTCCTGCAACCGACCGGCGAGGTGCAGGTGTACGACGCCGGCACCGGCCAGCTGCTGCGCAGCATCGACACGCTGACCGGTGACCGGTCGGCGTACCAGCGTGTGCAGGTCGTCGACGACCTGCTGCTGCTCGTCCCGCCGGGCAGCACCCGGCTGGTGAGCTTCGGGCTGGCCGAGTTGGAGCCACGGTGGACGGCGGAGGTGACGCTGGTGTCGCATGTGCTCGAGTGCGGCGGTCTGCTCTGCGCGGTACCGCAGACCGGCGGCCTTCAGGTGCTCGACCCGGCCACCGGCGCGGTGCGGTGGTCGGAACCGGGTCAGGACAACCTGGCCGACGTCCGGTACGGCCGGCTGCTGATGGCCAGGCCCGGCCAGGGGTACACGGTGCGGGACGCGGCCACCGGGCAGGTACGGACCGAACTGGGCGCGTGGAGCCTGCTGCCGGTGCTCCGGCCGGACGACCCGCTGGCCGGTGTGCGGCGGGGCGACGACGGTCGGATGGTCGTCGCCGAACTGGACCTGGCCGCCGGCCTACCGCGGATCGTGGACGTGCTACCGGGCATCGCCGGCAGCTGCCAGGCGTCCCTGCCGCTCCTGCTCTGCCAGCGCCTCGACGGCACGACCGCTCTGTGGAGGTTGACGCGGTGACCGACTCGGTGATCGACCTCGGCGAGCTGCGGCACGACCCGGACCCGGACCCGCAGGCCCGCCCACCTCGCGCCCACGGTCGCCCGCTGCGCTGCGCGCTGGTCGTGGTGCTCGCGCTGGTCACGCTCGCCGCCTCCGCCGTCGCACCACCCCGGCAGGCCCCGGTGACGCTGCCGGCCCGGCCCGGGTCCGACGTCATGATCGACGGTGACCTTCTCCTGGTCGTGGAGCCGACCAACCCGGCGCGGCAGGGGCGGCTGACCGCGTATCGGCTGCCCGGTGGCGAGCCGGTCTGGCAGGCGACGCTGTCGGCGGAGGCCCGCTACTGGGGAATGACTCCGCTGGCCGGGATGCTGCTGGCCACCGGGTACGAGATCGGCCCGGAGGGTCGGGACACACTCACCATCGCACTGGACCGGGCGACCGGGGCGTACCGGTGGCAGCAGCCGGGCACTGCCTCCCCGCTGACCGACGGCAACCTGCTGCTGCGCAGCGGCGGCGAGACCTTACCGTCCAGTCTGCGGGCGGTCGATCCGTGCTGCGGCACCGTGCGCTGGCAGCTCTCGGGCATCAGCGCCGACATGTTCGTGCGCGGGGACGAGCGCGGGGTGGACCGGGTGGTGCTCAACCAGTTGAACGGCCCGGTCGAGGTACGCGACGCGATCACCGGCGCGGTGCTGGCCCGCGCCGACCTGCGCCCGCCCGACGGTGGTCCGATCGGACTGGACCTGACAAAGGACCTGTTGCTGGCCATCGACAGAGGCTCAGGCACTGTCACCGCGTACGGGCTGGACGAGCTGAAGCCCCGCTGGACCCGCGCCAGGGTGCACATCGACTTCGCGCTGGACTGCGGCCCCGTCCTGTGTGTGCGCACCGGCAACAACGAACTCCAGGCGCTCGACCCGGCAAGCGGCGAGGTGCGCTGGCGCAGCAGCCAGTGGGGGTGGGCCTGGCCGGCCGGCGGCCGGCTGATGGCCAACCTCAGCGGTATCGGTCCGTTGGAGCAGTACATCGTGCTCGATGCGCTGACCGGCCGGCAGCTGGCCGACCTGGGCCGGTGGGAGCTGTACCAACTCGGCGCCGGCGGCCGGCTGGTCGGCATACGTCGGCATCCCGACGGAGGGGTGATCGTCGGCGAGTTGGACATCGCCGCCGGAAAGGTGCGCATCGTTGACGTGCTGCCCGATGCCTTCGGGGAGTGTCAGGCGATCAGCGGCTACCTGGTGTGCAGTGGCACCCCGGCCGGCTCGTACCAGCTCTGGAAACTGACCGACTGATCACCAGTTCGCCTGGGCGGGCGGCGAGGGCAGCGGCACCGACGCGGGTCGCAGCACGTACGCCACCCCGCCGCTGCCGCGCTGCCAGACCGCCTCGAATCCCTGCCGGGGCACTGTGCGACGGACCGCGTCGTCGTCCGGGGCGTACGGGTCGTTGAGCACCGGGTCGCCGTCGGCGGTGAAGCCGACCAGCACCATCAGGTGCCCTCCGGTGTCGTACCCGAGGCCCGGCACCTCGTCGGCCCGGAACGCGGCGGAGACGATCAGGGGGATGCCGGCGGCGACGAACGCCTCCGCCTCGACCAGCGACCGCAGCCGGGTGACGAACGCGTCCACCCCGTGCAGACCGGCGTACGCCGTGTTGAACGGCCAGTTGCCGGCCCCGGCGTACGCGTGGTCGTAGCAGTGCCGGGCGGCGTGCACCACCACCGGACGCGGGCCGGACGGCTCCACCCAGGCGTAGCGGTCCGGAGTCGGCTCGGCGCCCCAGTAGGCGAGCACCATCGAGGTGCAGGTGGGGCTGCACCAGGAGTCGCCGCCACCACCCCACTGCGGGTACTGGCCGGCGTGCAGCCGCTGCGAGTAGCGGGGCACGTCCAGCACCCGGCCGCGGGCAGCGGACGAGGCGGGCTCCGGCGCGTACCCCTGGTCAACGGTCGTGGGCCCGGTGGCGACCGCACCGATGCTGCGCAGCACCGGGCCGCTGGGGCTGGCGGAGGGCCGACACAAAGTCACCCGCGCCTGCCAACCGGTGACCGTCGCTCCGGTCACGATCAGGGTGTCGGTGTCGACCCGGGCGGCACCGTCGCGCTGTCCGGGCAGCGAGGTGCGCCGTACCGTCTGGTCGCCGGCGGCCCAGCGGGCCAGCCGGTACCACTCGGTGCTGGGCGCGTCGTCGTGCCAGCCGCGCAGGTCGACCTCGATCCAGCAGCCGTCCGGGGTGTCGGCCGTCCAGGACGGCACCACCTCGGCGACGGCGAAGCCGACAGGTACCGGCGGCGACGTCCAGGTGCCCCGCAGGGCGAGGCCGTCGAGGGCGAGCCCTGGACCGCCGGCGAGCAGGCCGTCGCCGCTGCCGCTGGTGGTGTCGGCCGGCAGGTGGAAACCCCGGTAGGCGATGTCTCGTCGGGTGGGTGGTGCCGCAGTGGTCATGCCAGGTCCGTCCGTCGCTCGATAACGCCGGCCAGCATCGCGTACGCCGCGGTGGCCCGCAACGCCGGCCGGCACGGACGGCGAGGGACGATGGTTGCCGGCCGGCACTAGGTTGTCGGTGGTCAGCAGGAGGAGGCCGGAATGCGGGTACTGGTGGTCGAGGACGAGCGCAACCTCGCCGACGCGATCGCACGGGGGTTGCGCAAGCGGGGGATGGCTGTCGACGTGGCGTACGACGGCGACGCCGGCCACGAGGCGGCGTTCGTCACCCGGTACGACGTGGTGGTGCTCGACCGCGACCTGCCCGGTGTGCACGGCGACCAGATCTGCGCCGACCTGGCGGCCTCCGGCGCGTTGACCAGGGTGCTGATGCTCACCGCCAGCGGCACCGTGGCCGACCGGGTTGAGGGGTTGCAGCTCGGCGCGGACGACTACCTGCCCAAACCGTTCGCCTTCGACGAGCTGGTCGCCCGGGTGCAGGCGCTGGGCCGGCGGGCCACCCCGGCCGCGCCGCCGGTGCTCGAACTGGCCGACCTGGTGCTCGACCCGGCTCGCCGGGTGGCCACCCGCGCCGGGGTGCCGGTGGACCTCACCAACAAGGAGTTCGGGGTGCTCAGCGAACTGCTCAAGGCGCGTGGCGCTGTGGTCTCCAGTGAGGAGCTGCTGGAACGGGTCTGGGACGCGAACACCGACCCGTTCACGACCATCGTCCGGGTCACCGTGATGACGCTCCGCAAGAAGCTCGGTGACCCGCCGTTGATCGAGACGGTGGTCGGTGCGGGCTACCGCACCGCCGAGGTGGGCGCGTGAGCCGGCGGTTGCGACCCACTCTGCGGCTGCGGCTGACAGTGCTCAACGGGGTGCTGCTGATCGGGGCCGGGGCGATCCTGGTGTTGCTTGCCTGGCTGCTGGTCCGTGACGCGTTGCGACCCACCGACGAGTTGGTGCCCGGCACGACAGTGCTGCTCTCCGACGGCCGGCAGATGGACGCCGCCCAGTGGCAGCGGCAGTTGGTCGATGCCGCCTCCGGGGAGCTGCTGGCCAAGGGCCTGGTCGCGCTGTTGGCGATCAGCGTGGTCGGGGTGGCCGGCGCGTACGCGGTGGCCGGTCGGGCGCTGCGCCCGCTGCACCAGGTCACGGCGACCGCCCAGCGGCTCGGTGAGGCGACCCTGGACCAGCGGATCGGCTACTCGGGCGCCGACGACGAGGTGGCCGAGTTGGCCAAGACGTTCGACGCCATGCTGGACCGGATCGCGTCCGCGTTCGAAGCCCAGAAGCGTTTCGTGGCGAACGCCTCGCACGAGCTGCGTACCCCGCTCGCGGTGATGCGCACGGAGATCGACGTGACGCTCAGCGACGACGACGCGGACGCCGCCGAGTACCGACGGATGGCGACAGTGGTCCGCGACGCCTCCGAGCGGGCCAACGGCCTGGTGGACGCGCTGCTGGTGCTGGCCCGCAGCGAGGCGCAGGTCGGGCGGCAGTTGGGCCGGCGGACCGAGTGTGACCTCGCCGCGGGCACCGCGAACGCGCTGTCGGCGATGCGCCGCGAGGTGGAACGGATCGGCCTGCGGGTGCAGACGTCGCTGGAGTCCGCGCCGGTCGTCGGTGACCCGGGGTTGCTCGACCGGCTGGCCGGGAACCTGATCGAGAACGCGGTCCGCTACAACCACCTGCACGGCCGGCTCTGGGTGCGTACCGGCACCGACGGTGAGCGGTCCTGGCTGGTGGTGGGGAACACCGGTTTCGAGGTGGACCAGGCCGACGTGCCGGGGCTGTTCGAGCCGTTCCGCCGTGGTGGCCGGGAACGCACCGGCGCTCGTGGCTCCGGCCTGGGTCTGTCCATCGTCCGGGCGGTCTGCAACGCGCACGGCGGCACCGTACGGGTGGTCGCGCAGCCCGGCGGTGGCCTTGAGGTGACGGTCACCCTGCCGTCGGCGGATGCTCCGGCGGTGCCCGGTTCGGTGGTGCCCGCCGGCTGATGGGGGGTTGCGCGCCCCGTTCGGCCGATGGCAAGATCGCCGGGTCAGCGCGATGTGAAAGGGGGTGCGTCGATGTCCACCAATGTTGGCTCCGCGCCCCGGGTCCGCGTCGGCTGACGTCCCGGAGGCGGAGCGCCCCCGCACGGGTCGGGCGCTGATCGCCCACTCGAAGGGGAACCAGTTCCTGCGTGGTGCGCCGCGTACGCGGGACCGCGCCACGTCACCACCGTGGAGGACCACTGTGAGTTCGACGATCCACAACATCAGCATCGACTGTCACGACACGTACGCACTCGCCGGCTTCTGGGCACAGGTCTTCGACTGCCCCCGGCAGCCCGACGACTTTCCTGGCGACCCGGAGGCGATGCTCCTGCCGCCGGGTGGCCCGGAGGTGCTGTTCCTCGCGGTGCCCGAGGGCAAGACGGTGAAGAACCGGCTGCACCTGGACCTGCAGCCCGCTGACCGGACCCGGGCCGAGGAGGTCGAGCGACTGCTCGGCATCGGCGCGACGCTCGTCGCCGACCACGTCGGCCCGACCGGCGGTGGGTGGGTGGTGCTCGCCGACCCGGAGGGCAACGAGTTCTGCGTTCTCGGCAACGCCGCCGAGCGGGCGGCTGCGGCAGCGGCGCGGGCCGCGGCGGCGGCTGCCGAACCGGCCTGACCGTCGACGTACGGCACGGGGCCCCGGCCACCCGAGGGTGGCCGGGGCCCCGGTCTGGTACGGATCAGGACTGCTGCTCGACCTGGCCCCGGATCGTGGTGAACTCGGCCTTCGCCTGGTCGGCGGACTTGAAGTACATCACCACCATGCCCAGGCTGCCCCGGTCGGCCCAGACGCAGATGCCCAGCGGCACGGTCTCGGTCTTGCCGTCGCCGCAGCGCGCCTCGCCGCCGAGCGGGCCGGCGTCGACGGCCGTCATCGTGTCCACAGTCAGCTGCTTGGACAGACCGTCCACGTAGGAGTCGAGATCCTTCTTCGGGTCCGACAGCAGCGACGACACGCCCGTGATCATGACGAGGTCCTGCTTGGCCGGGTCGCCGTAGAAGGCGGCGACGGTGCTCGTCTCGTTCCCCGCCGCCGTCTTCATCCCGCTGACCGCCTGGTCGGCGGCCGTCTGGAGCTCCGGAGTGGTGAGCTTCGGCCGGCCGGCGAGGGTTGCCGGCGCGACCACCCGGGTCTTGCTGGCGTCCACGACGGCGCCCACGTCGTCCTTGACGACGAACCAGGTGATCGCTGCACCGCCGACGCAGAGCACCAGCACCACTGCCAGCACGATCAGCACGATCTTGCCGACCTTCGACTTCTTCGCCGGGGGCGGACCGCCGGCGAAGTTCGGGTCACCGTACGGCTGACCCGGCTGCGCGGACGGGTAACCAGGCTGTGCGGGCGGGAAGCCCGGCTGCGCGGGCGGGAAGCCACCGGGCTGCTGCGGCTGTCCCTGCTGCTGCGGCGGCGGCCAGCCGCCAGGCTGCTGGCCCGGCTGCTGCGACGGGTCGGGGGAATCATGCGGCGAGCCGTAGGGATTGGCCGGCGGCTGGGACATCAGTCAGCTCCAAGATGGGGGTGCAGAACGCGTGATCCTAACCCGGCGTGGCGCACACCGTTGTCCCTGCGAACATCGGCAACCGGCGATCGCCTGATCACAAACGGTCGCGGTGGCCGGCCCGTCCACCACTGACGGTCCGACCACCGCGACGGTGGTGCTGCGATGTCCTCAGGCCGGCAGGCTCGCCGCGCCGGGCGGCAGGAACCGCCGGCCGGTGACCCGCTCGGAGGTGCCGGTCCGGTCCAGGTACGGCGTGACTCCGCCCAGGTGGAACGGCCAGCCGGCGCCCAGGATCATGCACAGGTCGATGTCCTGCGCCTCGGCGACAACACCCTCGTCCAGCATCAGCCGGATCTCCTGCGCGAGCGCGTCGAGGGCGTTCTGGCGTACCTGCTCGGCGGTCAACGGCTGGTCACCCACCACGAGCAGCTTGGCGACCTCCTCGTTGACCTGGTCGTCGACCACGATCGGCCGACCGGAGTCGGCGATCCGCCTGAGGTTCTCGCTGACCCCGAACCGGTCCGGGTACGCGGCGTGCAGGGTGCCGCCCACGTGGTACGCGACGGCCGGCCCGACCAACTGGAGCAGGGCGAGCGGACGCATCGGCAGGCCCAGCGGGTCCAGTGCGCTGTTCGCCACGTCCAGCGGGGTGCCGGCGTCGACAGCGGCGAAGACGGTACCCAGGAAGCGGGTGAGCAGCCGGTTCACCACGAACGCCGGAGCGTCCTTGACCAGCACGCTCGACTTCTTGAGCTGCTTGCCCACGGCGAACGCGGTCGCCAGGGTGACGTCGTCGGTGCGCTCGCCCCGGACGATCTCCAGCAGCGGCAGCACCGCCACCGGGTTGAAGAAGTGGAAGCCGACCACCCGCTCCGGGTGCTCCAACTCGACGGCCATCTCGGTGATCGACAGCGAGCTGGTGTTGGTGGCGAGCACCGCCTCCGGAGAAACGATTTTCTCCAACTCGGCCCAGACCTGCTTCTTGACGCCCAGGTCCTCGAAGACCGCCTCGATGACGAAGTCCGCGTCGGCGAAGGCGCTCTTGTCGACAGTGCCGCTGACCAGGCCGTACAGCTTGGCGGCGGTGCCCTTGTCCATCCGGCCCTTGGTGACGGCCTTCTCGATCTGGGTGTGCACGTAGCCGACGCCCTTGTCCACCCGGGACTGGTCGAGGTCGGTCAGCACCACCGGCACCTGGAGGCGGCGGGCGAACAGCAGCGCCAGCTGGCTGGCCATCAGACCCGCGCCGACGATGCCGACCTTGGTGATGGTGCGGGCCAGGCCCTTGTCCGGTGCGCCGGCCGGGCGCTTGGCCCGCCGCTGCACCAGGTCGAACGCGTACAGGCCGCTGCGCAACTCCTCGGAGAAGACCAGGTCCGCGAGGGCCTCGTCCTCGGCGGCGGTGCCGGCGGCGAAGTCGCCGTCCTTCGCCGTCTCCAGCAGGTCGAGCGCCTTGTACGCGGCCGGGACCGCGCCGTGCAGCCGCTGGTTCAGCGTCTCCCGGGCGAAGTAGAGCACGCCCGCCCACATGTCCTTGTCGACAGCGGGCCGGGTCACCGTGACCTGACCCCGGACCACCCCGGCAGCCCACTCCAGGGACCGCTCCAGGAAGTCCGCCGGCTCCAACAGGATGTCCGCGATGCCCAGCTCGGCTGCCTGCTTCGGCTTGAGCATCTTGTTCTGCATCAGCGGGTTCTGAATGATCACCTGGGTCGCGGCGGGGATGCCGATCAGGTTCGGCAGCAGCTGGGTGCCGCCCCAGCCGGGCACCAGACCGAGGGAGACCTCGGGCAGCGCGAGGGCCGCCGCGCCGCCGGACAGCGTCCGGTAGTGGCAGTGCAGGGCCAGCTCCAGGCCACCGCCCATCGCCGCGCCGTTGACGAACGCGAACGTGGGGACGGTGCTGTCCTTCAACCGGGCGAAGACCCGGTGGCCGAGCCGGCCGATCTCCAGCGCCTGCGCGCGGTCGGCGAGCTGCGGCAGACCCACGATGTCCGCGCCCACACAGAAGATGTACGGCTTGCCGGTGACGGCGATGAACGCCGGGTCGGCGGCGAGCGCGGCCGTGATCGCCTCGTCCAGGCTGGCCAGACCACCCGGGCCGAAGGTGTTCGGCTTGGTGTGGTCGAAGCCGTTGTCCAGCGTGATCAGAGCGGCGGGCCGGTCCAGCCCCGGCACGTTCACCTGGCGCAGCAGCGCCCGGGTGACGACCTCGTTCGGTGCCTTCACAGTGCCACCTTCGGTTCGCGACTGCGGGGCTCGCAAGCCCGGCTCACTCCTTGCGCTCACTTGTCGCCCTCCCAGTGCGGGTTCTCCCAGATGACAGTGCCGCCCATGCCGATGCCGATGCACATCGCCGTGAGGCCGTAACGGACCTCGGGGTGCTCGGCGAACTGGCGGGCCAGCTGCGTCATCAGCCGCACGCCGGAGGAGGCCAGCGGGTGGCCGATGGCGATCGCGCCGCCCCACTGGTTGACCCGCGCGTCGTCGTCGGCGATGCCGAAGTGGTCGAGGAAGGCCAGCACCTGCACGGCGAACGCCTCGTTCAGCTCGAACAGGCCGATGTCGCCGATGCTGAGCCCGGCGAGGCGCAGCGCCTTCTCCGTCGACGGGATCGGACCGACGCCCATCACCTCCGGCTCGACTCCGACGAAGCCGAACGACACCAGCCGCATGGCGACCGGCAGGCCCAGCTCGCGGGCGGTGGCCTCGTCGGCCAGCAGACTCGCGGTGGCGCCGTCGTTCAGGCCGGCCGCGTTGCCCGCGGTGACCTTGCCGTGCGGGCGGAACGGGGTCTTCAGGGTGGCCAACTTCGCAAGCGTGGTGTCCCGCGGGGCCTCGTCCACTCCTGCCAGGCCCCAGCCGCCCTCCGCGTCGCGGATGGCCACTGGCACCAGGTCGTCCTGGAGCTTGCCGTTGGCGTACGCCTTGGCGGTCTTCTGCTGCGAGGCGAGCGCGAACGCGTCGGTGCGTGCCTTGGTGATGTGCGGGACCAGGTCGTGCAGGTTCTCCGCGGTGGAGCCCATCACCAGCGCGGACGGGTCGACCAGCTTCTCCGCGATGATGCGCGGGTTGGGGTCGACGCCCTCACCCATCGGGTGGCGGCCCATGTGCTCGACGCCACCGGCGATGGCGATGTCGTACGCGCCCATGGCGATGCCACTGGCCACTGTGGTGACAGCGGTCATCGCACCGGCGCACATCCGGTCGATGGCGAAGCCGGGAACGGTCTTGGGCAGCCCGGCCAGCAGGGCGGCGGTGCGGCCGATGGTGAGGCCCTGGTCGCCGATCTGGGTGGTGGCCGCGATGGCGACCTCCTCGACCCGCTCCGGGGGCAGCTGCGGGTTGCGACGCAGCAGTTCCCGGATGCAGCGGATCACCAGGTCGTCGGCGCGGGTGTTGGCGTACATGCCACCCGCCTTGCCGAACGGGGTACGGACGCCGTCGACGAAGACGACGTCGCGAACTTCACGGGGCACTTGGGCCTCCTATTCGACAGTGATTCGGCCTTCGCGCCGGGCGGCACGCCGGACCGGAACAAGGGTCGCCGACACGGGCACGTTTCCCTCGGATGCTACTCGCCAGTAACCAACCCCGTACCCACCCCCTGCTGTGGCCCACCCCACACCCGGGCCGCCCCCGGGGCGCTGCCCCCGGGCCCGCCGCTCCCGGTCGATCATGAAGTTGTTGCCCCGACACGCCGGTGCGGAGGGCAACAACTTCATGATCAACCGCAGGGGGCGCGGGGAGTGCGGGGAGTGCGGTGGGAGGTTAGGGGAGGGCGGGAGTGGGGGACAGGGCTTCGGTCAGGTCGGGGGTGAGGAGGCCGATCTGCCACTCGCGGGCGTTGAGGCCGCGCAGGGTCTCGGCTACCGACCCTTCGGTGATCTCCTCCGGCGGGGTCCAGGCCAGCCGACGGACCGAATCCGGAGTGATCAGGTTTTCCGGCGGAAGGTTGTGCTCGCCAGCGATGCGGATCACGACCTCTCGGCAGCGGGCCAGCCGACCGGCCGCCACCGGGTCCCGTTCGGCCCACCGGTGTGGCGGGGGCGGACCCTCCACGGCCGGCGAGACCGGCAGGGAATCCTCCGGCAGCTGCCGGGCGTCGTCGAGCGCGGCGAGCCAGGTGCGGGCCAGCCGACGGACCGACCGACCACCGAAGCCGGGCAGGGTCAGCAGGGTCTTCTCGTCCTTCGGGTCCAGCTCGGCCGCGGCGATGATCGCCGAGTCGGGCAACACCCGACCGGGAGCGGCGTCCCGCCGGGAGGCGATCTGGTCCCGGGCGTACCACATCGAGCGGACCCGGGCCTGGGCCCGCGCCCCCCGCAGCCGGTGGATGCCCGAGGTACGCCGCCACGGCTCCGCCCGGACCCGCGGTGGACGCGCCCCGGTGCGGACCAGGGCCGCGAACTCCTCCGCGGCCCAGGCCGACTTGCCCTGCCGGGTCAACTCGGCGTCCAGCGCGTCGCGCAGGTCGGTGAGCAGCTCCACGTCGAGGGCGGCGTACGTCAACCACGACTCGGGCAGCGGTCGGCTCGACCAGTCGGCCGCGGAGTGGTGCTTCTCCAGGGTGAACCCGAGCAGCTGCTCGGTGAGCGCGGCCAGCCCGACGCGTTCGAAGCCGGCCAGCCGAGCCGCCAGCTCGGTGTCGAACAGTCGGCGCGGGCGCAGCCCCACCTCGGCCAGGCAGGGCAGATCCTGGCTGGCCGCGTGGAGAACCCACTCGGCCTCGCCGATCACGGCGTCCAGCGCGCTGAGGTCGGGCAGGGGCAGCGGGTCGATCAGGGCCGTGCCCGCACCGGCCCGGCGCAGTTGCACCAGGTACGCGCGTTGGCTGTAGCGGTAGCCGGAAGCTCGCTCGGCGTCCAGGGCGACCGGGCCGGTGCCCGCCGCGAAGCGGGCCACGACCTCGGCAAGCTCGGCCGGGGCGGCCACCGGATCGGGGGTGCCGTCACGCGGGGCGGTCAGCGGAACTGGCCCACCGTCGGCCGGGTCGGCCCCCGCGCCCGCCGGCTGCGGCTGGGCCGACGGCGGGTGCTGGAGTGCGTTTCCCGGAAGTTCTTCGGTGGGCCGACGGCGCAGGGGTGGTTCGTCGGTCACCTGACAACCCTAGTGCGCGCGGAGATCCGGCGGGTGCAGCCGGTCCGGCGTGTGTCGATCAGGTGTCCGCAAAGTGTCCTCCCGGGGGCCGAACGTCAGGCTGCGCCGGCCGGGCGGCGGTCGGAGAGGGCGGTGACGCCGGGTGGGGGGAGGCCGGCGGTGGAGGCGAGCAACGCGCACCAGCCGAGCAGGTGTGGGGTCAGGTCGTCGTCGATCGGCGTCCAGGACGCGCGGATCTCGATGTCACCGATGGTCGGCGGCCCGGCGAGATCGCCGAACCGGGTCGACATGGTCTGCGTCACCGTTCCGCCGATCGCCCGGTGGCCGGCGTCCTGGGCGTCCAACGCGTCGGTCAGCCACGTCCAGCCGACCCCGGGCAGCAGCGGGTCGGCGGCCAGATCGACCTCCAACTCGGCGGTCACGTAGGTGACCAGCCGCAGGGTGCCCTGCCACGCCTCGTGCCCGACCGGGTTGTGCAGCAGGATCAGTCGGCCGGTCGCCACCTCGTCGTCGTCGCGCAGCACGGTGGCGGCGAGCGCGAACGCGTACGGGGCCAGCCGCTGGGGAGCGCCGACCTCCTCCAGGGTGATCTCCGGCCGGGGGGCGGCCGACCGCAGCCCGGCGACCGCTCGGGCGAACGTCTCCGGGAGCGCGATCGGGGGGGCCATGTCGGCAGCCTATGCCGACGCCCGTCGCCCGCTTCGACGGCGCGCCGACGCTCGTGAAGGGCGCCGGACGTAAGGAACGGTGCCCTTCCTCTCACCCCCACCCGGTTTCCGGTGGGGGGCGTGGCACGATTGCGGCGATGACCACGGACACCACGGGCACTGTCGCCCGAGACGGAGATTCCCGCCCCGGCGGACCGGCCGACTCGCCCTTCATCCGGGCCTGCCGACGTCGGCCCGTCCCGCACACCCCGGTCTGGTTCATGCGCCAGGCCGGCCGCTCCCTGCCGGAGTACCGGGAGATCCGGGCGAGCGTGCCGATGCTGGAGTCCTGCCGGCGCCCGGAGCTGGTCACCGAGATCACCCTCCAGCCGGTGCGCCGCCACGGCGTGGACGCGGCGATCCTGTTCAGCGACATCGTGGTGCCCGTCGCCGCGGCCGGGATCGACCTGGACATCGTGCCGGGCACCGGCCCGGTGGTCGCCGAGCCGATCCGCACCGCCGCCGACGTGGAACGGATCCGCCGGATCACCCGCGACGACGTCTCGTACGTGGACGAGGCCGTCCGGCAGTTGGTGGTCGAGCTGGGCGACACCCCGCTGATCGGCTTCGCCGGTGCGCCGTTCACGCTGGCCAGCTACCTGGTCGAGGGCGGTCCGTCGCGCACCCACGCGAAGACCAAGGCCCTGATGTACGGCGATGAGGAGCTGTGGCACGCGCTCTGCGCCCGGCTGGCCGAGGTGACGCTGGCCTTCCTGCGGGTGCAGATCGAGGCCGGCGTCTCCGCCGTGCAGCTGTTCGACTCGTGGGCCGGCGCGCTCTCCGAGGCCGACTACCGCCGTTTCGTGTTGCCGCACTCGACCGCCGTGCTGAGCGGGCTGGCCGGGGTGCCCCGGATCCACTTCGGGGTGGGCACCGCCGAGCTGCTCGGCGCGATGGGCGAGGCCGGGGCCGACGTGGTCGGCGTCGACTGGCGTACGCCCCTGGACGTGGCCACCGGCCGGATCGGCGCGGACAAGGCGGTGCAGGGCAACCTGGACCCGTCCGTGCTGCTCGCGCCGTGGCCGGTCGTGGAGGCCGAGGTACGCCGCATCCTGGAGCAGGGCCGGGCCGCCCCCGGGCACGTGTTCAACCTCGGCCACGGGGTGCTGCCGGAGACTGACCCGGAGGTGCTGACCCGGGTGGTCGCGCTGGTGCACGAGCTGTCCAGCCGCCGGGCCGACCAGGGCTGACCGGGAATGCGGCAGCCCTGGCGGGTGGCGGTGGTCGGCGGCGGGATCGCCGGGCTGGCCGCCGCGGTCCGCCTGCGCGACCGCGCACCGGCCGGCACCGAGATCACCGTGTACGAGCAGTCCGGCGCGCTGGGCGGAAAGCTGCGCACCGGGGAACTGGCCGGTCAGCCGGTGGAGTTCGGCGCGGAGTCGTTCCTGATGCGCGACCCGACCGGCGCCGAGAGCGCGGCGGTGGCCCTCGCCCGCCGGCTCGGGCTGGCCGAGAAGATCGTGCACCCCACCGTCGGGCAGGCCGCGCTGGTCATCAACGGGGGGCTGCGCCCCATCCCGGGCGGCACCCTGGTGGGCGTACCCGGGGATCTGGAGCGGGTGGCCACCGTCGCCCGCCCGGCCGCGGACGCCGACACCGACGGCGGTCGGCCGCTGGTCGGGCCGGACGCGGACGTCTCGGTGGGCGCGCTGGTCCGGTCCCGCTTCGGCGACGAGGTGGTCGAGCGGCTGGTCGACCCGATGCTGGGCGGCGTGTACGCGGGCCGCGCCGACGATCTCTCCCTGGTCACGACGATGCCGGCGCTGGCCCGCGCGGCCCGGGTGGAGCACACCCTGGTCGGCGCGGTCCGGGCCGCGCAGGCCGCCGCGCCGCGTGCGCCCGGCGCCCCGGTCTTCGGCACCCTCGCCGGTGGCCTGAGCACACTGGTCGAGGCGGCGGTGGCGGCCAGCGGCGCGACGGTACGGCGGGACGCCGCAGTGCGCGAGCTGACACCGACCGAAACCGGCTGGCGGCTCACCGTCGGCCCGACCCGCTGCCCGGACGACGGCTCCAGGTCGCGGCGCGGCGGCAGACGCGCCGAGCTGGAGTCGTCGATGGTGGACGTGGACGCCGTGGTGCTGGCGGTGCCGGCGCGACCGGCGGCACGGCTGCTCGCCGGCCCCGCGCCGGCGGTGGCGGCGGGCGTCGGCGCGCTGGACTACGCGAGCGTCGCCCTGGTCACCATGGCGTTGCCGCAGCCGCGACTGCCCGAGCTGTCCGGCTTCCTCGTGCCGAGCACCGAGGGCCTACTGATCAAGGCAGCGACCTTCTCCACCACCAAGTGGGGGCACCTGCGCCGGCCGGACGGGTTGGCAGTGGTGCGCGCCTCGGTGGGCCGGTACGGCGAGGAGGCGCACCTTCAGCGCCCCGACGCGGACCTGGCGGCCACCGTGCACCGGGAACTGTCGGCGGTGCTCGGCACCCCGCTGCCCGCCCCCGTCGACGGGCACGTGCAGCGGTGGGGCGGTGCGCTGCCGCAGTACGCGCCGGGCCACGCCGACCGGCTCGCCGCCGCGCGGACGGCGCTGCGTGGCGCGCATCCCACACTGGCCCTCGCGGGCGCCGGCTACGACGGTGTCGGCATCCCGGTCTGCGTCCGCTCCGGCGAGACGGCGGCCGAAGAGATCATCACAGCACTGGGAGGATCGGCGAGATGACCGAGCAGACCAACGCGGCCCGGTTGCGGGAGCTGAACGACAGCATCCGCTACACCATGTGGTCGGTGTTCCGGGCCAGCTCCCCGCTGCCCTCGCTGCGGGACAACGTCACCGGTGAGGTGGTGTCGCTCTTCGACGAGCTGGCCGGCAAGGACGTGGTGGTCCGGGGCGTGTACGACGTCTCCGGGCTGCGCGCCGACGCGGACGTGATGATCTGGTGGCACTCCGCGTCCCCCGACGCGCTCCAGGACGCGTACCTGCGGTTCCGCCGCACCACGCTGGGTCGGGCGCTGACCCCGGTGTGGTCGCAGATGGCGCTCCACCGGCCGGCGGAGTTCAACAAGAGCCACATCCCGGCGTTCCTTGCCGGCGAGGAGGCCCGCCCCTACATCTGCGTGTACCCGTTCGTCCGCTCCTACGAGTGGTACCTGCTGCCCGACGCCGAGCGGCGCGAGATGCTGGCCGAGCACGGCAAAATGGCCCGCGGCTACCCGGACGTGCGCGCCAACACTGTCGCCTCGTTCGCGCTCGGTGACTACGAGTGGATGCTCGCCTTCGAGGCCGACGAACTGCACCGGATCGTCGACCTGATGCGGGACCTGCGCGCCTCCGGCGCCCGCCGGCACGTCCGCGAAGAGGTCCCGTTCTACACCGGCCGCCGCCGTTCGGTAGCCGAGATCGTCAACTGCCTGGTCTGACAGGTCAACCGCCCCCGCCCGCCCCGCCCCGCCCCCGCCCCCGCCCCGCCCCGCCCCCGCGATCTTGCACTTTCTGCCCCGGCGAAAGGGGCATAAGCCGCTATCCGGCAACCGAAAGTGCAAGATCGCCGCACCGGCTGCCCGACCTCGTCGATCATGGAATTGTGGTGCCTGGTTCGCCCTTCCGTGGGTGCTTCGTCGACCACCACAACTCCTTGATCGACGAGGCGGCACGGGGGTGGAGGGGGCGGAGCATGATCTGTTCTCGGCGTACGCCGTCGGGCAGGAAGTCACCTGACTCGTCGGTCAAGCGGAAGCCGGCACGGTGGTAGAGGGACTTCGCCCGCGCGTTGTCCGGCATGACGGCGAGCCGTAGCTGCTCGCCGCCGCGCTCCCAGGCCCAGCGCGCCACCTCGTTCACCAGGCGGTCCCCGACACCCCTGCCGCGGGCGTCGGGGTGTACCCACATCGAGATCAGGTCCAGCGTCAGCGGGTCCGGCGTGGGTACGCCGCTCGCCATCCCGACCGGACGCCCGCCGAGGACGGCCACCAGGTTGAGTGAGTCGAGGATGCTCAGCCGGTCGCGCCAGCGCTGCTCGCGGTCGCCGTCGCCCTGCCAGTCGGCGAGCCGGGAGCCGAACGCTCCCGGTGCCTCGGCGAGGGCGGCCAACCGCAGCTCGCGCCAGGTGGGCCAGTCATCGGGGGTGAGCACCTTGATCTCGATCATGCGGGGATGGTGCCCGGACGGAGCGCCGGGCACCACCGCATTTCCCGCCGGCCGGCGCCGCACCCCCGCCCGGGTGCGGCGCCGGACGGGGATCAGCTGGTCGTCGTACAGGAGACCAGCGGAACCGGGTTGCTGCCGTTCCACGAGCCGAGGAAACCGAACGTGGTGCTCGCTCCGGCGGCAAGGGTGCCGTTGTGGTTCGCGTTACGTGCGGTGACCAGCGTGCCGTTGGCGCCGACCGTCGCGTTCCACGACGAGGTGACCTGCTGGCCGTTGCCGTAGTTCCAGCTCACCGACCAGCCCCGGGTCGGTGAACCGCCGGCGGTCACCTTCACCTCGGCCTGGAAGCCACCGGACCACTGACCGGTCACCTGGTACGTCGCCGTGCAGGCACCGGCCGGCGGCGGGGTGGTCGGCGGGGGCGTGGTCGGCGGGGGCGTGGTGGGCGGCGGGGTGGTCGATCCGCCGCCGAAGTCGACGTCGCTGCACAGGTAGTACGACTGGTCCAGGTGGCTGGCCTGCCAGACGGTGTAGACGATGTGCCGTCCGGTGCGTCCCGGCGCGCTGACCGGGATCTGGATCGAGACACCACCGGTGTCCGGGTCCCACCGGGAGGCCGGGGTGTTACCGATCTGGCCGGCCAACTCCAGGTTGCCCCAGCCGAGCGGTTGGGTGGCGGAGTTGAAGCCCTGCTTGGTCACGTACACCCGGATGTAGTCGGCGCCGTGGCTGGCCTGGTCGAAGAAGCGGAGCCGGAAGTTGTTCGACACCGCTGTGGTCTTCCAGGCGCCGACGGTGTCCAGCGCGTTGTAGCGGGGGCTCTGGGTGCGTCCGCCGCTGCACAGCTGGCCGTCGGGGACGGCGGCCTGGTGGTTGCCCCCGACTCCCTCGCGGAACAGGCCGTTCCAGTTCCACATGGCGGCCGGGTCGGCCTGCCAGGCCTGCCAGCACATCGGGTCTTCGGTGGCCATCCGAGGGTTCTGGAAGTCGCCGCCCCAGCGTTGCCAGCAGCTGTAGTTACGCGAGGCCGGGTCGACGACCGAACCATGCGCCGAAGCGGGCCTGGGCAGCATGGTGGTCAGTGCGGTCGTCAACAGGAGCGTGACGGTCGCCGCGATGGCGAACAACCAGAGCACGCGTCGTGATCGGGTGGGAGTGAACATGGAGCCCCCGGGGGGATGAGGTCGGACGTCGACACCCGGATCGCCGGGAGTTGCCCACTCCCGTGCCTGATCGCTGGCTCCCGCGATGGCTCTACCCGGCACCATGCCAGCTCGATCGTCAGCCGTCAATGGCATCGCGCCGCATCGGCGTGTGCGGAATGCCGTCCTCGACATATTCGGGGCCGCTGACGGCGAAGCCGTGCCGGGTGTAGAACGCGACCAGGTGCGACTGGGCGTCCAGCACGCAGGGCCGGTTGCCCACCACCTCCAGCGCCGCCGTCATCAGCCGGCCGGCGTGTCCGCCGCCGCGCGCCGCCGGGGCCACCACCACCCGACCGATCCGGGCGACGCCGTCCGGGTCGGCCAGGATCCGCAGGTACGCCAGGGGCGCGCCGCCGTCGGTGAGCCAGACGTGCCGGGTGCCCGGCTCGACGTCGCGCCCGTCCAGCTCCGGGTACGGGCAGTTCTGCTCCACCACGAACACGTCGATGCGCAGCTTGAGCAGGTCGTGGAGGGTGCGGGCGTTCAGGTCCGCGAAGGAGGCCGTCCGGAGTTCGGTGGTCTGCTGGGGCATCCACCGATGGTAGGTCGGGCGAGTTTTCACCGGGTTTCCGCCCGGTCGGGTGCGAGGTAGGTGGCGGCCACGGCGGTGAGCAGCAGGCCGCCGCCGACGATCACCGGCAGGGGGAGTGGTTCGTGCAGCAGCGCCACCGCCAGGGCCGCGGCGGTGAGCGGTTCGAGCAGGGTCAGCACGGCCGCGACGCTGCCCGGGGTGGTGCGCAGCCCGGCGTAGAACAACGCGTACGCGACCGCGGTGGTGACCACGCCGAGGTGCAGCAGCAGCGCCACGGTGTCGAGGCGTACCGGCACGCTGACCCCGGCGACCACTGCGAACGGCGCGAGGGTCAGCGCGCCGATCGTGGTGGAGAGGGTGGTCAGTGTCATCGGCGCGGTGCGCTGCGACACCTGGCGGCTGATCAGGGTGGTCACCGCGTACCCGAGGCCGGAGCCGGCCGCCGCGAGCAGGCCGAGCAGCGGGGCGGGCGCCGCCGCGCCGGGGTGTTCGGTGGCGGCGGTGATCAGGACGAGGCCGGCCACCGCCGCGACCAGCGTGCCGAGTCGCAGCGGGCCGGGGAGGCGGCGGGCCTGCGCCGACTCCCAGGCCGCGGCGAGCACCGGGGCCAGGCCCAGGCTGACGATGGTGGCCACGCTGACCCCGGCCCAGGCCACGGCGGCGAAGTAGAGCGCCTGGTAGAGGCCGAGGCCGACGCCGGTGAGCAGCAGCGGTACGGGCGCGGCGCGCACTGTGGCCACGAGCGTGCGGAGCCGGCCGGCGGTACACGCCAGCAGCACGAGCGCGGCGATGGCGAGGCGGTGGAAGCCGATGCTCACCGGGCTGAGTCCGGTGCTCTCGCGCAGGAGTTGCACCGCCACGCCGGTGGTGCCCCACAGCACGCCGGTGACGGTGATCTGGATCAGGCCGCTGCGGGCGGCGTGGCTGGCGGCCGGGGCGGCCGGCAGCGCGGTACGGGTCGTGGACACGGGAGCGCTCCGAAGGGTGAGCCGTTGACGAGGACGACGTCGACGGAGCGCGTACGACAGGGTGGCCGAGCGGGGTCAGGTCACCCGGTCGGCGAGAGGCGCAGCGCTCCGCTCAGGAGCGCGGCGGGGGCAGGACGCCCAGGAATGGCCGCATGGCGACGACCGTACCGCAGATTGCTGGCCCGTGGCCGGGCTGGCGCGGTCAGGCCGGGCGGGCGCCGACGGCGTCGCGGATCTCGGCGCCCACAGCGCCCTCGACGGCGCGGGCGCAGTGTGCGCAGCAGAAGAAGCGGCCGTTGACCTCGACGCCGTGCCCGACGATCTTGACCTGGCAGTGCTCGCAGATCGGTGCCATGCGGTGGATCGCGCACTCGAACGAGTCGAAGGTGTGCACGTCGCCGCTGACGGTGTGCACCTCGAACGCCATCCAGTAGTCGTTGCCGCAGACCTCGCAGGTTGCCACCGAAAACCTCCATTAAATGGACAAGTGCCTACAGAATCCCTCAGGTGGCCCCGACGTGGGGGCGAATGTCGACGCCTGGCCGCGGCTGCGGCGTGTCGGCGTCGGCGTGTTGCCCGTTGTGCCGGGTGAACCGCCGCAACCCCCGGAGGATCACCGTGATCAAGCGCAACAGGCTCTTCGGCAACCAGACCCGGGTCACCTTCTGTCTGCCTCGCGATGTCCCGCCCGGCCCGGTGAGCGTCGTCGGCTCCTTCAACGGCTGGCAGCCGGGTCGGCACGAGTTGGTGGCCCGCCGCGACGGCACCAGGACGGTGACGGTGAAGCTGCCGCCGGGGGAGTACCGGTTCCGTTACCTCGGCGCCGGCGGCGTCTGGTTGGACGACGAGTCGGCCGATCAGGTCGACGACCGGGGCAGCCTGCTCCGGCTCTGAGAAGAAAACTGTCGCCATCGATGGATTTATCGATGAGAGTCTTTACTGTTAACAATGTTTAAATTACCTTGAGGGCACCTCACCGCACCTGGAGAAGGAGCTGCCCGATGCGTCGAAGAATCACCGTCCCGCTGGTGGCGGCGGGCGCCGTCGCCGCCACCCTCACCGTCGCCGCCCCCGCGCAGGCGCACGGCTACGTCTCCGCCCCACCGAGCCGGCAGGCGCTCTGCGCGCAGGGCCGGGTGCCCGACTGCGGGCAGATCAAGTACGAGCCGCAGAGCGTCGAAGGGCCCAAGGGCCTCCGCAGCTGCAATGCCGGAATCGCCCAGTTCGCAGTCCTCAACGACGACAGTCGGGGCTGGCCGGCCACCTTGGTGGGCAGCTCGCTGACCTTCACCTGGGTGAACACCGCCCGGCACGCCACCAGCAACTGGGAGTACTGGATCGGCAACACCCGGGTCGGCGTCGTCAACGGCAACGGCCAGCAGCCGGGCGCCACGGTGTCGCACAACGTCAATCTCGGCGGCTTCTCCGGCCGGCAGAAGATCCTCGCGGTGTGGAACATCTCCGACACGGCGAACGCCTTCTACTCCTGCATCGACGTGCAGATCGGCGGCGGAGGGTCGAACCCGACGCCCACCCCCACCAGCTCACCCACCCCACGGCCCACCCCGACCACCACACCGACCACTCCGCCCGCGCCGGGCGGCAGTTGGACGACGGGCCGGGCGTACCAGGTCGGCGACCAGGTCACCTACGGCGGAGCGACGTACCGCTGCCGGCAGGCGCACACAGCGATCCCGGGCTGGGAGCCGCCGAACGTCCCGGCGCTCTGGCTCCAGGTCTGACCGCACGGGTGCGGCCCCTGGTCGCACCCGTGTCGCCGCTCTCGCGTGAACGGAGCACCGGCATGCCCCGCCGTACCCCGCTGGCGACCCTCGTCGCGGCTCTGCTGCTCACCGGAGCCTGCGCAGGAGCGCCCACGTCGAGCCCGCCGACTCTGCCGCAGCCGGCACCCGCGTCCCCGGCCGGCTCGGCGGCGGCCGGGGACGCGGGCGTCGGGTCCGCGGGCGTCGGGTCCGCGATCGAGGCGGACGCGATGAGCGGGATCGACGTGGTGTTCCTGAGCACCATGGTCGGGCACAGCGAACGCACCCTGCAGATCGTCCGGCTGGCCCGGGACCGGGTGCGCGACGACGCGCTGCGCACCCTGGCCGCCGCCGTCGAGGCGACCGAGGCCGACGAACTGGCCGCGATGCGCGGCTGGTTGCCCACGACCGGGCCGGGCGCCAGCGCGGCCGCACACCACCACGACGGGCACGGCGACGACGCCGCGCTCGACCGGCTGCGAACCACGCCGGACGCGGACGTCGACCGCGTGCTGCGCGAGGTGCTCACCGACCACCAGCGATCGGCCGCCGAGCTGGCCCGATCCCACGTCGGCGTCGGCCGCAACGAGCGGGTCCGCGACCTGGCCCGCCGGATCGAGCAGTCCCGGACCGCCGAGGTCGAGCTGCTCAGGGGTACGCCCTGAGCACGGTCACGTCCTGAGCGCTGTTACGCCCTGAGTGCCCGGGTCAGCGGGGTTCCAGCTTGATGGAGACCGAGTTGACGCAGTGCCGGGTGTCCTTCGGGGTGAAGCCCTCGCCGTGGAAGACGTGCCCGAGGTGACTGTCGCAGCGGGCGCAGCGGATCTCCGTACGGGCCATGCCGAGGGCGCGGTCCTCGATTTCCTTGACCCGGCCCGGGATGGCGTCGTCGAAGCTCGGCCAGCCGCAGTGCGAGTCGAACTTCGTGTCGCTGGAGAACAGCTCCAGCCCGCAGGCGCGACAGTGGTAGACCCCTTGGGCCTTCGTATCCACGTACTCACCCGTCCACGGGCGTTCGGTGCCGGCCTCCCGCAGGACGTGGAACTCCTCGGGGGTCAGTCGGACCCGCCACTCTTCGTCGGTACGGGGCAGCTCATTGTCGTCAAGACTCACCCGTCAACGGTACGTCGAACGTCGGGGGCTTGGCATAAGGTCGCGGGATGGGTGGCACCAAGGCTGCGGCCGCCGAGGTCGAGGTAGCCGGGCACACCGTCCGGCTGAGCAGTCCGGATCGGGTGATCTTCCCGCAGCGGGGGTTCACCAAGGCGGACGTGTTCCACTACTACCTCGCGGTCGGCGACGGGATCATGCGTGCCCTGCGGGACCGGCCGACCACCCTGCAACGCTTCCCCGAGGGCGTCGAGGGCGAGGCGTTCTTTCAGAAGCGGGTGCCCACCCGGGGGGTGCCGCCCTGGGTGACGACCGCGCAGATCACCTTCCCGAGCGGTCGGAACGCGGCGGAGCTCTGCCCAGCCGATCTGGCGCACGTGGCCTGGGCGGCGCAGATGGGCACCATCGTCTTCCACCCGTGGCCCGTGCGGGCCGCCGACGTCGACCGTCCCGACGAGCTGCGCATCGACCTGGACCCGCAGCCCGGCACCGACTTCGCCGACGCGGCACGGGCCGCCGGTGAGGTCCGCACGCTCCTCGACGAGCTGGGCGTGGCCGGGTGGCCGAAGACCTCCGGCGGCCGGGGCGTGCACGTCTACCTGCGCATCCAACCCCGCTGGACGTTCACCGAGGTGCGCCGGGCCACCATCGCGCTGGCCCGGGAGGTGGAGCGCCGCAACCCCGACCTGGTCACCACCGCCTGGTGGAAGGAGGAGCGCGGCACCCGGGTCTTCGTCGACTTCAACCAGATGGCGCGCGACCGCACGATCGCCTGCGCGTACTCGCTGCGAGCCAACGCGCGGGCCACCGTCTCGACCCCGGTCAGCTGGGACGAGCTACCCGACGTCGACCCGGACGACTTCGACCTGCGCACCGTGCCGGCCCGGCTCGCCGAGCGAGATGATCCGCACGCCGGCATCGACGACGCACCGTGGGACATCACCCCGCTGCTGGAGTGGGCCGAGCGGGACGCCGCCGCCGGCCAGGGCGACCTGCCGTACCCGCCGGACCACCCGAAGATGCCCGGCGAACCCAAACGGGTGCAGCCCAGCCGCGCCAAGCGAACCCCGGACGACGACAGCGCCTGACCTCCTGCTGTCACGGGCTCGGCTGAACCGTCCACGCCAGAAACCTGTCGAACAGCGCCCGTGGGTCGGGTGCTGGGTCGGGGTTGAGCGTGAGCAGGTCGGCTGTCGCGTCGAACAGTTGGCTGGCCATGTAGATCGACAGCGCCACCCGGTCGGTGCCGTACTCCACCCGTAGCAGCATCCTCGCGGTCGCGCAGGGCCAGGTCGCCGCGCATACGCGGCAGAGCCACAGCGGCCGGCGCGGCAGGTGCTGGTGCACCGGGTGCAAGCTGCTCAGGGGAGCGCGATCAGGGATGTGTTCGCTAGACGCCGACATGCCCTTTACGGTGACCGATGAGTTGCCCCGGGTCAAGGAGCCGGGTCAAGTGTCTAGCGTCCGCCCTATGGAGCTGGTGGGCGCTGCGGAGATTCGCGCGATGCTCGGTGGCATCAGTAAGCAGCGCGTTTACGTGATCACCAGTCACCGGAACTTCCCCGATCCGGTGGCCGATCTAGTGCAAGGAAAGGTCTGGCGGAAGTCGGACGTGGCGGCGTGGATTCGGGAGCACCGCCCGGAGCTGTCCGACGGCTGAATATCTCTGAGCGTGTGGTTCTAGGCGGTAGCGCGGGCCGAAGGTTGTCGTACACCCGTTCTAGAATTTGCCTGTGATCGATGAGTTGGCGCGGGCGGAGAGTGCGGTGGCGACCTCCGCCGACGCCCCGGCCTGGGCCCTCTCCGAGCACGACCTGATCGCGGTGCTCGACACCACGCACCGACTTCAGCAGCGGCTGGCGTCGGTGCAGTTGGCGGTGGTCCGTGAGCTGGACGGTCGAGGCACCGCGCTCGCGCAGGGCGCCTCCTCGACGACGGTGTGGTTGCGCCACCGCCTGCGACTCGACGTTTCCGCCGCTCGTCGGCTGGTCGGCCTCGCCGCCTCGCTCGACGTGGCTCCGCCCGCCGTGCGCGAAGCCCTGGCGAGCGGAGCGGTCAGCGTGGAGCAGGCCCGGGTCATCGCCGACACGACCGCCACCGTGTCGGCTTCGGCCGGGGCCGAGGTGGCCGACAAGGCCGTCGGTGTGCTGGTCGAGTGGGCGGCGCAGTTCGACCCCACCCTGCTGCGCAAACTCGGCACCCGCATCCTCGACCACGTTGCTCCCGACCTCGCCGACGCCGCCGCGGCGGCGGCCCTGGCCGCCGAGGCCGCCCGGGCCGCCCGCGATCGGCACGTCACCATCTCCGAGCAGACCGGCGGGCGGTTACGGCTCAGCGGCACGCTCGACGAGGAGGCCGCCGCGCTGCTGCGCGCCGCCATCGACCCGCTGAGCGCACCCGCCGGGCCCGACGACACCCGCTGCGCCGGGCAACGTCGCCACGACGCCCTCGCGGACGTGTGCCGGCTGGCGCTGCGTTCTGGTGAACTGCCCGAGAACGGCGGCGACCCGGCTCAGCTCGTCGTCACCACCAACTACGACGGGCTGACCCGCCAGTTTGGGCGCCGGAAGCCTCGACGTCGGACTGCGGCTCACCCCCGACACTGTGCGTCGGCTCGCCTGCGATGCCGCCGTCCTGCCCGCCGTGCTCGGCGGCGCGGGCCAGGTTCTTGACGTGGGCCGGCAACGCCGCCTGATCACCGGTCCGCTGCGACGAGCCCTGGTGCTTCGCGACGGCGGCTGCACCTTCCCCGGCTGCGACCGGCCGCCGCGCTGGTGCGCCGCCCACCACATCCGGCACTGGGCCGACGGGGGCCCGACCAGCCTCGACAACGCCGTGCTGCTCTGCGGCCACCACCACCGGCACGTCCACCAGACCGACTGGGTCGTCCGGCTTGGCGACGACGGGCACCCGGAGTTCCTGCCGCCGGCCTGGCTCGACCCCGACCAGCTCCCGCGCCGCAACCATTACCACCGACGAACGTAGGCCGAACGGCATCGACCAGGAGGGAGCGGCTGGGGTGTGGGGCGGGCCCTCGGCGGTCTGCCGCTCGATGACGATCTGCCACCGGCCAATGTGGATCTTGTCGTACTAGTCTGTGCCGCATGGCCTTACCACCGGACGAGTTCTACGACCGCGCGGTCGCTGCCGCGGATGACGAGCGCCGCCTTCCCCTGGCGCGGATGACCGGGTGGGAGATCAGCCCGTTCGAGTCGGACGGACTTCGAGTGTCGCCGCTGCGGCCTCCGGTGCTGCCGGAGCCGGCGCGGCACGGCGAAGACCCGGCGGACTGCGACACCTGCCGCAATCGGGACGAAGGGATCTGGTTCAACGAGCGTTGGCGGTTGATCCGAATCCCGGGCGTGGGCGTCCCGCTGGCGCTCATGCTGTTGCCGCTCGATCACCACGACATGGCGGATCTCCCTGACGAACTGGCTGCCGAACTTGGGCTGTTGAGCACCCGGATCGTTCGGCACATGCAGGCGCTGCCGCACGTCTCGCGAGCGCACGTCCACCGCTTCGGAGATGGTGGCGCTCACCTGCACGTCTGGTTCTTCGCTCGGCCCGAGGGGCAGGCTCAGCTGTTCGGGTCGTGGCTGATCGCCTGGGACGACCTGCTGCCGGAGTACCCATCGGACGTGGCGGACGCCGACGCCGCGGCCGTCGTGGACGCGTTGGTCGAGTCCCACGGCGGTCACCGGCTGTCGGACCCGGCGGATAGCTTGCGTGCATGACGAGCGCCGAGCTGGCTGAGTTGGTCGTCGCGGATGCCGACGCGTTACGCGCCTGGTTGGCGGCCAACCACGCCACGTCGCCGGGCGTGTGGCTCGCCCTGACCAAGAAGGGTGGCACTGTCACGACGCTGACCTGGCAGCAGGCGGTCGACGAGGGCCTGTGCGCCGGCTGGATCGACGGGCAGGCCCGCAAGCGGGATGAGGAGTCGTCCTGGATCCGGTTCACCCCGCGTCGGCCCCGCAGTTCCTGGTCCCAGCGCAACGTCGGGCACGTGGCCCGGCTGGAGGAGCAGGGGCGGATGTTGCCGGCGGGCCGCGCCGCGGTGGACGCCGCGAAGGCCGACGGGCGATGGGCGGCCGCCTACGCCCCGCCGTCGGAGGCGGAGGTGCCGGCCGACCTGCTCGCCGCCATCGCCGCCGAGCCCGCCGCCCAGGCCATGCTCGACGTGCTCACCAAGGCCAACCGGTTCGCTCTCATCCATCGCCTCAACGCCGTCAAGCGGGCGGAGACCCGCGAGCGCAAGATCGGCGAATTCGTCGCCATGCTGGCCCGTCACGAGACGTTCTATCCCCAGAAGGCGAGGCCGACGTCGTTGTGAGCCCGAACCGACACCCCGGCAACCGATTGACTTTCGATAGGTAACGAGCGAAACTCGATGCATGGTTACGGAGCATCGAGCGGTTGCCGCTCTCAGAGTTTTCCTCGTGGTGTTGTTCGGGGTCCTGGTCGTGTTCCAGACCCTCTCGCTGCCCGGGCAGTTCGCGTACATGGCCCAGGAGTCTCCGGAGGACGCCTACCTCCGCTGGCCGGCCACGATCATCGCGGTGTTCTGGGTGCTGTGCGTCCAGGTCGTCATCGTCGCGACCTGGAAGCTGCTCAGCCTGGTCAAGAGCGACCGCATCTTCACCGAAGCGTCTCTGAAGTGGGTGGACGCGATCGTGTGGGCCATCGCCGCCGCATGGGTGGTGCTCGTGGGTGTCTTCCTCTACGTGGGGTTCAACGCGGACGACCCGGGGCTGCCACTGCTGCTGTTCCTGCTGACGGTGGGCGTCAGCGTGCTGGGGCTCCTCATGGTGGTGATGAGGGCGCTGTTGCGGCAGGCCACCACCCTGCGGACCGACATGGCAGCGGTGATCTGATGCCCATCGTCGTCCGCATCGACGTGGAGTTGGCCAAGCGCAAGATGAGCGTCGGTGAGTTCGCCGAGCGCGTCGGGCTCACCCCCGCCAACGTGGCGGTGCTGAAGAACGGCCGCGCCAAGGCGGTCCGCTTCAGCACCCTCGAAGCGATGTGCCGAGTGCTCGACTGCCAACCCGGAGACCTGCTCGAGTGGGTCGAGGAGGAAACCCCATGAAGTTTGTCCTGATCGTCGGCATCATCCTCGCGGTAGGGCTCGGCATCACCGTCGTCGTGCTCGGCGGGGCCGACGACTCCCCGGGCTTGCAGCTCATCGGCGTCGTGCTGGTGCTCTGCGCGGTGGTGTTCGGCATCCGCAACCTTCGAGGCCGCAACTAGCCGTCCCGCCCCGACCGCCTCTCTCCGCAATAACGATCATGTAACGGGCGCGAACCTTTCCCGGTAGATGGCCTGTCTTGATGGTCGTCGGCCCGCCTGGGCCAGGGGAGGCGTCGGATGAAGCTGGTGTGGAGGCGGGCCCGCGAGGCGCGAGGGTTGCTGGTCGCGGCGGTGATCGCTGCCCTCGTCGCCGTCGCGCTGGTCACTGGGCTGTCCGACTACAACCGTCGGGCGGTGGACGCCGGGCAGCGGGCTCTGGTCGCCGCCTCGCCCGCCGAGGAGCGCGGCCTTCTGGTCAGTGGCTCGGGTGGGCGGGACGCGGCCGAGTTCGCCACCCGGGACAAGGCGGTCCGAGCCGAGTTCGCCACCGGGCTCGGCGGCGTCCCGGTCAGTGTCACCGCCGCCCGTTACGGCACCGGCCGGGAGCTGACCGGCGACCTCGGGCAGATCCCGCGTACGGCCGACGAGCCGGTCTTCGCGAACCTGGCCACGCTCGCCGACCTCACCAGCCACGCGGAGCTGACCGGCGGAGCCTGGCCCACTCCCGGAGCGAACCCCGTCCAGGTGAGCCTGCCCGAGCGGGTCGCCGGCGCCCTCGGCCTGACCGTCGGCGAACGCGTCCCGGTGCGCGACCGGGCCACCGAACGACGCGGGGAGTTGATGCTCGCCGGCATCTGGCGGCCCCGCGACCCGGCGGACGCGTACTGGCTGCTGGCCCCCGGCGTGGGGGCGGGCAGTGCCGGTTCCGGCACCTCGTACGGGCCGTTCACGCTCGACCCGGTCGACTTCGCGGCCACCTTCCCGGGCTCGGTGTCGGCGTCCTGGCTGGCCCAACCGGACCTCGGCGCCGTCGACACCGCCGACCTGCCCGCCATTCGGAAAGCCCTCACCGAGGCGGTCTCGGCCGTTCCCGAGGCCGCCCAACTGGGCAGCTCCGGGCAGACGGTGACCAAGATGCCGCAGTTGCTGGACCGGATCGCCCGCGCCGACCTGGTGGGTCGCTCGTCGCTGGCCACCCCGCTGCTGCTCATCCTGGTGCTCGCCGGCTACGCGCTGGTGCTGGTCGCCGCGCTGCTGCACGAGGACCGCCGCCCACAGACCGCGCTGCTGCGCGCGCGAGGCGCCGCCCGTCGGCAGTTGGCCGGCCTGGCCGCCCGCGAGGCGACCCTGGTGGTCGCCCCGGCCGCCGTGCTCGGTCCGCTGATCGCCGCTGAGGCGCTGCGGTACGTCCGACCCGGCGGGTCGGGTGACCTCTCCACCGCCGGCGGCAACACCACACTGGTCTGGGCGGCGGCAGCGGCCACCGCGGCCGGCTGCCTCGTCGCCATGGTCCTTCCGACGCTCCGCGGCGCCGGGACGTACGTCGCCGACATGGCTGCCCGATCCCGGCCGAACCGGGCCGCGAGCGTCCAACGCGCCAGCGTGGACCTGGTGCTCGTGGCGCTCGCCGTGCTCGCCTGGGTGCAGCTACGCCGGTACGCCTCCCCGCTGGCCGGCTCGGGTGGCCAGCTCGGGATCGACCCGCTGCTGGTCGCCGCCCCGACGCTCGGCGTGCTGGCCGGTGCGGTGCTGGCGTTGCGGGTACTCCCGCCGCTCACCCGGTTCGCGGAACGGTTCGTCGACCGACGTCCCTGGACCGCCACCATGTTCGGCATGTGGCAGGCCGGCCGGCGTCCCCACGCCGGCCCGGTGCTGCTGCTCGCCCTCGCCGTCGGCGGCAGCACCCTGGCCTGGTCGCTGATCAGCACCGGCGAGCGGTCCCAGGTCGAGCAGGCCGGCCACACGGTCGGCGCCGACCTCCGGGTGACCGAACGGGCCGGCGTCGCCCCGCCCAACCGCGCCACGCAGCTCGCCGCGTTGCCGGGCGTGGACCGGGTGCTGCCGGCGTGGCGGGACGAGGTGCGCGTCGGACGGCAGAACCTGCCGGTGACAGTGATCGGTGTCGACCCGGCCAGCGCTCCCGGCGTCGTCCGCCTCGCCGACCGTCTCGCCGACGGGTCGGCCTCGCAGCAGTACCAGCGGATGCTTGCTGCGCGTGGGCCCGCCGGGGGAGTCGAGCTACCCGAGGGCACCCGCACGATCACCGGCATCGTCCGTACGCCTGTGGAAAAGCCCGACGAACCGCACCGGATCTCGGTGACGTTGCTGGTGACCAGCGCGGAGGGCCTCGCCTTCCGGCTGCCGGCTGCCGACGCACCGAGCGACGGGCGGGCTACGCGCTTCACGGTCCAACTGCCGGACGTGGAGGAAACGCGGTTCCGGGTGGCCGGGTTCGAAGCCGACGGCGGCCGGGCCGGCGGCGACTCGTACGGACTTCAGGTAGAGGGGCTGACGCTCATCGACGCGGACGGCAAGGCTCGCCCCGCCGATCTCGCCGGTGACTGGGCGGCGACCTGGGTCGAGGGACCGCGCGTGCCGGTGCGGAAGAGCGGCAGCGGATTCGTCGCCAGCCGTCCGGTGCAACGGTGGCCGGGCTTGGCGCGCATCGACCAGGGGCCCACCCGGTTCGTTGTCGTGCCGGCCGCGAAGGCGGCCGTGCCGGTGCTGATGACCCCCGGGGTCCGCGACGCGCTGAGCCTGCGCGTCGGCGACACCGTCGACTTCTCGCTCTCCGGGGCGACGCTGCCGGTGCACCTGGTTGGTGAGCTGAGCGCCGTGCCGACCACCGCCGCGGCAGGCGTGCTACTGGACCTGCCCGCAGCCGTCGACGCGCTGATCCGTTCCGGCGGGACACTGCGACAGGTACCGGAGTGGTGGGTCGGCGCCGGCGACGCGAACGCCGCCGCCCAGGCGGCCAGCGCACTTCCGGGCGTCACAGTGCTCAACCGGGAAGCGGCCATCAAGGCGGCCGCCGACGACCCGTACTGGCGCGGCTCGCGTACCGGGATGCTCGCCGCCGCGTTCGGCGCGGTGCTGCTCGCCCTCGTCGGCCTGATGGTGGACGTGTGGGCCACCGCCCGGCGTCGGCTCGGCGAGTTCGCGGTCCTGCACACCCTCGGCGCCACGCCCCGGCTGATGGCCCGGGCGCTGCTCGCCGAACAGACGTTCCTCGCCGGTATCGGCGTGGGCGTCGGGTTGTTACTCGGCACCGTGGTCGGCGCGACGATGGCTCCACTTGTCATCCTCACTCCGGCCGCCGGCCGGCCGACACCCCCGGCGGCGTTCGTGCTGCCCTGGGTGCCCATCGGCCTGACCGCTGTCGGTCTGCTGCTGGCGGCGCTCGCCTTCAGCGCGTTCATCGCCACCGGCATCCGTCAGCGGGTGGCGGCGGTGCAGCTGCGAATCGGGGGAGAACGATGAGCGTCGGGGCGGCCGTCCGGCGGGTCCGGGCGTACGGGGGGCAGTTCCTGCTGCTGGCGGTCCTGACCCTGGTGGTCACGCTGCTGATCAGTGGTGTGCCCCGGCTGGTCAACCGGCTCGCCGAACAGGGGCTGCGAGCGCAACTCAGCAGCGAGCCGGCCGCCCGCCGGGACCTCTCGTACACCACCAGCCCGGCGGCGGTGACGTCGCAGCGGACGGCGATGGGCAGTGCGGCCGAGCGGTTCGACGCCCTGGCCGCGGAGATGCCGCCGCAGGTGCGCTCGGCGGTGACCGAGCGGTGGTACAGCGTCGAGACCACGCCCGCCCGCGTGGTCGGGCCGGACCTGGCGGCCCGCAACCTGTTGGTCGACATGGGGCTACGGGCCATGCCCGACATTCAGGGGGCGAGCACCCTCGTCGACGGGGCGTGGCCGAGCGAGACGTACGTGCCCGACCGGCCGATCGAGGTGGCGCTCGACGTCGACGTGGCCCGCAAGCTCAACCTGCGCGCCGGCAGCCAACTGCGCATCGGCGCCACCGATGACAAGGGCAGGCTCACCGACGGTGTCCCGCTGACGGTGACCGGGCTGTTCCGCCCGGTCGACCGCGCGAACGGCATCTGGGACGGGCTCCCACAGCTGCTGCGGATCATCGAACCGCGCGGCGACGGCGAGCCGTTCGTCATCGTCGGCGTCGTCGCGCAGTCGCCCCTCAACAAGCGGGCCGCCGCGGGCTGGCCGATCCAGTCCAACTGGCGGTACCGACTGGGCGTCGACCGGATCGACGCACGCGAGCTGGACCAGCTGATCGACGGCCTTCAGGTGATGCAGCGCAACCAGCCGAAGGAACTCACCCTGACCCAGGGCGTCGACGTTCCGTTGCGCGCGTTCGCCGCCCAGATCGACGCCGTCCGGACCCTGCTCGCGGTGATCGCGGCCGGCGTCCTGGCCACCCTGGCGGGGCTCATCGTGCTCGCGGCGAGTCTCGCCACCCGACGGCGTCGCTCGGAGTTCGCGTTGCTGCGCGCCCGTGGGGGCGGGGCCACCGCCGGCGCCCGGCGCAGCCTCGCCGAGTCGGTGCTGGTGGTGCCGATCGCCGCCGTGCTGGGCTGGTGGCTGGGCACGCTGTTCCCCGGTGCACCGGATCCGACCACGCCGTACGTCATCGGCGCGGCCGTGCTGGTCACGCTGGCACTGCCGTTGGCGACGCTGGCCGTACCGGCCGGCGGAGCGGCTCGCCGGGACCTGATCCGGGTGCGCCCGTCGGCCCGTCGGCTCACCGTCGAAGTTTCCCTGCTGCTCCTGGCCGGGCTCGCCGCGGTGCTGCTGCGTCGGCGTGGTCTGACCCTCGGCGAGGTGGATCCACTGCTCGTGTCGGTGCCGGTGCTCCTCGCGATCGCTGCGGCGGTGCTGGCGCTGCGCGCGTACCCCTGGCCGTTGTTGCTGGTCAGCCGGCTGGCCGCGCGGACCAGGGGCAGCGTGGCGTTCCTCGGCACGGCCCGCGCCGGCCGCGCGGCGGTCGCCGCCCCGCTGGTCGTGGTGGTGCTGGCGATCGGTACGGCGGCGTTCTGCGCGGTCGTGGCCGCCGGCGTCGACGCGAGCCGGGAACGGGCCGCCGCGCAGATCGTGCCCGCCGACGCGGTGATCCGTGGGGAGCGCTTCGCACCCGACACCATCGACGAGCTGGGCCGCCTGCCGGGGGTCCGGGCCGTCACCCGGGTGCTGTACGAGGACGATGAGCGGCTCGCGTCCGACGAGGTCGGCACCGACGCCTTCATCGGGCAGACGGACGTCCTGCTCGTCGACGGCTCGGGGTTGGACACTGTGGCCCGCGACTCGCAGGTGGACCTGTCGATTCCCGCCGCGCTGCGCACCGCCGGGCCCGGCCCGGGTCCGCTGCCGGCGATCGTCTCACCGGCGGTCGCCGCCGACCTGGCCAAGGCCGGGCTGGACGACTCCGCCTTCATCTCGGTGCAGGGCCAGCGGTACGAGTTCCGGGTGGCCGGCACCCAGGACGGGTTCCCGATGCTGGCGGCGAACGCCAGCCGGTTCGTGATCCTGCCCTGGCAGGCCCTGCCGACGCGTACCACCACACCCGTGCCCACCAGCCTGCTGATCGCTGGGGACCCGCTGGATGCCGAGGCGCTACGCGTCGCCGGCGACCAGGGGCAGGAGCGCTACCAGCGGGACGGCACTGTCACCGGTCGGGAACGGATGATCGGGGTCACCGTCGACACCCGGGCGGAGGTCCGCCGGGATCTCGGCGAGGGCGGGGCGAACGGGGTGCTGGCCTTCGGGTTCGTGGCCGGCGCCGCCGGGGGCACAGTGCTCGGGCTGTTGGCCATCGCGTTCACCGTGTTGGCCGGCGCGCGCGCCCGGGGCCAGGTGCTGTCCCGGTTGCGCACCCTCGGCCTGTCCCGTCGACAGTGGCGAGGGCTGCTGCTTGTCGAGTTGACCCCGCTGGTCGCGGTGTCGGTGCTGACCGGCGCGCTCGTCGGCGCGGTGCTGCCCCTACTGCTCAACCCGGTGCTCGGCCTGTCCGCGTTCACCAGTGGTGTGCCCGTCCGGGTGGCTTTCGAGCCCACTCTGGTCGCCGCTGTGCTCGCGCTCGGGGCGGTCGCCCTCGGCTTCGCGGTCGCCGTCGAGGCCCTGAACAACCGCCGGTTGCGCCTCGGAGAGGTGCTTCGGCTCGGAGAGGAGAGCTGAGATGACCGCTACCGCCCAGACTCCACTGGTGCCTGACCTGGCCGCCCTGCAACAGCGGGCAGCACTTCGCGCCGCCGAGCGGGCCGGCGGGCAGGACCGCCTCCGCGGGCACATCGTCTGCGACGGCCTGGTGCGCATCTTCAAGACCGAGGGGGTGGAGGTGGTCGCCCTGCAGGGGCTCGACCTGGTCATCGACCGCGGTGAGCTGGTGGCGATCGTCGGCGCCTCCGGTTCGGGCAAGTCGACACTGCTCAACATCCTCTCCGGCCTGGACACCCCGACCGCCGGTATCGCCCGGGTGGCCGACTACGACCTGCTCTCGCTCTCGGCCAAGCGACGGCTGAGCTACCGCCGGCAGCTGGTTGGGTTCGTCTGGCAGCAGACCGGACGCAACCTGCTGCCGTACCTCAGCGCGTTGGAGAACGTCGAGCTGCCGATGCAGTTGGCCGGCAAGCGCAGCCGCAAGGCCCGCCGGGAGCGGGCGCGGGAACTGCTCGACCTGGTCGGCGTGGGCTACTGCGCCGATCGGCGCCCCGGGCAGCTCAGCGGTGGCGAACAGCAGCGGGTCGCGGTGGCGGTGGCGGTGGCCAACGACCCGGAGGTGCTCTTCGCCGACGAGCCGACCGGTGAGCTGGACGAGGCGACCGGCGCGGAGGTCTTCGCGGCGCTGCGCACCATCAACGCGGAACTGGGCGTGACCATCGTGGTCGTCACCCACGACCACGCCGTGGCCACGCAGGTCCGCCGGACCGTCGCGATCCGCGACGGCCGGACCGCCTCCGAGGTACGCCGGACCGCGCGGATCGACGCTGACGGCAACACCGAGCTGGTCAGCGAGGAGTACGCGGTGCTGGACCGCAACGGTCGGATGCAGCTGCCGGCCGCGTTCGTCGACGCGCTCTCGCTGAAGGAGCGGGTCCGGCTCGACCTGGAGCCGGACCATGTGCAGGTACGGCCCGGCAACCGGGCCTCGGAGGAGCGGGGAGCACGGGCATGAGCCGGCAGGACAGGGTGGTGACCGGCGCGTCCGGGTTCGGCGGCGCGTCCGCGGCGGACCCGGACGAGGTGGTCCGGGTCAGTGGGGTCAGCCGGACCTTCGGCAGTGGTGAGCACGCCGTGTACGCGGTGCGGGACGTCTCGTTCACCGCCAACCGGGGCGAGTTGGTCGCCATCCGAGGCCGGTCCGGGGCTGGCAAGACGACGCTTCTGAACCTGATCGGCGGGCTGGACCGGCCGGACAGCGGTCAGGTGGTGGTGGCCGGGCACGAGGTCACCTCCGCCGGGGAGGCGGAGCTGCTGCGGCTGCGCCGGGGGACCGTCGGGTTCGTGTTCCAGACCTTCGGGCTGGTGCCGATCCTCTCCGCCGCCGAGAACGTGGGCGTGCCGTTGCGCCTGGCCCAGGTGCCGGCCGCGGAGCGGGAAGAGCGCGTCGCGGTGCTGCTGGAACTCGTCGGCCTGGGCGGGCACGCCGCGCAGCGCCCGTACGAACTCTCCGGTGGCCAGCAGCAGCGGGTCGCTGTGGCCCGTGCGTTGGCCAACGAGCCGGACCTGCTCATCGCCGACGAGCCCACCGGTCAGCTCGACTCGGAAACCGGTCGATCCATCATGGACCTGCTGCGTGCGGTGGTGCACGCCCGCGGCATGACGGCCCTGGTGGCCACGCACGACCCGGCCCTGATCGACCTCGCCGACCGGGTGCTCGTCCTGCGCGACGGACGCCTGGTCGACGGCTGACCCCTGCCGAACGGCTGACCGCTGCCGGACCGCTGCCCGGTGGTGCCCCACGCCCCTCGCGGTGCGGCGCTTCGGCTGTCAGCGCGACAGCGCGTGGGCGACGGGTCGGTCGACGGCGGGTTGGGCGACGGCTGGTTGGGCGACGGCTGGTTGGGCGACGGATGGTTGGGCGACGGATGGTGGTCGCGCTCGCTGTGGAGCTGATGTCGTCAACGAATCGCCGGGGGTGACTCGTCTACGACATCAGCTCCAGAGCGTTGTACGGCGGTAGGACAAGGAAGTTTCCCTACTGCGTCTGGTCAGGCCGGTCATGGTTGCGTCGGTCGGTTTTTTGGCCGTCAGGAAGGGACCCGGCGAGCGGGATCAGCAGGCAGCCCAGCAGGGCGAGCAGAAGACCGGCGCCCGGCCCGGTCGAGATCAACTCGTGTTCGACGTAGGGGTCCTCGGCCTCGAAATACCAGTACGCCCCGGTGAGGCTGCCGCAAGCGAGCACGTTGGAGACGAGCATCCCCAGGCTGGCCTGCCGCCAGGCCCAGCGGGCCGGGCCGACGTTGGCGAGCGACAGCACCGCGAACACGGCGGCGATCACCGCGAACGGCAGCGCCCAGCCGAGCACCTTCGAACCCGGAGTGGTGTCCGTCCGATCCAGGTAGACACTGCGCCAGGCGGGTAGCCAGAACGCGACGATGAGCAGGAGGACGCCGACCGCCAGGAGCGCCGACCCAGTCTGCCGCCATGGCGGGCGCGACGGTGCGGCGCCGGGCATGGTCGGCCTGCTCATGGCAGCGAACGTAACCCGATCGGGGCGACTCCCGCTGCCCCCGCCACGTGGGGGCGTGACGCCGGCTCAGAGCCTTAGCTTCATGCCCTCGTGGCTGGCCACGAAGCCGAGGCTCAGGTAGAAGCGGTGCGCGTCCTCGCGGGTCTTGTCGGTGGTGAGCTGCACCAGGGCGCAGCCGCGCTGCCGAGCCTGGTCGACCGCCCAGATCATCAGGTCTCGGCCCAGCCCCTGGCCACGCCGGTCGGAGCGGACCCGGACCGACTCGATCAGCGATCGCTCGCTGCCGTGCCGACCCAGACCCGGGATGTAGGTGATCTGCAGGCAGCCGACCAGTTCGCCATCCTGCTCGGCCACGATCAGCTGGTTGCGCGGGTCCGCGTCGATGTCAGCGAACGCCCTCTCGTACGCCTCGTCGACCTCGGTGACGTCGCGGGCCTTGCCCAGGACGTCGTCGGCGAGCAGGGCGATGACGGCGGGCAGGTCAGCCCGGACCGCCTCCCGGTAGATCACGTCGCTCATGCCGGTGATCCTGACACAGCGAAACCGGCGAATGGGTCTGTGTCGGTTGCGGGCAACGGGCAGCATGGGGCGGCATGGAGCTACTGCTGCTGCCGTTCCGCTGGGTGTACCGGGGTTTGGTGTGGTTCGCGAACTCGCCCCGCACGCTGATCACCTCGTACCTGTTGATGATCGTGGTGGCCGGGGTCATCTACGGGGAGGTCGAGCAGCGCAGCCCGGCCGACGCCGTCTGGTGGGCGGTGGTGACCGCCTCCACCGTCGGATACGGCGACATCTCGCCGACCACCTGGGCGGGCCGCACACTGGCGGCGCTGCTCATCTCGACCATGGTGCTGCTGGTCATCCCGCTGATCACCGCGCACTTCGCGAGCCGGCTCATCGTCGACGACAACGCCTTCGAGCATGAGGAGCAGGAGCAGCTCAAGGCCGACGTGCGCCGGATGCGGGCGCTGCTGGAGGAGTTGGCCGCCCGGCAGGGGATCGATCTGCTCCCACTGCCGCCGACAGAGCCGGTCAGCGGGCCGGGCAGCGCTGCCCCTCCGGTGGCACAGTCAGGTCGATCAGGTAGGCGTCGACCGCGTTGGTGATGCAGGACGTCTGCGGGTAGGCGGTGTGCCCCTCGCCCTCCCAGGTCAGCACCCGACCGACGCCCAGCATCGACGCGAGCCGTGGGGTCTGCTCGTACGGTGTCGCCGGGTCGCCGGTGGTGCCGACCACCACGATCGGCGGTGCGCCGTTCGCCTTCCCGGTCGGGTACGGGTCGCGCCCGCCCGGCCACTCGACACAGCTCAACATGCCCACCGCCAACGCCGGCCCGAACAGCGGGTATTTGCCGCGCCACTCGGACTGCAACTGCCGGATCTGCGCCCGGCTCGGCTTCTCCGTCTCGTCGGCGCAGTTGATGGCCAGATTGGCGTCGAACAGGTTCGAGTAGTGCCCGTCGTCCTCCCGGCCGGCGTACGCGTCGGCGAGCCGGAACACGTCCTTCGGGTCGCCCTCGGCCAGCTTGTCGATCGCCTGGGCCAGCTCCTGCCAGCCGGATTCGGTGTAGAGCGAGGAGATGACGGCGTAGAACACCCAGCCGGACGTGGCCTCCCGCCCGTCCGCGCCGCGGACCGGGGAGACCTTGGCCTTGTCGATGGCCGAGGTGACAGCGGCGCGGGCGTCCGGGGCGATCGGGCAGCGGCCGGCGTTCGCCGCGCACCAGCGCGTGAAGTTGGTGAAGGCCCGTTCGAAGCCGCGGGCCTGGCTCTCCGAGCCCTCGACCAGCCGCTGCTGCGGGTCGACAGCGCCGTCGAGCACCAGCGCCCGCACCCGCTGCGGGTAGAGCTGGGCGTACGTGGCACCGAGCAGGGTGCCGTACGAGTAGCCCAGGTAGGTGAGCTTGTCGTCGCCCACGGCGGCGCGTACCGCGTCCATGTCGCGGGCGGCCTGCTCGGTGCCGTACAGCGGCAACTGGTCGCCGTAGCGGTCGCCGCAACCGCGCCCGATCCGCTGACTCAGGCCGACGAAGCCGTCGAATGCCGACTGGCTCGCCGGGTCCGGGTCGAAGCCGAAGCTCGCGTCCAGGTCGCCGTCGGAGATGCACTTCACCGGGCTGGACCGGGAGACCCCGCGCGGGTCGAAGCCGACGATGTCGAAGCGCTCGGTGATCGAGGCGGGCAGCCCGCCGAACTGGGGGCCGAAGGAGAGGTAGACGGCGGTGTCGACACCGGAGCCGCCCGGGCCGCCCGGGTTGATCACCAACGAGCCGATCCGGTCGCGCTGCTTGGTGGACCGGGCGCGCAGCAGGGCGACCTCGAAGGTCTGCCCGGCGCCCGGGCCGGCGCTCGCTCCGCCGCCGGTGCCCCAGTCGCGAGGCACCGCGATCCGGGTGCACTCGTAGCGCATGTTCGGTGCGCTCCGCCCGACCAGCTCGTCGGGCACCTCCGGGCAGGGCCGCCAGTTCGGTGCGCTGCCGGTCGGGGCAGCCGCGCCCTCCACTTCGGTGCGCGGCGCGAACGCCGGCAGCGTGCAACCGGCGGTGAGCAGCGCGGCGACGCCGAAGGCGGCCAGGGTGCGACGGACCCGGCGGCTGGTCGCCATCCGAGGCTGGTCGGCGGTGCGGGTCACGTGGTCCTCCGGAATCGGGTCGGCGGCCAGGCTACGCCGAGCCGCTGGCGGCTCGGTCCACGGTGGCCGTCGGGTCGCCGCGCAGCACCTGGTCCACGTCGAAGCGAATCGGCCGGTCGAGCTGGTCGTAGCGGCAGGATCGGGGGTCGCGGTCCGGGCGCCACCGAACGAACTGGGCGGTGTGCCGGAACCGTTCGCCCTCCATGGCGTCGTAGCCCACCTCGACCACCAGCTCCGGGCGCACCGGCTCCCACTCCAGGTTCTTCGTGCCGGTCCATCGGCTGACCCCACCCGGGATGCGTTGGCCACGCTCGTGGTCGCCGTGCACCCACGGGTGCTCGCCGCCGGTGTCCCGATAGGGCGCCAGCTCGTCGAGCAACTCGGCCCGTCGGGCCATGCTGAACGACGCGCTCACGCCCACGTGGTGCAGGACCCCGGCGTCGTCGTACAGGCCGAGCAGCAGCGAGCCCACCACCGGGCCGGACTTGTGCCAGCGGAAGCCGGCCACCACCGCGTCGGCGGTGCGGGCATGCTTGACCTTGAACATCAGTCGCTTGCCCGGCTCGTACGGCAGGTCGGCCGGCTTGACGATCAAACCGTCCAGCCCGGCGCCCTCGAAGACGTCGAACCAGCGCCGCGCGGTGTCCGGATCGGTGGTGACCTGGGTGACGTGCACCGGCGGGCGCACCCCGGCCAGGGCCTCGACCAGCCGCTGCCGGCGGCGCGGGTAGGGCTGGTCGAGCAGGGCCTCGTCACCGATCGCCAGCAGGTCGAACGCGACGAAGTCGGCCGGGGTGGTCTCGGCCAGCATCTTCACCCGGGACGCGGCCGGGTGGACGCGCTGGGCCAGCAGCTCGAAATCCAGCCGGGGCTGGCCGCTCGGCCCGTCGCGCCGAATCACGATCAACTCGCCGTCGACCGCACACCGCTCCGGCAGCTGCCGGCGGGCCTGCTCAACCACCTCGGGGAAGTAGCGGGTCATCGACTTGCCGCCCCGGCTGGCCAACTCGACCTCGTCGCCGTCGCGGAAGACGATGCACCGGAACCCGTCCCACTTGGGCTCGTAGGTCACCCCGGGCGTGGTGGGCAGCTTGGGAACGCTCTTGGCCAGCATCGGCTCGACCGGGGGGTTGATCGGCAGGTCCACGCCGACCAGTCAATCAGACGGTGCCGACAGCCGTGAGGCAGATCACCGTGGATGGCGGGGCGGCGTGTCCGGCTACGCACCGCTCGTCCCCGCCGGGCGAATCTAATAACCCCAGGTCAGAGCTACTTTCGCGAGGTGTCCGAGTGGGTCTGTGGCTGCTGCGGGCGGTGGCGGGTGAGCGTCGAGCTGATCCGGGGCCGCCACCGCTTCCGGCTGACCCGCCGCTACCCGGAGCGGTTCGGCGGCGGTCGAAACGTGCTCGGTGAGGTCGGCTCGGTGCCCGAGCTGGAGGAACTGCTGCGTCGGCGTACCCCGCTCACCCTGGCCGATCTGCACGAGGCCGCCTGACCGGCGCGCGGCGGCGGCGCGCGGTGTGCGGCCCGCAGGAGCGGGGTGCCAGGCCCGAGCCACCTCCACTGAGGAGGGTCGGACGGGATCGAGCGGCGGTGTCACAATGCTCCCGGCGGACTCGTCTGCACCCGTGGCGGTGCCGAGCGGCGCCGCCGGGGAGGGGACACCATGCGGTTCGAGGCCGACACCGAGATCGCCGCGGACGCCGAGCAGGTCTGGGCGGTGCTGGTCGACGTGCCCCGCTGGCCCGAGTGGACGGACTCGGTCACCCGGGCCGAGCGGGGGGAGTCGGGGCCGCTCGCCGTCGGCGCGACCGCACGACTGACCCAGCCGAAGCTGCGGCCGGCGGTCTGGCGGGTCACCGAGCTGACCGAGCGTCGGGAGTTCGTCTGGGTCTCCGACGCCCCCGGCGTACGGACCACGGCGGAGCACCGGCTGCTGCCGCTGCCCGACGGGCGTACCCGCGTCGAGTTGGCCTTCAGCCAGTCCGGGCCGCTGGCCGGCCTGATCGGCCGGCTGTACGGCGGGCTGTTCCGCCGCTACGTGCGGATGGAGGCCGACGGGCTCAGGCGTCGCTGCGAGCGGGGCTGACGGCCGGCTTCTCCAACACGGCCAACGAGATGCCGTTCGGGTCCGGGCGGTGCGCCACGATCCGGTAGCCGTGCCGCTGGTACAACAGCAGGTTGCGCGCGCTGTCCGCGCCGGTGAACAGTGTGAATCGGGCCGCCCGGCCGGCACAGGCCCGCTCGATGGCGCCGAGCAGCTGCGCCCCGACACCCCGCCCCTGCTGGTCCGGGGCGACCGAGAGACGGCCGACGTGCGCGGTGTCCCCGTCCAGGTGGGCCCGCACCGAGCCGACCAGTCGGTGCCCCAACCGGGCGGCGAGCACGATGCTCGGGCCGGCCAGCACCGCCGCGACCTCGTCCAACGTCTCGGTCAGCGGAGGCAGGAACGGATCGCCGTAGTGCTGCGCCTCGCTCAGGTACGCGGCGCGCTGCACGGTGAGGATCTCGCCGGCGTCCGCGACACCGGCCGGGATGATGCTCGCCTCGGCGTTCATCGGGGCAGCACACCACAGCCGCCGTCGCCATCGACGGGCGGCCCGGCCGCGCCGGTCGTACCCTGACCGTGTCCGGTCGAGGTCGAGGGGGAACGGTGGCCGAGCTGACGTACCCGGAGGTGGGGTCGACCCGGCACGGGCCGCTGCCCGGCGGATACCACCACCTGCGCCACCGGTATCCGTTGCCCGGCGGCTGCTTCGACACCGCCGCCGACGCGGTGTTGAGCTGGCGGCTGCACCGCGCCGCCGGCGTCCGGATCCGCACCGACGCGCTGCGGGCCACCGCCGGCGTGCTGGTGACCTCCGGCCTCGGGGTTGGCCCGGCCCGCCTCTGGGGGCCGTGCCAGGTGGTCTGGAGCGCGGACTCGCCCACCCTCGCCGGTTTCGGCTACGGCACCCTGCCCGGGCACCCGGAGCGGGGCGAGGAGGCGTTCGAGGTCGTCCGCGACGACGCCGGCGCGGTCTGGTTCGAGGTCCGCGCGTTCAGCCTGCCGGACCGCTGGTTCACCCGCGCCGGAGGCCCGGCGGTTCGCGCCGTGCAGCACACGTACGCCTGGTGGCTCGGCCGTACCCTGCGTCGGCTCTGCGCCGGTCGCTGACCGCAGTGGCGTTGGCGAGACCCTAGAACCGGGCGAACGAGCGGATCGGGGCGCGCGGGCCGTACTTCGGTGCCCGGATGCCGGCCGCCTCCAACAGCAGACACACCCGACCCCGGTGACCTCGGAACGGCTCCAGCAGGGCCATCATCCGGGCGTCGTCGCCCCTCGGTTCGGCGGCGAGCGCCCAGGCCACAGTGTTCGGGATGTGGTAGTCGCCGACGCTGACCGCGTCCGGGTCGCCGTACGCGATCCGGACCACCTCGGCGGCCGTCCACGGCCCGATGCCGGGGATCGCGGTCAGCCGGCGGGTGGCGTCGGTGGCGTCGGTGCTGCGCTCCAGGCGGTCGGCGAGCGCCGCGGCGCGACGGAGCGTGTCGGCCCGGCGCTGCTCCACCCCGAACGGATGGAACACCCAGTACGGGGTGGCGGCCACGGCGGCTGCCTCGGGCGGCAGGAGCAGCGGCTGCAACGGGCCGGGAGCCGGCTCCCGGAAGTGCCGCACCATCGCCGCGTACGCCCGGTAGGCCTCCTTGCCGGTGACCTTCTGCTCGAAGACCGCGCGCAGCAGCCGGGGGAAGACCTCCCCGGTGGCGGGCATCCGGAGCCCTCGGTGCTCCCGGGCCAGCCGGGCGACCAGCGGGTGCGCCGCGGCCAGCTCGGTGAAGCCGGTCAGGTCGTCGCGCAGCCCCGCGATCGCGTCGGCGCGGACGAGGACGTGCTCGGCGCCGGGCCCGTACCCCTCCGCGAGCAACTCGCCGCCGGCCGGTCGCAGCGCGAGCGTGGCCGGACCGTCCGGGGTGCGCGTGGCCCACCAGAAGGTGCCGGCCGCCACCCGGGCGCACGGGTCGTACGGGCTGAAGGTGAGCGCGCGGACCGAGGCGGTCAGCCGGTAGCCGACCGGTGGGTGCAGCACCCTGGTCGCGGCGGGCTCCGTGGCGGTCACCCCGCCACTGTGCCAGGCACCGAGGCGGCACGGATAGCCGGTATACCGGTGCACGGCCGGATCCGGCAGCAGCGGGAAGACATCATCGGTCCACCGTTGTGCCGCATTCGTACCAACCGAACGGACAGAATTAGGTGGGCGAAATAGGGCAAGACGATTATATGTGACGATTGTCGGTGGGCGGGGCATCGATCGTGTGGTTGTTTGATGACCAGTAGGTGAAGATGCTGCTACGGGCTCACCTGCGGCGGCTATACCCGTCCGGAACGGGCAGGCCCGGGGTTGGGCGGTGGTCGGTGATCCGCGGCAGTCGCCGCGTGCGCCTCAACCCTGCCCAGCTCGTCGCGCAGCGTTACGGGGAGCTGTGGAGAGGCATGCGGTGATGGCTGCGCGAGTTTACGTCCGTTCAGAACGACCTCCCGCATGATCGCTCTACGGATCTACCGCGCGCTGCCCCCACCTGTGCGGCGCCGACTGGTCAACCTGCTTCCCGCGCACCGACGGATGGGGGTCGTGCGTACCCTCTCCGGGCCGCGCGGGGGCGGCACTGTCCACCCGCTGGGTGCCTGCGTGACGGTGCCTGACGGCGGCGTCCGTACCCGGGCCGAGGTGGTCGCCACGGCCACGCCGTTGGAGCTGTGGCACCGCAACCTGACGGCGGTCACGAGTGCCCTGGAGTCGGCCGGCATCGACTACCACTGCCTGCGTAACGATGACTTCCTCCGCAGCTCCGTAGCGGTTCTCGACGACCACCGTGCCGCCGTCAGTCGGCTGGTGCGGTCGGCGCCCGCGCTGGAGGGCGCGCACGTCCGGGTCGTCGAGGTGCTGCCCGGCCGGGATCAGCCGGAGGCGGCGCCGGCAGAGGTGTTCCAGATCTGGTTCCCGATGACCGACGCCCGAGCGGGCGTGGTCCTCGGCGCGCAGTTCGCCTGCGAGGTCGAGTTCTGGACGCGACACGACGACGTGGTCCGCGCCCCCCGGCACAACGCGGTGATCGACGAGGCGCCCGCCGGGGCGGAGCCGGTCCGGGTCGCCGCCGCGCTGCTCAGCCACTTCGTGCCCGAGGCGGACGACCACACGTACCGCACCCGGCGGGATCTCACCGTTCGCGCCCCGGACCGGGTGGGCTTTCCGATCGACGCCGTCTACACCTGGGTGGACGGTTCGGACCCGGAGTGGTTGAAGCGGAAGATGGCCGCACTCGGCACCCCCGATGGTCCGCTGCACGCGATCGCGGCGAACACTTCGCGCTACCACAACCGCGACGAGCTGCGGTATTCGATGCGCTCGCTGCACAGCTTCGCACCGTGGCTACGCCGGATCTTCCTGATCACCGACAGTCAGTTGCCCAGTTGGCTCGACCCGACCCACCCGATGGTCACCGTCGTGTCGCACGCCGAGCTCTTCGCCGACCTCGGCGGTCAGTCGTCGTTCAACTCCCACGCCATCGAGGCCCGGCTGCACCGCATCGACGGTCTGGCCGAACACTTCCTCTACCTCAACGACGACGTCTTCCTGGGCCGGCCGCTGCTGCCGACGCACTTCTTCCACGCCAACGGGATCGCGAAGTTCTTCCTGTCACCGGCGCAGTTCGGGCTGGGTGAGGCGAAGCCGACCGACGCGCCGGTGAAGGCTGCCGGAAAGAACAACCGCCGGCACATCCAGCGGCAGTTCGGCGTCACGATCACCCAGAAGATGAAGCACACGCCGTTCGCACTCCGGCGCAGCATCATGCGCCAGATCGAGGTCACCCTGCAGGCGGACGTGACGGCGACCGCCCAGCACCGCTTCCGCCACCACGGCGACCTCTCCATCCCGTCGTCGCTGCACCAGTACTGGGCGTACCTGACCGCGCAGGCGGTCCCCGGGGACATCGAGTACGAGTACGCCGACCTTGGTCATCCCTCGACGCCCGCCCGCCTCACCGAGTTGCTCGCTCGTCGGCACCGTGACGTCTTCTGCCTCAACGACACCGACTCGGACCCGAACGCGTTCCAGGAGCAGGAGAGCATGCTGGCCGACTTCCTGCCGCGCTACCTCCCCTTCGCGGCCCCGTTCGAGCTGCCCGACGACGTGATCGCCGAACGCCGGAAGCTCGGGGCCACCGACCTGTGGCGACAGGCTCGCGGCGCGGATCGGCGCGGCAGGCAGTTGGACGCGCCGACGACCCCCGCACTCCGGGTCGGCCGGCATGCGGACTCGGCAGTGGTGCACAAACCCCGGGTAGGACCGCGGCTGGACGCGCCGACGTTACCCTCGGGCCGCATCGCCTCCGGCCGGCATGCCGCCCACCAGGCGGAGGATCGCCGCCCGGGATCGGACCTTCCGCCGCGGTAGAACCGAAGTCGAGGTTCCCGCTGAGCGGGAACCTCGACAGGGCTCCGCTCAGCGGGCCCGGTTGCGGATGCTGCCTCGCTCGAACTGACTGGCCACGGGGAAGTAGCTCTCGAGGAAGGTCATGACGATCCGGCCCTGCTCCGCCGCGTCGAGGTGACCGTGGTGAGTGTCGTTCAGGCAGAACGAGTCGTAGCTCCGGGTCGTCATGATCTGCGTCAGCTGCGGGTGCTCCGACGGCTCGCCGGTGTTGACGTAGCTCATCCGGATGCTGCCCGGCACGGACCGCCCGGTCAGGTAGCCGACGTAGTGGTGCAGCGAGGACGCGACGGAGACGTCCGAGTGGGACCGTAGCTGGGACGAGGCGGTGAGCTTCACGTCGTCGGCGAACTGCCGATCCAGGTCGTTGGCGACGCTGCGGGTCATCGCGTATGGCGCGTGCAGCAGGCCATGGGTCAGCGTACGACCGAACGTGCTCCGGATCAGCTGGCGGTTGTTCTTGGCCGCGCTGAAGTTGTAGTCGTCCTCCGCCGCGACGTCGAGCATCGGAATCGGTGTCGGCGACAGGAAGAACTTCGCCAGGCCGGTCGGGTCGAAGAACAGCGTCTCCCGGATCGGGCGGCCCAGGAAGAAGTCGTCGTTGAAGTAGATGAAGTGCTCGGCGAGGCCCTCGATGTGGTGCAGTTGCGACTCGATGGCGTGTGAGTTGAACGTCGGCAGGGTGCCGCGTCCACCGAACAGCTCGCGGTGGTCGACGACGGAGACCCGGGGGTGGTCGGTGTCGAGCCAGGTCGGGGTCTGCCCCGCCGTCACCACGTAGATGTTGCGGACCCACGGCGCGTACATGTCGATGGAGCGCAGCGAGTAGCGCAGCTCGTCGCGGTCCCGGAAACGAGCCGATCCGTCCGCCGCGGCGAGTGGCTCCCGCCCCAGCTCCGCGAGGACCCGGTCCTTGGCCGCGCGCCACTGCGGGTCGTCCCCGTCCACCCAGGTGTAGACGACGTCGACCGGGAAGTCCACATCGGATACGAGTCGGTGGGTGAAGGGCTCGATGGTGGGATGCTCCCGACCCCGCACGGTCAGGGTGGCCGGTGTCATGGCCGTCACCGGGACGCTGGGGCCGATCAGTGTGGGACGAGTGGCGACCAGCGCCGAGCCGTCCTGGGACGGGGTCCAGAACTCGACGTCACAGCCGAGCGCGGGCCCGTACCGGAGGGTCCGCGACGACGACACCACCGGCCGGAACAGCCGCAGGCCGATGGCCTCGGCGGCCTGACTCTCGCTGGTGAGGCGCGCGGCAAGGGTCACGGCCGTGACCTTGGCGCCCGTGGTGAGGGTCTCGGCGTAGAAGGGCGCGGCGGAGAACTCCTCCGCGAAGGCGGCGAAGACCGCGTCACGATGCTCCTGGGCGACCACCACCCGGTATCGGACGCCGTGGTCGCGCGCCACCCAGTAGGAGATGCCACGGCGCCAGAGGAGATCGGTCACCGCTGTGAAGTTCTCGTGGGCGGCGTCGGCGGGTGTCAGGTTGTCCCGGACGACGCTGAGGCGACCGCTGGAGCGGACCAGCCCGGCGACGGTCTCCTGGATGCGCTCCTCGACGGTCGCCACGTCCAACCCGCTCGTGACATGAGCGGGACGGGGAGCGGCGGGAGCGAAGCCGGCTCCGCCGGTGCGCCCGATCCACGCCGCGAGCCGGTCGGCACGCGCCTGCTCGCCCTCGGCCCGCCCCGCGATCAGGTCCGCGAAGAGCTGCTCCCAGCGCTGCATGATCGGATCGATGCGGTAGTCCTCGGCGGCGCGCAGGGCACTGTCACCGAAGTCCTGCCGCAGCTGATCATCCGCGATGAGCTTCATCATCGCGTCGGCCAGACCGTCGATGTCGCCCGAGCTGACCAGGAAGCCATTCGCGCCGTGGGTGATGATCTCGGCCGGACCGGTCTGGATGTCGTACGCCACCGCCGGCACGCCGGCTGCGAACGCCTCCAGCAGCACCAACGGCAGTGCCTCACCGTCGCGCGAGGAGAGCAGCGCGATGCTGGTCTTCGACCACTCCTCGACCATCCGGTTGGTGGGCCCGAGCACCTGCACGTTGTCGCTCAGGCCGAGGTCGGCGGCGAGGCCGCGCATCTCCCCGAGCAGCGGGCCGTCGCCGAAGATCCGCAGCGTCCACTCCGGGTACGCGTCGGCGACCGTGCGGAAGGCGCGGATGGCGTGGTCGATGCGCTTCTCCGGCACCATCCGGCCCGCCACGCTCACCACCGGGTTGCGCAGGGTGGACCGAGGACGGAACCCGTCGGGGATGCTGTTCTGGATGACCTCGATCCGCGGGCAGGACGAGGCGAAGGTGTCGACGAACCAGTCCCGGGTGCGGTCGGTCAGCACCACCAGCGCGTCCAGTCGCGGGGCGAACTGGAACAGCGGCTCGCCGGTTCCGCCCCGCAACTGCGACGGCCGGTGCTCCTGGTGCACGGTGACCACGGAGGGCGGCGCCAGTGTGGTGGCCATGGCCATCAGCGCCGGCGAGGAGGAGACGAGCACGTCGGTGTCGAGCGACCGTAGCGCGCGGTCGATCTCCAGGTCGGCCAGGCGGCTGCCCTGCTTCTCCCACCGGGCCGGCATCAACCGGCTCGGGCTGCGGTACAGCGCCGCGTACGCCTCGTCGTCGACGCTCGTCGGGCGGATCGGCCGCGGGGCCGGGCCGGTCAGGTCGACGAGGTACCGCATCCGTACCCGCTCGTCGGCCTGGAAGAAGCCCTCGTCGCTGGTGCGGTAGACGCTGATCACTTCGACCGTGTGACGTCGCGCGAGGTGGTCGGCCTGCGTGAGGATGGCGCGCTCCGTGCCGCCCATGGCATCGGCGGTCAGCAGGAGGAATGTGATCTTCAACTCGGGGTCCCCGTGAAACGTGTGAAGCGGAGGCAGGCCACCGCCAAGTTGCCGGCTGGGGTGTAGTACGGGCGGTAACCAGCGAACTGGTCGCCGTCGAGCGGCAGAACGGCCCGGCTGACGCGGAGGACCGTACGCGGGTCGGTGAGGTCGTGCAGGAACCGGCCGAGCCGGACCACGCGGGTGGCGGAGGTACGCACCCACGCTTCCCAGATGACCTCCTCGCCCAGCTGGTCCGGCGCCAGGTCGGCGAGGGGCACGCCGAACTCGAAGTCGTCGCCGACCGGCGCGATGGGCACGACCACGTCGGTGCCACCGCCCCGCGGCGTGAAGACGATCGCCGGAGCGTCCTGCGCCCGTACGCCGACAAAGCGGGCCCGGATCCGGGCCTCGGCGTGGCCGGTCGCGAGCTGGACCACCTCGGCCCTGGCGCGCGCGCCGGTGACGGTGAGCTGCGCGAGCCCGTCGCCGCTGCGCCCCGGCCGGTACGACCAGCCGGACACCGGGTGCGGCGGGTTGCCCACTGTCGGTCCGTCCCGATCCGGGGTCTCCTCGACCGTCAGGGAGAAGCGACGTTCACCCGCCGGGCCGGCGTCGACCGCGAGCCCCATCGACCAGGTGCCTTTGCCCAGCGCGATCTCGTCGGTGGAGTCACCGAGACGGGCCACCGCCTCCACGGCGAGCCGACCGGCCTCCCGCCGGACCCTCGCCGGGCAGCGGAGCGTGTCGCCGTCGCGGACGAAGAAGATCATGGCCCGGTCGGTCGGTTCGGTGTCGGCCGGCAGCACCGCGTGCACGTGCAGCGTGCGCCCGTCGAGGACGGCGAAGAAGTCGCAGTCGGCCGGCGGCAGCCCAGCCACCGGGTCGTGCCGCAGACGGGTGACCCGCTCGACGAGCCGGTCGGTGACCAGACCGGCGCGACGGCGGGCACCGTGCATCGCCTGCAGCAGGCGGGGCTGCGCCATCGGGTTGGTCGGGTTCATCGGACCCACTCGGGTTCGTCGGTCGTCCCGTCGACCCCGCCCGCCGTGAGGGGCTGCTCACCGGCGACCGCGGCGGCCTTCGGAAGGTACGTCGCGGCCCGCGCCGTCGCCGTCATCGTCGCCCGCTCCGCCTCGACCTCGGCCGGGAGCTCGAACGGCGCCCGGAATGGGAAGTACGCCGAGAGGAAGTCGGTCAGCATGGCGAGCTGCTCGGAGAGGAGGACCTCGCCGGAGTCGGTGTCGTTGAGGCAGAACACGTCGCAGTGCCGCCGGGCCAGCAGGTTGGCCAGCTTCACCGGGGTGGACGGTTCGGCAAGGTCGGCGTACGTGTAGCGGATCGACCCGGGCACCGCCTGACCGGAGAAGTACGACCAGTAGTGCTGCAACGAGGACGGGATCGAGAGATCTTTCGGGTGCCGGAACTGATGCCCGGCGGTGCCCACCACCTCGGCCGGCAGGTGCCGCTCGATGTCCTCCAGCACGCTTCTGCGCAGCGGGTAGGGGACGTGCCGCATCTTCTGCGTGATGGTGCGTCCGAACCGTTCCTCGATGTGCCGGCGGTTGTTCTTGCCGGCCGCGGTCACCGGCGCGTCGTAGACGGTCGCCGGGCCGACGTCCAACTGGGCCGGCGACGGGAAGAACTTCGCGATGCCGTTGGCGTGGAAGAACGTGGTCGGGAGCAGCGGGCGCCCGAAGAACATGTCGTCGTTGACGTAGATGAAGTGCTCGCTGAGGCCCGGGATGAGGTGCAACCGGGACTCGATGGCGTGCGAGTTGAAGGTCGGCAGCTGGCCGGTGTCACCGAAGATCTCACGGTGGCGCACCACCCGCACCGTCGGGTGCTCGACGTCCAGCCACGGCGGGACCTGGTCGTCGGTCACCAGGTAGATCTGGCGGACCCACGGCGCGAACGACAGCACGGAGCGCAGTGAATACCGCAGCTCGTCGCGGCTGGCGTAGCGGGAGGAGTGTGCGCCGACCAGATTGATCTCGGCCTGCCCGTGCTCGCGCAGGGCCGCGTTCTTCCGGGCCTGCCAGTCGCTGTCGTCACCGTCGACCCAGGTGTAGACGAGGTCGATCGGGAAGGTGATGTGCTCGTGGCCCAGGCCGGCGAACTCGGACCGGGTGCGGTAGGTGGCCGGCCCACCAGCCGGCACGAAGCGGCTGAGCTGGGACGCCGGGACGCGGATCGTCTCGCCCGTCTCCGGTACGGCAGTGGCGACCTGGTTGCCGCGCGGCGCTACGAGGTCCGCCTCGGGCTTCTCCTGCGGCATGACCGTACGCCAGAACTCGACCTCGCAGGCGAAGGCGCTGCCGAGGACGGTGTGACCGAAGGGGTCGGTGACCGCGTGGAAGACCTGTGCGATGGCGTCCCGGTGGCTGGCGCTGACCTCGCGGCGGCCGGAGTCGACGAAACGCACTGTGACCCCGTCGGTCGACGTGGCCCGGGCGAGCACCTTGAGCGCCTTCACCCGGTGCTTGCGCGGCACGGCGATCGCGCTGCGCAGGTCGTCGGCGTGCCGCACGTGGAAACCGTCGATCCCGGCCCTGTCGAACGCCTGGGTGACCAGGTCCAGGTTGCGCTGCCGGAGGGCCAGCGGCGTCGCCTCCTCGACGACCCGGGCCTGCACCCGGTGGCCGTCGACATCCCGGACCTGACGCACCTCACCGGGCGCGGTCCGGGATCGGCGGGCGGCGGTGACCTGGGTCAACCGACGGACGAGCCAGAGCTGCCGCTGAGGCGGCACGAGCTGGATGAGCTTGTCCCGGTAGGCCTTCGGCACCACCCGGTGAGGGCGCAGCATCATGCTCGACCGCCGTTCCGACGCGTACGCGCGTCACTCGCGATCCGGCGGCGCGGGCGGGCCGGGCCACTCCGTTCCGACCGCGGAAGGGCAAGAATCACCCTGCGTTCCACGCCTTGCCCCCGTTTCCTGTCGTCGACCGGCGAGCGGTCGGCGTCGTCCCACCGCCTGTGCGGGCATGCCGCATGGGCGGCCGCCTCACCCCGCCGGTCGCGCAGCGGAAAGGTACCAGTGCGATCTCCGCCGGTACACCCTCTCCTCACCTGCGGGTAACTGTCCGTTCGGATTACACCTGGCAAATGGTGCATTTACCATTCACTGCGCGGACGAACAGGCCCGCCCCGCCTCGGTGACCTGGTAGATCCGCACGTGGCCCTCCCGGTGGACCAGGGTCACCCGTTTGCTGTCGTCGAGCCGCTTCTGCTCGTAGTTCGCCCGCCAGCCCTTGTAGTCGCGGCCGCCCACCACCACGTACTCGATACCGAACCGGCGTACCGTGCAGCCCTGGTTCTTCGGCGCCTTCTTCTGGTTGACCAGCCAGCTGAACGCCCGCCACCGGTCCGTGTAGTTGTCCCGGCCCACCTTCTCCAGCGGCGGGATCCCGAACAGCGTCGGGACGCCGTAGTCGGCGTGGGCCCAGGACATGAACTGCCGGTGCCGGTCGTACGCGACCACCTTGTCCGGCGGCGTGTGCTCGGCCAGCCACTCGAAGGTCCGGGTGTACTCCGGCCCGACCGGCGCCCGCTGCACCATCGTCTTGCGCAGCGGGCGCCACGTGTCGGGCACCAGAGCGAGCGACGCCAGACTCGCCACCACGACCGCGGCCGCGATCGCGGTGGGGACAGCGGATCCGCGCAGCGTCCCGGCACGGGCGACGAACCGCACGAGCAGCCACTGGACTCCCAAACCGATGACGGTCGCGCCCGCCACCGTGAGCACCCCGTACACCGGGAAGATCATCGAACGGGGTCGTTCGGCGTCGCCGTACCAGAGGCCGGCCAGGGCCTGTGCGGCCGAGGAGCCCGACGCGACGGTCCAGATCCCCATGAGCGTGAACAGGACGCCGGCCAGCAGCCACGGGCGGGCCCAGCGCACCTGCGGCAGCACCAGCGACAGGGGAGACGCGAGCAGGCAGGCGATGACGATCCAGACGCCGACCTGAACTGCCAGCCCATCGAGCTGGGCATCGTTTCCCGGCGCCGGGAAGCCCCACAGCACGTAGCGTTGCGGATCGGTGACCCAGTATTCGATCGCCTTGCCCCACTGGCCGAGCAGGTCGGGCGGCTCGGTGATCCGCTCGCCGCCGGCGCCCAGGATGACGCCGATCAGGGGCAGGATCGGGACGAGGCCCGCGACGGCCGCCGCGCCGATGCCCGCCCCGCTGCGCCGCCAGGTCAGGGCCCCCGGCACCACCAGGAGGAAACCGAGCGCGAGCACGCCGACGAAGAGGACGTCGTACGAGTGCATCATCACGATGCCGGCGCCCCCGAGACCGGCCAGCAGGCCGAGCCGTACCGGGTGTGGGCCGCGCAGGGAGAGTGCGAGCAGCAGGGCGACCCCACCGGCCAGACAGGGAGCGGTCTGCTCGTTGACCCGCCCGGTGATCAGTGAGGTCCACATCGGGCCCAGGAAGGCCGGAGCGGTGGCGGCGGCGGCCGCGATCACCGGCCCTCCACGGAGGACCCGGACGGCGGCGTAGATGCCGGCGACCAGGGCGAGCGGCCCGATGACTATCGCCCACGCGGTCATCGTCGTGCTCAGCAACCCGCCGGACAGGTGGGTCGCCTGCGCCCAGGCGACGTTCTCCGCCAGCGGATAGAACTCGCACGAGGTGACCGTGTCGGTCGAACCCGAACTGCACACCGAGGGGATGTCGACGCTGTTGGTGTCCAGAATGCGCCTCGCCATGTACCCGTGGTTCATCGCGTCCCAGCCGGGCGTGGCGGCGAGTCTTCCCACCATCGCCCAGCCGTACGCCAGGCTCACCACCGACGGCACGGTGACGGCGATCAGGTCGGCACGGCGCGGCAGGACCGGCCGGATCCGGAAGCGCGACACCCATGAGCGGTGTTGGTCGCCGTTCGTGTCGTCGGCGCCGCGCTCGGCGGCTGGCTGCTGGTCAGCGGCCTTGCGCCGCCGGTAGAGCAACTGGGAGAGCGCGACCGCGGCGCCGGCCACGAGCAGCTCCGCGACGAGCGCCGCCGAGGCGCTGTCGGGCAGTCCGAGCGCGGGCAGCCAGGCCATCGCCAGCGCGATCAGGCCGAGGGTCAGGGCGGGGGAGGCCGCCCAGGCAACCCAGCGGTACCGACCCGGCGGAAGGGCGAAGCCGAGCAGCGCCCCGGGCACGACGGCCACGAGAAGGGCGATGAGTGTGGTCAAGATTGGTTTCCTCCCGTGTCGCCGCGCAGCCGCAGCGGCCGGAAGAGTACCGGAACGAGGGCGGTGGGTGGTGCCCGACGGTGGCCGGTCGCGCCCTCCCCGGCGAACGACCGACCACCGTGCCCTCGTGGGCGACCAGGCTCAGTACGAGTAGCCCGAGCCGCCGGCGTCGTTCGAGCCGCTGTCCGCCGGCGGCGCGACCGCCTTCGGCGTGCCCTTGGGCAGGCAGCTCAGGTTCTTCTTGCCGTCCGGCTGGACCACGAACCAGGTGCCACCGACAGCCTGGCCCTTCCACTGGCCGGGCTTCTTGTCACCGATGTAGCGGTAGACCGGCCAGCCAGCGATGGTGAGCTGACGGGTGCCGTCCTGCCGGGTCACGCTGCCGACCTTGTCGTCCGAGACGCCGGTGAGCTCCGGGTTGCCGTCGGTCAGTGCCGGGGGCCACACCTCGGCGCACTTGTCGACGCAGTTCGACGACGGCGGGTCGGCGGTGTCCTTGTCGAAGCGGTACAGGATCCAGCCGTCCTGGTCGATGACCACCTTGCCCATCCGGGCGACGCTCTTGCCGACCAACTTCTCGGTCAGGTCGACGTCCGCGGGCGGGGCGTCGGCGGCGGGCGCCTCCGGGGTCGCCGAGGCCTCAGGTTCAACCGTCGCGGTGGGCTCGGCCGCGGCGACGGCGACCGGCTCGGCCGCGCTCGAGTTCGCCCCGTCGTAACCTGCGGGAGCGCAGGCCGTTAGTGCGACCATCGCGCTCGCGACGATGACGGTCCGCTTCATCTGTGCCACGTGCCCTCCTCATTCTTGACAGTTCACCCATAGGTACGGCGGGCAGGCTGTCAAGGTTGAAGTAGTAACAGTGGTCAATTTCACGTAAAACCATTGAACCGTTTCTGCCCGCCATGCGTACGCCCCCGCGAGGGGTCCTTCACCCAACGACAGATCGGCGCCGGTCATTGTGACAATGACCGGCGCCGATGCGGTAGACACGCTTACATGGGTACGGTGACCAGCGGACTCGCCACGCCGTTGGCATCTACCGACTGCACCTGGAGCTGCTTGATGTCCTTCGGCAGAGCCGACGTGGAGGCGCTCAGTTCGAGACCCTGCGGTCGGGTGTTGGTGCCATAACCGCCATCCGGCACCGACCAGCTCGAGATGACCTCGGTGCCGCCGTTCTTTCGCACCACCACCAGTCGGCAGACGCGTGGGCCGGGCAACTTCCGCAGGCTGAAATTGATCCGGGTGCCGTAGTCCTTCGTCACCAGGAACATGGTGGTCTGCACACCGGTGGTCGGATCGGTCGCCTCGACCTGGTCACCCTCCACCTCGGTGCCGCCCACACCCGGGCCGCTCGGCGCGGCCGTCGGCACGCTCGTCGGCGGGTCGTTGGGTGCGCTCGGCGTCGACTCGGCGAGCACCCCCGGCGGCTGCTCGTTGCCGGTCACGCTGACGAAGCCGTACCCGGTCAGACCGCCGAAGACCACCACCGCGGCGGCCGTCGCGAGTAGGTGACGAAACCGGGTACGCCGCCGGTCGGCCCGGACCGCGCCGAGCGTCCGGTCCAGCAGGGCCGGGTCGGTAGCCGTCTGCTCCAGCGCCATCATCGTCTCGCCGTCGATGTCGGAGAGCAGCCCGACCACCGGCACCATCGTCTCCAACTCGGCCGCGCACGCCCAACAGGTGGCGAGATGCTCCTCGAACCGCTCAGTGTCCTGCTCGTCGAGCACACCGAGCGCGTACGCAGCGACGTCCATGTGGTCCGGCCGGCTCATTCTGTCACCCCCCGCTCCTGCAGAGCCGTGCGCAGCGCGCGCAGCGCGTAGTAGACCCTCGACTTGGCGGTGCCGAGCGGCAGCCCCAACTCCTCGGCGGCCTCCGGCACCGTCCGCCCCCGGAAGTACGTCGAGATCAGAATCTCCCGGTGCGACTGACTGAGCGTACGCAGCGCGTCCGCCACCGTCATGGTGCGCAGCACCCGGTCGGTGCTGTCCGCCTCGGCGAACGCGGTGAGGTCCCGGTCGTACGTCTCCGGCGGCCGGGCCTCCTGGCTGCGGTGCTCGTCGATGGCGATGCGACGGGCCACAGTGACCAACCACGGCCGCAGCGAACCCTGCCCCTGCGTGCCGAGGCGGTGCGCGTTGCGCCAGGCCCGCAGCAGCGTCTCCTGGACGATGTCCTCCGCGCGCTGCCGGTCCCCCCCGGTGAGGCGCATGACGAACATCAGCAACGGGCCGGCGTGCTCGGCATAGAGCTGACGGATCAACTGGTCGGAGTGGCTGGCCTCGGTTGTCGTCGCCTGATGGCGCCCGGGCGCCGGTCGCGGCGTCACCGGACCATTCTGGCGAGGGGTCGCCCGCGCGTCGACCCCCCGGGCAGACGAGGTTGACCGTGACGAGGGTCGTGCCGACAACCAGTCAGCGCGTACCGCGTCGCCATGCCAACCGGCCGCCACCGCGTGCATGCAGACCTCCGGGATGTCCGTGACCAACGCCGGCCCACGAGGTGGGCCGCCCGGTGGTACGCAGCGCCGGCCCCAGCGGATCAACAAACGACGAAAATACTTCCCCGCCGCTGTCGAATGAACGGTCAGCGGCGTACCGAGAACAGCCCCGGCGGTGGCGGATCGGAGCCGGTCGCGTCGGCGTCCCGCACCACCTGCGCGCCACCGACGAAGCGGTCCAGGTCGTCGCCGGCCATCACCCGACCGGGGAACCAGTCGCCGGCAGCGCGTCTGGTCAGCTCCGGCACCGGCGGTGTGGACCGCCCGGCGACCAGCACCAGATTCCCGTACCGGCGCCCACGCAGCACCGCCGCGTCCCCCACCAGACAGGCCTGCGGCAGCACCGAACGGACCGTGGCGACCTGCCCACGGGCGTGCCGCAGCGGCGGACCGTCGGCCAGGTTCGCCAGGTACCAACCGGCGGGGCGGAGCACCCGGGCCACCTCGGCGGCGTACTCCACCGAGGTGAGGTGAGCCGGAGTACGCGCACCGGCGAACACATCGGCCACCACCACGTCATAGCTGGCCTCCCGGGTGGACGCCAGCACCGCCCGCGCGTCCTCCACCCGCACCCGCAACCGGGCGTCGGACGGCCACGGCAACGCCCGACGGACCAGCTCCACCAGCGCACCGTCCACCTCGGACACCCGCTGGGTGGACCCGGGCCGGGTGACGGAGACGTACCGGGGCAGGGTCAGCGCGCCGCCACCCAGATGCAGCACCCGCAGCGGCTCACCGGCCGGTGCGATCAGATCCACGGCGGAGGCCAGCCGCCGCACGTACTCGAACTCCAGGTGCGTGGGGTCGGTCAGGTCGACGTGCGACTGCGGCGCGCCGTCCAGCAGCAGCGTCCACGAGCCGGCCCGGTCCGGATCCGGCACCAACTCCGCCAGCCCGGTGTCGACCTGCTCGACCACGCGGTCACCCGCCCGTTTACGCCCCACCGGAACCAGTATCCGCGCTCATCGGGCGGCGCGGGCCGCAGCGGTCAACGCACGGTGCAGCAGCCGGGAATCGCCGAGCAGGGCCCGCAGCCGGCGCTCCAGGCCGGCGATCGGGATCAGGTTCTGCGGGGCCCGCGGATCCTTGTACGGGGTGGACGCGAAACGCGGCAGGGTGACCAGCGACAGGTCGGCCAGCTCGATCGCCGCCTCGACGGGCAGGTCGGCGGAGCACTCCACCCGAACGATGCCCGCCCACGGCGCGCCGATCGCCACCGGCAGCCGCAAATACCACGACCAACCACCCCAGGCGGTGCCGAGCCGGAACACCGGGGACCGCTCACCCGACGCCATGCCCGTCACCACAGCTGTCAACCGGGCATCCAGGTACTGACTGTGCTGCGTCTTGATGTAGCCCAGGGTGCGCGGCAACTGCCGACGACTGCGCAGCGGGCCGTCCACCACCAACAGGTCACCGTCGACCCGGGCGGCGTCGGACACCGCCACCTCCAACGCGGTCAGCGGGCCCTGCACGGCGGCCGGCAGCTTCGCCAGCTCACCGGTGCCACCCACCCGGTGCACCGGGTAACGGATCGCACCCGCCACCACATCCTGCGCCGACGGGCTCGCGGTGAACAGGCCCCGACCAACCCGGGTGCCCGCCAACTGCGCCGCACCCCGCCCCAGGTCACACCGGACCACCCCGGCCGCGTACGAGGCGGCCAACCCGGGGAACGACACGCCGTCGGTCTCGGCCGTCCAGATGCTCGCGTCGATGCGGCGAACCCCGTCGACCAGCAGCACCACGTCGGGCGCCCGCACCCCGGGGCGTACCCCGATCGCCCGCCAGTCCACGGCGGGCACCTCCACGTCCGCGTCGATCTGGGCGCTGCTCGGCGCGGCCGGCCCGGCGGCGGACGCCTCGAACGACGCCCCGTACGCCGGATCCCACGAATCCACGAAGAACGCGGCGTCGCTCACCGAGCTGGCCTTTCGTTCGCGACTGCGGGGCTCCGCTGCGCTGCACTCCTCGCGCTCACCGAGCTGGCCTTTCGTTCGCGACTGCGGGGCTCCGCTGCGCTGCACTCCTCGCGCTCACCGGCCCGTCCGCTCTATTCGCGCCGAACGCGCATCCTTGCGCACCTCGAAGCGGACCGGGATCCGCTCGGCCAACGCCGGCACGTGGGTGACCACGCCGACCATCCGATCGCCCCGGGCCGCCAGGTTTTCCAGGGTCGCCGCCACAGTGTCCAGGGTGGCGGCGTCGAGCGTGCCGAAACCCTCGTCCAGGACGATCGACTCCAGGCTCGCCGCCGTTGTGGACATCCCGGCCAACTGCTCGGAGAGCGCCAACGCCAACGCCAGCGACGCCTGGAACGTCTCACCGCCGGACAGGGTGCGCACGCCCCGCCGCAGCCCCGCGTCGTGGTGGTCGACCACCACGAACTCGCCCTTGTCGTGCACCAGCTCGTACTGCCCGGAGGACAACTCCCGCAGGATCCCCGATGCGCCGTCGACCAACAGGTCCAGCGCCTCGGCCAGCAACCACCGCTCGAAGTTGTTGGCCCGCAGGTGCCCGGCGAGCGCGCGCGCCACCTGCGCCTCCCGCTCGTGCCCGGCCCGCTGCTCGCGCAACGTCCCGGCCTGCTCGCGACGCTCGTGCAGCCGCCGCCGGTCGGCGTGGGCCCGCTCCACCGCCACCGTCGCCGCGTGCACCGGGTCGTCCCCGACCGGCACGTCGGCGGCGGCGAAGATGCCCGCGATGCCCCGCTGCACCCCGTCGGCCACCGACTCGGCCTTCGCCACGGCGGCGGCCCGACCGGCCCGCTCGGCGCGGCGGCGGTCCGCCTCGGTGGTCGCCCACCCGGTCAGCGCCGCCCACGCGGCAGCCACGTCGTCCCGGTCGGTCGCCGGTGGGCCGAACCGGGCCAACCCGTCGCGGGCGGCGTCGAAGGCCCGCCACGCCGCCCGCAGCCGCTCCTCGGCGGCGTCCACCCCGGCCCGAGCCTGCCGAGCGGTCTCGCGGCCGGCCCGGACCGCCGTCGCCGCCTCCTCCAGCGCGCGCCGCAACCGGGCGTGCTCGGCCAACTCCCGGCGCAGCACGGCCGGCTCGGCCGCGCAGGAGAGCTGCCCGTCCAGCTCGGCCAGCCGCGCCTCCATCTGCTCCTGCCGGGCTCGCGCCTGCACCAACAGCCGCTCCAGCTCCCGCGCGGCCGTGTCCCGCTCCTGCACGATGGTCTGCGCGGCCTTGGTCGCGGCCCGCGCGGCCTTGCCCGCCGCCGTCGCGGCGGCCACCGCCGAATCGGCCGGCACCGCCGGCACCTCGGCCACCGGCTGCTCGCACACCGGGCAGGCCGCACCGGCGTGCAGGTGCACCCGTAGGCTCACCGCCAGGTCGGTGGCCTTCGCCTCCTCGTGGGCTCGGAAGGCGGCCTCCAGCTCGGCGTCGGCCCGCTCGGCGACCACGCGTGCGGCGGCCAGGGCCGCCACCGCCGCGGTGTGCTCGTCGGCCGCCGCGCGCACCGTCGCCCGGACCGTGTCGGCCTCGCCGGACAGCCGATCCCGATCGTCGTACGCCCGCAGTTGCAGTCGCAGCGCGCTCTCGTCGCCGGCGGCGGCCAGCTCGCCGCGCAGCTTGTCCTCCCGCTCCTCGGCCAGCGACACCGCGGTCGCCGCCGCCTCGGCGTCGGCCCGCGCCGCGGCGACCGCGCGAGCGACAGCGGTCACCCCATTCGGCGCGCGCACCCCGGTCAGCACTGTCAGCTCGTCGTCCAGCGCGGTCAGCGCCGCCGCGGCCTCCCGTGCGGCGACCCGGGCCGCCGCCAGCTCCGGCACCGCCTCGGCCACCGCCGCCGCCAGCTCGGACATCCGGTCCACCCGGGCGTCGGCCTCGGCCAACGCCTCGTCGTCCACGCCGGTCAACCCGGCGAGCACCTGGTCGACCGCCTCCAGCCGGGCCTCCGCCTGCGCGGCGCGCGCCGTCGCCTTCTTCTGCACATCCTCGTAGACGCCGAGGCCCAGCAGGTTGACCAGGATCTGTTGCCGCGTCGCCGGCTTGGCGTGCAGGAAGTCGGCGAACTGCCCCTGTGGCAGCACCACACAGCTGGTGAACTGCTCGTACGGCAGCCCCACCGCCTCCAGCACCGCCTGCTCCATCTCGGCGGGGGTGCCGGCCACCACATCGCCGAGGTCGTCCGGGCTCAACCCGGTGTCGAGTTTGGTCACGTCGAAGCCGGCCGGCATGAGCTGCAACCCGGCGTTCGCGGTCTTCACGTTGCCCCGGCCGTCGCGGCGCACCACACGGGTCGCCACGTACCGGGCGCCGCCGGACTCGAAGACCAACCGCACCCGCGCCTCGGTCGCCGATGGCGCGAGCGCGTTCGCCAACCCTCGGGCGCCACCCCAGCGGGGCACCATGCCGTAGAGGGCGAAGCAGATCGCGTCCAGCACTGTCGACTTGCCCGAACCGGTCGGGCCGATCAGCGCGAAGAAGTCGGCGTCGGTGAAGTCGACTGTGGTCTCGTCCCGGAAGACCGTGAACCCGGCCATGTCCAACCGCATCGGACGCATCAGTGATCGACCTCCTCGAAAAGCTCGTCGAAGAGCTCCCGGACACCCTCGTCGGCGTGGCCACGGCTGTCCAGGTAGTCGGCGAACAACTCCCGGGGCGAACGCCCCGACCGCTGGGCGATGCGCGCGCCGCTGCCCTGCGCGGCCAACAGCTCCGGATCGATCCGGATCTCCAGGGCCCGGGGGAGCAGCTCCTGGATCTCCTCGCGCAGGCCGGCGCGGGGCTGCTCCCGCACGTACACCCGCAGCCACGCGTCCGGTGCCTCGATCTCGGCGAGCTGGGCGAGGGTGCCCCGCACCGTCCGCAGCGCGCTCGCCGCCGTCACCGGCACCTCCCGCACCCGGGCAGCCGTGCTGGCCGTCACCTCGACCATCGTCACCGAGGGGATGTTCTCCTGCTCACCGAAGTCCACAGCGAGCGGACTCCCGCTGTACCGCACCGGGCAGGGGCCCTCGACCCGCTGCGCCCGGTGCAGGTGACCCAGCGCCACGTAGTGCGCCGTGGCCGGGAAGACGGTCGACGGGACGGCGTAACCCATGACGGTGTGCGCGTCGCGCTCGCCGCCACCGGTGGCCGCGCCGGTCACCGTCAGATGCGCGGTGACCAGGTGCACCCGGTCCGGTTCGGTGAAACCCTCGGTCAGTCGCCCCAGCACCCGGCCCAGGTGGTCGGCGTACGTCTGATTGGTCTCCGCGGCGGTCAGCTCGTACATCTCCAACGCGCGCACCGCGTACCGCTGGGACAGGAACGGCAACGCGGCCAGCCGCCACCGCTCGCCACCGGCGGTGGTGCCGTCGATGACGTGCTCGTCCGGATTTTCCCGCACCCCGCCGCGCAGCGTGATGCCGGCGGCATCGGCCCACGGGCGCAGCGCGTCCAGCGCCGGGCCGTTGTCGTGGTTGCCGCCGATCGCCACCACGTCCGCGCCGGTCCGCCGCAACGCCGTCAACGCCCTGGTCACCAGGCGGGTCGCCTCCGAGCTGGGCGCGGCGGTGTCGTAGAGGTCACCGGCGACGATCACCAGATCCGGCTGTTCGGCACGGGCGATCTCGATCACCCCGGCCAGCACGGCCTTGTGCTCGTCGGCCCGGGACTGCCCCTTGAGCACCTTTCCCACGTGCCAGTCGGAGGTGTGCAGGATCTTCATGGCTGTGCCGGCCCCTAGCTAGAACGGGATGTCGTCGTCGGTGCCGCCGCCGGAGCCCACCACGGCGAACGGGTCGGCGGACTGGGTGATCGAGCGCAGCGTCTCCGATGGTGCCCGGCCCGCCTCGGAGACCCGGGTGGCCCAGGCCGGGAACGGGAACTCCAGGCAGAGCGGCACCGGAATGTCCGGCTGGTTGACGAACATGGTGCCGGGCTTGGCCAGCAACGCGCGCTGGCGCTGCGCGGGCGGCAGGAAGCCGTACTCCGGGCGGGACGCCTCGGCCGGGTCGAGCCGGCCGACCACCCGGATCGCCGAGTTGGTGACGATCCGCCGCTCCACCTCGCTCGCCGTCTGCTGCGCGCCGATCAGGATCACCCCGAGCGAGCGGCCCCGCTCGGCGATGTCCAGCAGGACCTCCTTGATCGGCGAGGAGCCCTCCCGGGGGGCGTACTTGTTGAGCTCGTCGAGGACGACGAAGAGCAGCGGCTTGGCGGTGCCGGACTTCTCCTTGCGCTCGAACTCGCTCTTGAGCGTCACACCGACCACGAACCGCTGCGCGCGGTCGGGAAGGTTGTGCAGGTCGACCACAGTGACCTGGGCCGACTCGCTCGTGTTGATCGAGTGGGGGCGGCGGGTGGCGAGGTCACCGCGGATCAGCCGGGCCAGGTCCTTCTTGCTGCCGATCAACCGCCGGGCGAACGCGTTGACGGTGCCCAGCCCCACCGCGCTGCCCGCCCAGTCGGAACGGGTCTCGTCGTCGTTGAGCTGATCGACGATGTGGTCGACCAGATCGCCGTAGGAGCCGAGCCGGACCCCGTCGATGCTCACCCCGCCGTCGGCGGGCTGGGCGTAGCGGGCCAGGTGCGCGGCCACCGAGTGGACCACCATCGTGTACTGCTGGCGCTCGTCGTCGGCGTCGGCGAAGACGTACGGCAGCAGACGGTCGGTGCAGAACTCACTCAGCGTCCAGTAGAAGGCGTCGACGCCGGTGAGCCGGCTGCTCACATCCGGCGTGCCGGCCGCGTCACCGACACGGGGCGGGGCGTACACCCGCACGTCGGGGAAGGCGCCGGCGCTCAACCCGAGCTTCGCGTACGCCGCGCTGGTGGGCTCGTCGAGGCGGGTGTTGGGGTGGTCCAGGAAGAGCAGATCCTCACCCTTGACGTTGAAGATCAGCGCCTTGGCGTTGACAGCGTCGCCGCCCAGCACGCCGGAGCGGAACACCGAGTAGAGCAGGAAGGTGGCGAAGCTGGTCTTGGTGGCGACACCGGAGATGCCGGAGATGGAGACGTGCGCGCCCCGACTGCCGTCGAGGAAGTCGGCGTTGAGGTAGACCGGGACCCCGTCCCGACCCATCCCCATCGGGATGCGCCGCTCCATCCGGTCGAAGTGCAGCGCGCGCGCCCGGGCGTCGCCCTCGGCCCGGTGCACCACCGCGCCCGGGGTCGGCGGCACGTACAGCTCGGGGTCGACCCGGGTGGTGGTGATCTCGGCCGCCTCCTGCACCTGCGCGGGCAGTGTGCCGTCGGCGATGGCGAACACGTCGGAGTCGAACTGGGCGCCCTCGTGCCGAGCGCGGACCTGGGTGACCACCCCGGCGATCGTCACCGGCTCCCGGTTCGGCAGCTCCCGTCGGGTGACCACCACGTCGTCGAGCTGGAGGTAGCTGCCGGGCGCCACAGCCGTCCAGAACTGCAACGGGGTGGCGTCGGCGGTGCCCAGCACCCGCCCGACCGCCTCGCCCGGGCTGTCGAGGTCGGCGTCGGTCATCGGGCGACTCGGGTCGCTCGGGCAGCACGGTCGGGAACCATGAGGTGCATCCTGCCCGAGGAGTACGACAGGTCGCCATGCGACGCGGCGGACGACACCATGCGCCGTCACACTCATGACGCAGGGTGCTCGACCGAGCGCATGAGGTGGGTGGGAGTCGTGTCCGCGTGCACCGCGCAAGGCCGGGACTCAACTCCCGGGGCGCCGGTCGCGTTACCTAGGCATGGAGCACGTATGAACGACGACTTCGGCGCTTTCGTCGCGACGAGCGGCCCGCGACTGCTCCGCTTCGCCGTACTGATCACCGGGCAGCGGGCGGACGCCGAGGACCTGCTGCAGGAGGTGCTGGAGCAGGCGTACCCGCGCTGGCACGTGGTCCGGCAACGGCAGCCGGAGGCCTACCTACGTCGTGCGATGACCAACCGGCTCGTCAGCCGGTGGCGCTCGCCGTGGAACCGACGTCGGGTGGCCGGCCTTCCGGACGCGGTGCCGCAGCAGGATGAGATGACCCGGGTCGACGACCGCGAGTTGCTGCTGACGGCACTGCGGGAGCTCCCGCCGCGAATGCGGGCGGTGGTGGTGGTCGGGTACTGGCTTGGCTTCTCCGAGGCGGAGGCAGCTGCCGAACTGGAATGTTCGGTGGGCTCGGTGAAGAGCCAGGCCTCCCGCGGTCTGCACCGCCTGCGGGCCCGACTGAAGGCGGCCGGTGTTCCCCCACTCGACCTCGACCTCGCGGAGGAGAACCATGCGTGACAACGAGGTGGCCGCTCTGCTCGAGCACGCCGTCGCGGCAGTGGAGCTGCCACCCGGTCTCGTCCAACGGGTCGTCACGAGAAGCCGGGCGCGTCGCCGTCGGCGTCTGCTGCTCTCTGGCGGCACGGTGGCCGTGGTGGTCGCCGCCGGGGCACTGCTGCTCCCACAGGTGGGGCCGCTCGGTAGCGAGGGCGGGGGCACCGGGCCGATCGCCGCTGCCGAGGTTCCGGACGGGATCGTCGGTTCTGACGGTCGACCGGTGACGCAGGCGCAGGTCGTGGCGGTCGGCCGGGTCGGTGCCGAGACGCTCGTGCTGATCCGACGCGAACCACGCGCCGAGGAGCGGGCCGCCGGGGGACAGGCGGTCGAGGTCCTGATCGCCCCGGACGTGGATGAACCGCGCCGGTTGCTCGACTACCTCACGTACGACCTGGCCTGCGTCGACGGTGATGTGGTCTGCGCGGCTCTCCGATCCACCGGCAGTGGGCTGGGCGTTGCCGTGGCCCGTCGCTCCGGCGGCCGGCTCTACGTCCTGGTCCAGGCGCCTCAGGGGCGTACCGTCGAGGTCGTCGCCAACGGCGTGCCGCATGCGCTCGGCGCGGCGCCGCGGGGCGCGGTGGTCGAGGTGGTCGCCGCCGAGCCGTACGAAGAGGTGCAGGTCTGGGCGAGCACCGAGGACGGCCGGCGGTACCAGATCCCGTGGGCTCCCGGGGCGGTGCTCATCGACTGAGATCTCACGGGCGGGCGTGGCGGAGCAGGAGGACACCGTCCTCGGCGGCGAGCACGTGCCGCAGTGCCAGGTGCCGGGGCGGTGCGGCGTCGCCGGCGATGATCCGGCCGGGGCCGGGGCCGGCCAGCAGCGGCGAGACGGTGAGACACAGCTCGTCCACCAGGTCGGCGGCGGTGAGCGCGCCGAACAGGTGCGGGCCGCCCTCGCAGAGCAGTTGGGTGAGCCCGCGTCGGTGCAGCTCGGCGAGACCGACGGCCAGGTCGACCCGCTCGGTGCCGCAGCGCAGCACGTCGGCGACGTCGGTCAGCCCGGGCGGCGGGTCGGCGTCGGCGTGGGTGAGCACCACCGGGCGGGTCGGCGCGTCGGCGAAGGCGGCCTGCGCCGGATCCAGGTCGAGCGAACCGGAGACGACCACCAGCGTCGGGTACTCGGCCAGCCCGTTGGCGCGGCGCCAGGCGCGGCGGCGCTCGTTCAGCCGGACCGCCCGGTATTCCTCGTGGCGGAGCGTGCCGGCGGCCACCACCAGGGCGTCGCAGACCATCCGCAGCAGGCCGAACACCCGCTTGTCCGGCTCGCCGGAGAGACCGGCGGAGTAGCCGTCCACGGTGACCCCGCCGTCGAGGCTGGCCACGAAGTTCACCCGCAGTCGGGGCTGGTCGGCGCGGCCGTAGAGGGAGGTCAGCGCGGCGTCGTCGAGCGGCTGCGTCGACGGCTCGGGCCAGAGCCGTCGGATCGGAATTCCGACGGTCATTCGCCGGCCGGACCGGTGACCGGAGGGGTGGGTTCGGCGGTACGGTGCTGGCAGTCGCACCAGTTCCGGCCCGGGCAGTCGTCGTGTCGCCGGGCCCGGCACGCTCGGCAGATCATGCTCGCAGCCTAAGCCGCGGGAGGACAGGACAGCATGTCGCGTCAGATCTTCCAGCTGAAGATGTCCCTCGCCGGGACCCGCCCGCCGGTGTGGCGCCGGGTGCTCGTGCCGGCCGGCTACACGCTGGACCGGCTGCACCGGGTGGTGCAGCACGCGATGGGTTGGCGGGACTGCCACCTGCACTCGTTCGAGATCGACGCGATGCAGTACGGCGAGCCGGACCCGGACGGGGAGTTGGCGTTGCACGACGAGCTGGACGTGCGGCTCGACGCGGTGCTCGGTAAGGGCAGCCGGTTCTCCTACACGTACGACTTCGGCGACTGGTGGGAGCACGACCTGGTCGTGGAGGACGCGTTGACCGCCGACCCCGACGAGCGGTATCCGGTCTGCCTGGCCGGCGAGCGGGCCTGCCCGCCGGAGGATGTCGGCGGGCCAATGGGCTACCAGGCGCTCCTGGCCGACCCGACCGACCCGACCGACCCGACCGCCCTGGCCGATCTGGTCAGCCCCAGCCACGGGCTGTTGCACGAATGGGCGTGCTTTTCCTTCGACCCGTCCCGCTTCGACCCCGCCCGCGCAACCACCCTTCTCCGCCACTTCTGCTGACCGCCCCCGGCCCTCCGGGACCCGGGGCGTAGTCGATCAAGAGGTTTGCGTCTGTGGGGCCACCTTTCCTGACCGAAATCTCTTGATCACCAGGGGTGGGGCGTGGGGTGTGGTTGGGGTGGGTGCGGTGGGAGTGGTCAGCGGTAACGATCTGGGAACGCTCCCAACGTCCTATTGACACTCCCGTTACCCGCCGGCAATCTCATGGGAGCGCTCCCGGAGGTGGCATGGGTCACTCACGCATCCCCGGCCTGGCGCGATGAGACACCCCCCACCACACACATCAGCCTCACCACCGGAAAGAGGGGTCAGCGCATGAGTGTCACCACGCGGCGTACCCGCCTGGCGGCCGCTGCCCTGGCCGCGATCACCGCAATCGGCGGTCTCGCGGCCTGCGGCAACGACGACGACAAGCCGGCGGCCGGCGAGAAGCCGGCCAAGCTGGTCGTCGACACCTTCGGCGAGATGGGTTACGACGAGCTCGTCAAGCAGTACGAGAAGGACACCGGCATCAAGGTCGAGCTGCGCAAGACCGCACAGCTCGGTGAGTACCGTCCGAAGCTGGTCCGCTACCTGGCCACCGGCAAGGGCGCGGCGGACGTCACCGCCCTGGAAGAGGGCATCCTCAACGAGTTCAAGCCCAACGCGCGCAACTGGGCCGACCTCGCGCCGCTGACCTCCGACCACTCCAAGGAATACCTGCCCTGGAAGTGGGAGCTGGGCAAGGCGCCGGACGGCCGGCTGATCGGCCTGCCGACCGACGTCGGCAGCCTCGCCGTCTGCTACCGCAAGGACCTCTTCCAGGCGGCCGGCCTGCCCGCCGAGCGCGACCAGGTGTCGGCGCTCTGGCCGGACTGGAAGGGCTTCCACGACGCCGGTCTGAAGTACAAGCAGGGCAGCGGCGGCAAGGCGTTCATCGACTCGATCACCGCCGTCTCCAACGGTGTGCTCTTCCAGGGCAACGGTGACCTGTTCTACGACAAGGAAGACAACATCATCGCGGACACCAGCCCCGCGGTGAAGAACGCCTGGGACACCGCCACCTCGATGGCGGACATCTCCGCCAAGGCGTCCACCTGGTCGCCGGAGTGGTCGGGTGGCTTCAAGCAGGGCACCTTCGCGGCCACCTTCTGCCCGTCCTGGATGCTCGGCATCGTGTCGGACAACTCCGGTCCGGCCAACAAGGGCAAGTGGGATGTCGCGTCCGTGCCGGGCGGCGGCGGTAACTGGGGCGGCTCGTGGCTCGCTGTTCCGGCGCAGAGCAAGTACCCGAAGGAGGCGGCGAAGCTCGCCGAGTACCTGACCAACGCGAAGAGCCAGGTCGAGGCCTTCAAGCTCAAGGGTCCGCTGCCGACGAACCTGGAGGCGCTGAAGAACGACGCGTTCATCAGCTACACCAACGAGTACTTCAGCAACGCGCCGACCGGCAAGATCTTCGGGGAGAGCGTCGCCAAGATCCAGCCGACCCACCTGGGTCCGAAGCACCAGGCGGTCAAGGAGAACGCACTCGAGCCGGCTCTGCGGGCGTTCGAGAACGGGCAGGCCGACAAGGCGAAGGCCTGGGAGCAGTTCACGAAGGACGCCAAGACTCAGGGCGCATTCTGAGTGATTCCCTGCCGGTGGCGTTCGGGGTTTCCCGGACGCCACCGGCCGGTCCCCTCCGCGTAGCGCCCTGCGCGAGGGCCCCCGGGCCTCGCCGGAAAAGGAAATTCGCATGAGCCTGTCGGCCACGACGGCACGGCCGTCGCCAGCAGCACCGCCCTCTCCCGACGTCGATCGCCGACGTCAACGGGGAAGGCTACTCAACCGCCTCGATGTCAAGTACTCGCCATACCTCTACATCGCCCCGTTCTTCCTGATCTTCGGCGTATTCGGGCTGTACCCGATGCTGCGCACCGCCTGGATGTCGCTGCACGACTGGGACATGATCGGTGAGCACACGTTCATCGGCTTCGACAACTACACCCGGTTGGTGTCCGACGAGTACTTCTGGAACGCGCTGGTCAACACGTTCGGCATCTTCGCCCTGTCGACCCTCCCGCAGTTGTTGCTCGCCCTCTTCCTGGCGAACCTGCTCAACCGGACCTTCCTGCGCGCCAAGACCTTCTTCCGGATGGCCATCTTCATGCCGAACGTGGTGTCGGTGGCCGCCGTCGCGATCGTCTTCGGGATGTTGTTCCAGCGGGAGTTCGGCCTGTTCAACTGGCTGCTCAGCTTCGTCGGTGTCGACCCGGTCGACTGGGACGGGCACCGGTGGAGTTCCTGGACGGCCATCTCCTCCATGGTCAACTGGCGGTGGACGGGGTACAACACCCTGATCCTGCTCGCCGGCATGCAGGCGATCCCGAAGGACCTCTACGAGGCCGCGGAGATCGACGGTGCCGGCCCGTGGCGACAGTTCTGGCAGATCACCCTGCCCATGCTCAAGCCCACCTTCATCTTCGTGGTCATCCTCTCCACGATCGGCGGCATGCAGCTCTTCACCGAGCCCCTGCTCTTCGGCAACGGCAACATCATCGGCGGCAACCAGCGGGAGTTCCAGACGCTGGCCATGTACATGTACGAGATGGGCATCGTCAACCTGAACACCGCCGGCTACGGAGCCGCTGTCGCCTGGGCGATCTTCATGATCATTATCGTGGTGTCGCTGTTCAACTTCCTACTCGTCCGCCGCTCGGCGAAGTGAGGAGAGATCGATGATCTCGGCTTCCCAGCGCCTGTGGCGCACCAGCCCGCTGACCTACCTGGCGCTCGTCCTGGCGGCGCTGCTGTCGATCTACCCGTTCTACTACATGCTGGTGATCGGCTCTCGCAGCCTGGACAACATCAACGACGTGCCGCCGCCGCTGACTCCCGGTGGCGCGTTCGGTGACAACTTCGGGCGGGTGCTCGACAACGACGCCGCCAACTTCCTCACCGGCATGATGAACTCGATCATCGTGTCCTCGGTGGTCACCGTGTCGGTGGTGCTCACCGGTTCACTGGCCGGGTTCGCCTTCGCCAAGCTGAAGTTCCGGGGCAGCAACGCCCTGCTGCTGGCGATCATCGTCACCATGATGATCCCGACCCAGATGGGCCTCATCCCGCTCTGGTCCATGATGCAGGACCTGGGGTGGTACGACACCCTCTACGCGGTCACCGTGCCGTTCCTGGTCAGCGCCTTCGGCGTGTTCATGATGCGGCAGTACGCCAGCCAGGCCATCTCCGACGAGCTGATCGAGGCCGGCCGCGTCGACGGCGCCAGCACGTTCCGGATCTACTGGAGCATCGTGCTACCCGCGCTGCGGCCCGCCGCCGGCGTGCTCGGTCTGCTGACCTTCATGGAGACCTGGAACTCGTTCATCTGGCCGTACGCCATCCTGACCCCGGAGAACCCGACCCTCCAGGTCTCGCTCTCCTTCCTGTCGTACGCCTACTACACCGACTACTCCCAGGTGTTCGCCGCCACGGCGATCGGCACCATCCCCCTGGTAATCGTTTTTCTCGTGTTCGGCCGCCAGATCATCGGCGGGATCATGGAAGGTGCCGTCAAGTCGTGAGCAACCCCGCCAGCCCACCCGCCGTCGACGTCCTCGACGAGCGCCCCGGGCTGACCTTTCCGCCCGGATTCCTCTGGGGGGCCGCGACGGCGGCGTACCAGATCGAGGGGGCGGCGGCCGTGGACGGCCGTGCCCCGTCGATCTGGGACACCTTCAGCCACACCGAGGGTCGGGTCGTCGCCGGGCACACCGGGGACGTGGCGTGCGACCACTACCACCGCCTCGGCGACGACGTCGCGCTGATGGCCGAGCTGGGCCTGAAGTCGTACCGTTTCTCGGTCTCCTGGTCCCGGGTGCAGCCCGCCGGCAGCGGCGCGGCCAACCCGGGCGGCCTGGACTTCTACCGGCGACTGGTGGACGAGCTGCTGGCCAACGGCATCGAGCCGTGGCTCACCCTCTACCACTGGGATCTGCCGCAGCCGCTGGAAGACGCCGGCGGCTGGCCGGCCCGGGACACCGCCGCCCGCTTCGCCGACTACACGACGCTGGTGGCCGACGCGCTCGGTGACCGGGTGCGCTACTGGACCACGCTGAACGAGCCGTGGTGCTCCGCGTTCCTCGGCTACGGCTCCGGCGTGCACGCCCCCGGCCGCACCAACGGAGCGGACGCGGTGCGCGCCGGACACCACCTGATGCTCGGTCACGGCCTGGCCGTGCAGGCACTGCGGGCCGCCCGGCCGGCCGCCGAGGTGGGCGTGACCGTCAACCTCTACCCGGTCGACCCGGCCACCGACACGCCTGCCGACCGGGACGCCGCCCGGCGGATCGACGGGTTGGCCAACCGGTTCTTCCTGGACCCGCTGCTGCGCGGGTCGTACCCGGAGGACCTGGTGGCCGACCTCAGCACGGTGACCGACTTCGAGCACGTGCGCGACGGCGACCTGGCGACCATCTCCACGCCGCTGGACCTGGTCGGGGTCAACTACTACAGCCGGCACGTGGTCGCCGCGCCGGTCGAGGGCGTGGAGGCCGACCCGGCCCCCTCGTGCTGGCCGGGCAGCGAGGACGTCCGGTTCGTCACCCGTGGTGTCCCGGTCACCGACATGGGCTGGGAGATCGACGCCCCGGGCCTGACCGAGACGCTGCGCCGGGTGAACGGCTACACCGATCTGCCCCTGTACGTCACCGAGAACGGCTCCGCGTTCGTCGACTCGGTGGTCGACGGGCAGGTCGACGACGTCGATCGGCTGGCCTACTTCGACGCCCACCTGCGCGCCGCCCACCAGGCGATCGACGCCGGAGTGCCCCTGCGGGGATACTTTGCCTGGTCGTTGATGGATAATTTCGAGTGGGCCTGGGGTTACACCAAGCGGTTCGGCATGATCCACGTCGACTACGACAGCCAGGTCCGCACCCCCAAGTCCAGCGCCAAGTGGTACGCCTCGGTGATCCGGCGCAACGGTCTGGCCGCACAATAGGCTCGGGCCAGCCATCAGGACGGCCCCGGCGTCCACCTCCCGCAGGTGGTGCCGGGTCCGTCCGCCGTCGGAGGAGCAGACGATGACAACGCAGCGCACCCGGTCGCTCGGGCGCCCGACCCTCGACGCGGTCGCGGCGCGTGCCGGCGTCGGTCGGGGCACGGTCTCCCGCGTCGTCAACGGCTCGCCCCAGGTCAGCCCGGAGGCCCGGGCCGCGGTCCAACAGGCCATCGCGGAGCTGGGGTACGTGCCGAACCGGGCCGCCCGTGCGCTCGTCACCCAGCGGACCGACTCCGTCGCGCTGGTGGTCTCCGAATCCGGCGAGCGGGTCTTCACCGAGCCGTTCTTCGCCAGCATCGTGCGGGGGATCAGCTCCGGGCTGCTGGAGACGCCGATGCAGCTCTGGCTGGCCATGGCACAGTCGCCGGTGGAGCGGGAGCGGGTCGAGCACCACCTCACCAACCAGCACGTCGACGGCGTACTGCTGCTGTCGTTGCACGACTCCGACCCGCTGCCGACGCTGTTGGAGGAACGCGGCCTGCCCTCCGTGCTCGGCGGTCGGCCCGCCCGCATGCTGCAACCCGGCGCCCAGCCGGCCTGGTTTGTCGACGTGGACAACGTTGGCGGGGCCCGGCAGGCCGTGGAGTACCTGGCGAGGCAGGGGCGGCGACGCGTCGCCACCATCGCCGGTCCGCAGGACATGGGTGCCGGCCTGGCCCGGTTGGCCGGCTACACCGACGCGGTCAAGGCCACCGGCGCCAGCGTCAACCCCGACCTGATCGCGTACGGCGACTTCAGCGAGGGCAGCGGCGCGGCAGGAATGCGCCGGCTGCTGGAGGTCTGCCCGGACCTGGACGCGGTCTTCGTCGCGTCCGACCTCATGGCGTTCGGCGCACTGCGTACCCTGCGCGAGGCCGGCCGGCGCGTCCCGCAGGACGTCGCGGTGATCGGCTTCGACGATGCGACCATCGCCCGACAGGCGGAACCGCCGCTGACCACCGTCTTCCAGCCGGTGGAGGAGATGGGCCGGCAGATGGCCCGCCTGCTGGTGGCCCGGATCCGTGGCGAGGAGCTACCCGCCTCCCACATCCTCCTGGACACCCAGTTGGTCCACCGAGCCTCCGCCTGAGGGTGGGGTTACGGGGCCCAGCGGCGGAGTTCGCGCTTGGCCAGGGAGTTGCGGTGCACCTCGTCGGGGCCGTCGGCGAGGCGCAGGGTGCGGGTCTGCGCCCAGAGGGCGGCCAGGGGGGTGTCCTGGCTGACGCCGGCGCCGCCGTACCCCTGGATGGCCTTGTCGATCACCCACTCCGCCATCGCCGGCGTGCCGATCTTGATGGCCTGGATCTCGGTGTGCGCGCCCTTGTTGCCGACGGTGTCCATCAGCCAGGCCGTCTTGAGCACCAGCAGCCGGGCCTGCTCGATGCGGACCCGGGACTCGGCGATCCATTCCCGGACCACGCCCTGCTCGGCCAGCGGTCGGCCGAACGCGATCCGCCCGAGCGCACGCTTGCAGAGCAGCTCCAATGCCCGCTCAGCCATTCCGATCAATCGCATGCAGTGGTGGATCCGGCCCGGCCCCAGCCGGGCCTGGGCGATGGCGAAACCGGTGCCCTCGGCGCCGATCAGGTTCTCCGCCGGCACCCGGACGTCGGTGAAGTCGATCTCGGCGTGCCCGCCGTGCGAACCGTCGGTGTAGCCGAAGACGGTCATGCCCCGGCGTACGGTCACACCGGGGGTGTCCCGGGGGACCAGCACCATGCTCTGCTGGCGGTGCCGGTCGGCGGTGGGGTCCGTCTTGCCCATCACGATGAAGATCTCGCAGCGGGGGTCCATCGCCCCGGACGACCACCACTTGCGTCCGTTGATCACATACTCGTCGCCGTCGCGGGTGATCCGGGTGGCGATGTTTGTGGCGTCGGAGGACGCGACGTCCGGCTCGGTCATGCAGAACGCCGAGCGGATCTCACCCTCCAGCAGCGGCATCAGCCACCGCTTCTGCTGCGCCTCGGAGCCGAACTCGGCCAGCAACTCCATGTTGCCGGTGTCCGGTGCCGCGCAGTTGACCGCCTCCGGCGCGAGGTGCGGGCTGCGCCCGGTCAGCTCGGCCAGGGGAGCGTACTGGAGGTTCGTCAGGCCGGCGCCGTAGCGCGGGTCGGGCAGGAAGAGGTTCCACAGGCCGCGCTTGCGGGCCTCCGCCTTCAGTTCGGCCAACACCGGGGTACGCGACCACGGGTCCCCGGCGGCCACCTGCTCGGCGTGCACGGCCTCGGCCGGGTAGACATGCTCGGTCAGGAACCCTGTCAGCTCGGCGCGCAGCTCCTCGGTCCGGCTGTCGTATGAGAAGTCCATCACCGCTCCCTGGCGGCGGTCAGCCCGTGCGCGACCAGCGGTGCCACCATCTCGCCGATCCGGTCGAAGCCCTCGCCGAGCGTCTGCCCGAGCGTGTGGCGGTAGTGGATGCCCTCGCAGATGACAGCGAGCTTGAAACAGCCCAGCGCCACGTGCCAGTGCAGCGGCCCGACGTCGACATCGCTGCGTCCGGCGTACCTGTCGATCAGCTCGCTGCCGGTGGGGAAGCCGGCGCGCGGGCCGAGCCCGTCGGCGACGGGGTTGCCGGCGGCGGTGTCGCTGCCGCCGAGCACGTCCCAGTACGTCAGCAGCAGCCCCAGGTCGGCGAGGGGGTCGCCGAGGGTGGCCATTTCCCAGTCGAGCACCGCGTGCACGGCGACCGGGTCGGCCGAGGCGAGGAGGTTGTCCAGCCGGTAGTCGCCGTGCACGATCCGGCCGGCGTTCGCGCCCTCCGGGGCGGTCGCCGCGAGCAGGTCACGCAGCTCGTCGATGCCGGGCAGCGGGCGGCTGCGGGAGCGGTCGAGCTGCCCTGCCCAGCGGCGGACCTGCCGGGCGAGGTAGCCCTCGGGGCGGCCGAAGTCAGCCAACCCGACGCTGGTCGGGTCGACGCTGTGCAGCGCGGCGAGCGTGTCCATCATCGCCATGGCGAGGGCCCGGCGGCGTTCGTCGCCCAGCGGGTCGGTCTGCGCGCGGGTGCGGAACACCTCGCCGGGCATCCGCTCCATGAGGTAGAACGGCGCGCCGATCACCTCGGGGTCGGTGCAGAGCAGCAGCGCGCCCGGGACCGGCACCTCGGTCGGCGCCAGCGCCGAGATGACCCGGAACTCGCGCGCCATGTCGTGCGCGGTCGCCAGCACGTGCCCCAGCGGTGGGCGGCGCAGCACCACCTCGCGGTCGCCGAGGCGCAGCAGGTAGGTGAGGTTGGACTTGCCGCCCGCGATCAGCTGGGCACGCAGCGGCCCGGCCAGCTCGGGTCGGTGCGTTGCCAGGTGGTCGGCGAGACGGTCCAGTGCCAGCCCTGCCGGGGAGGCGGGAACGGCCCCCGGCCGTGACGCGTCGACGGCCGGATCGCTCATCCGACTAGTTGATGGCAGCCCGCTCACGTTGTCAAGGTCAGAATTTCCGCTCGGGACATGCCCCTGCAACAGGGACGAAATGGTCAACTACCAGGCTGGGGTCAGCCTGCCGGCCGCTCTTTTGCCGGCCCGCCGAGCGGAGGGACAGACATGTTGCTGCGAGTTCGGGTCACCCTGCCGGACCGTCCGGGCACCCTCGGTCAGATCGCCCGCACCTTGGGCGTCTCCGGGGCGGACATCGTCCAGGTGGTGGTCCTCGAACGGCTCGGCGGGCGCGCGGTGGACGACTTCACTGTCGTCTGGCCGGGCGCGGCGCGGGTGGAGCGGCTGCTGGCCGGCCTCGCGGCGATACCGGGCGTGCGGGTGGACGGTGTGTGGCGGGCGATCGGCGCGCCCACCACCACCGGCCAGGACGCGGAGCTGTTGGCCCAGGTCGCGGCCAACCCGGCCGACGGGTTGGCCACCCTGGTCGACGCGGTGCCGGGGCTGCTGGCCGCCGACTGGGCAGTGGCCGCCGTGGTGCCGGTCGACTGGGCCTCGCGGACCGGGGGCGGCGGGGCGACAGTGGGGTACGCGAGCTGGCGTGCTCCCGTACCCCCGCGGTTGCCGGAGGTGACGCCGCTGCGCGGACGGTCGATGACCACGCCCGACGGCACCCACCACGCGATCGCGCCGTTCGGCCGGGCGGGCCTGGTGCTGGTGGTGGCCCGCGAGCCCAGCGAGACCCTCTCCGCAGCGGCGTTCCACAGCACCGAGGTGGACCGGCTCACCCAGCTCGTCCGCGCCTGCGCGGTGATCCTCGGCGACCGGCTCGATCTCGTCGGCGCGCCGCCGGTGGTCGCCGGCCCCTGAGCGGCCCGAGGAGTTCCCGGGCCGACACCGCCGGGCAACCGGGCGGCAACAGGCGGGGGTGAGGCTCTTAGGTGGGGAAGGGAGCCAACCATGACGTTGTGGCGGATCCGAGCGACGGTGGACGACCGACCGGGTTACCTGTCGGTGCTCACGGCGAGTCTCGCGCTGCGTGGAGTCAACATCCTCACCGTGCAGGTGCAGCCCACCGAGCAGGGCGCTGTGGACGATTTCCTGGTCGACGCGCCGGACGCGCTCGACGAGGCCGAGCTGATCGCCGCCGTCGAGCGGGGTCGGGGCCGGGACTGCTGGGTGACGCGCAGCGAGGCGCGTGGTCTGGCCGACCAGCCCACCCGGGTGCTCGGGCTCGCCAACCGGCTGGTGCGTGACCCGGACGCGACGGGCGAGGCGTTGCGGACCCTGCTCGCTGCCGACGTCGTCAGCTGGCGACCAGCGTCGGTCGGCGTCGAACGGGGGATCACCGGGGCCAGCATGCTGCTGGCCGACGCGGCGGGCGGTTCGTTCGCGCTGCGCCGGGCCGCGCCCGACTTCACCCCGGCGGAGTACGCGCGGGCGCAGGCCCTGGTCGAGCTGGCCGCCACAGTGGCGCGCCGGGCCGCCGAACAGGTCACAGTGGTGCTGCCCGACGGCGCGGAGGTGGCCGTCCGGCCGGCCAGCGCCCACGACCTGCCCGGCGTGGTGGAGCTGCACGAGGCGTGCTCACCGCGCAGCCGGCAGCGGCGTTACCTGGGCGGGGCGGCGCTGCCGCAGCCGGCCCGGCTGCGTCGACTGCTGGAGCCGAGCCGAGGGCTGACGCTGATCGCCAGCACCACCGGCTCCGACGGCACGGCCGAGTCGGTGGTCGCCATGGCGAACCTCCTCGGCGAGGGCGACGAGGCCGAGGTGGCGCTGCTGGTGCGCGACGACTGGCAGCGGCGTGGGCTCGGTTCGGCGTTGCTGCGCCGGGTGGTTCAGCACGCCGACCGCGCCGGGTACGCGGCGCTGGTGCTGCACGTGCAGGCCACCAACGACCCGATGCTGCGTACGCTGCGCCGGCTGGGGCGGGCCACTGTGGTGCAGCGCGACGGCGGGCTGCTCACCCTCACCGTCCCGCTCGCCGTCGCCGCCACTGCGGATCGGACGGGCGCGTTCTCGCCTGGCGCCTAGCGGGGGTCCTTGTCAGGACCGGGGCGGCTCGCGGTGGCCCGACACGCAGAACCGATTGCCCTCCGGGTCGGCGAGCACCACGTACGGCGGTTCGGTCGGATGCGGATCGGTGGGATAGTGCCGCCACTCGACGATTCGCGCGCCGAGGGCGAGCAGCCGGTCGATCTCCTCGTCGAGGGGTCGCCCGCAGGCGTCCAGATCCAGGTGAAGTCGGGGGAACTCCGGCACCGGGCTCTCGCTGAGGTCCATCGCGAGGGCCACGCCCGGGGCCCCCGGCGGCGGCTCCAGCACGATCCACTCGTCGCCAGCGAATCGGGGCTCCCTGCGGCGGAGGCCGAGGGCCGCGGCCCAGAACGCTCCCGCCCGCTCGGCGTCGGACACGCCCAGGGAGAGCTGCGCGATCATTGCCATTCCCCGACGGTACGCGCGGACGAGGGCCCGCTGTGTGCGCCGAGCGTCCACAGGGGGCCCTCTGCCGTTGGGGGCTGTCAGGTGGTGGGGTAGCTGTTGTAGTCGGGGAAGTTGCCGTAGAGCCGGCTGTCGCCGCCGACGGTGACGGCCTGCACCAGCAGGTCGCCGCCGACGAACGCGCCCTTCCAGGAGGCGCCCCGGCCGCCGAACGGTTCGTCGCGGTCGCCGCGTGAGCGCGGTTTGTTGATGCCCACCTTGAACGCCTGAAGGTCCACGGCGAGCTTGCCGGCCTCGTCGGTGTCGTCGCAGGCCAGCGAGGCCACCAGCGCGCCGTTGGAGGCGTTCATCGCGGCCAGCAGTTCGTCGGTGGTGTCCACCACGACGATCGTGTCGACCGGACCGAACGGCTCGGCGTGCATCAGCCGGGACCGCCCGGGTGGGGCGAGCAGCACCGACGGCGCCACGTACGCCGAGGTGTCCTGCCCGGGCAGGAACGGCGCGCCGGTGAGCTTGCCCCGGTGCAGTGGAATCGCGCCGCCGCGGACCGCCTCGTCGACGGTGCGGCGTAGCTCGTCGGCCTTGGCCGCGCTGATCAGCGGCCCGAAGTCCAGCTCGGGCAGTGGGTGGCCGGCGGCCCAGTCGTCGCCGACGGCGAGCGGGTGACCGAAGCGGACCGAGCGGACGACCGGCAGGTACATGTCGAGGAACTCGTCGACCAGGTCGCGCTGCACCACGAACCGGGGGTACGCGGTGCAGCGCTGCTTGCCGTACTCGAAGCCCTTCCTGAGGTGGGTGGCGAGCAGGTCCCACTGGGAGAAGTTCCAGATGCCCCAGGCGTTGAGGCCCTCCTGCTCGATGAAGTGCCGCTTGTCGCTGTCGAGCAGTGCGGCGGCCACCTTGCCGCCGTTTGACCGGCCGCCGACGAACGCCACCGCGCCGATCTCGGGTGCCCGGACCAGCACCTCGGACAGCTCCCCGCCGCTGCCGGAGACGAGCGTGGCGGGCAGCCCGGCCCGGCGCATCAGCGCGTGCGCGACGGTCAGGCACACCGCGCCGCCCTGGGACGGGGTCTTGGCGATGACAGCGTTGCCGGCCAGGAGCTGCACCAGTTCGGCGTGCACCAGCACGCTCATCGGGTAGTTCCACGACGCGATGTTGCTGACCGGGCCGGGCAGCGGCTCGCGGCCGTCGGCGAGCATCCGGTCGATCTCGCCCGCGTACCAGCGGACGCCGTCGAGCGCCCGGTCCACGTCGGCGCAGGCCAGCCGCCACGGCTTGCCGATCTCCCAGACCAGCAGCAGGGCGAGCAGGTCGCGGTGGGCGGTGAGCGAGTCCACTGCCTCGGCGACGCGGGCCTTGCGGTCGGCCAGCGGGGTCTGGGCCCAGGTCCGGTGCTCGGCGGCGGCGTGGGCGACAGCGGTGCGCGCGGTGGTCGCGTCGAGGCGGGGCAGGTTGATGAGGACTGTGTTGTCCACCGGGGTGCGGACCGCGGCGGGCTGGCCGACCGCCCGCCATTCGCCCTCGACCAGGTTGTGCAGGGTGGTGACGCCGTCGACCTCGGCGCCGAACGCCTCCGGGGTGACGGCCACCGCGCGGGCCAGGATGTCGGTCCAGGCGGTGTCGTCGGCGAGTCGTAGTGCCATCGCTTCTCCTCAGGGTTGACCGGGGAGCGGCGGCGTCGACGGCACCGCTGGTGAGCGGTACTGTCTCGCGCTTCGTAGCGGGTCAGCAACAGTACGTTTGTCTGGCTGGCCGCCGAAGCGCTCGAACAGCGCGAGCATCTTTCCGGATGCTTACGCAGTGAGCTGCGCAAACGCCGAACATCAATCGATGTATGTCGATGGTGTGAGATGCTCCGCAATGTTACTCGCTAGTACGGAAGCGGTGCCGCGCGCGTCGGCCCTGGTTGGCAGGCTTCCCAACCGACGACCCGCCCATTACATTGTCGGTTATCCATGGGAGCGCTTCCATAGCCCGTGGTCACACCGCCACCCCGCTGTCGCCGGTGGCCGTGCCGCCCGTACGCCGTCCCGCGTCGGTGCGACCGCCGGCGGCGCCTCCGACAGGAGTCCGCCATGCGCCACCTGACCCGGCCGTTCAGCGGCCAGCCCGGCCGGTCGCCGGCCGCCGACCAGCCCTGGCCGCGGCGGCTGCTGGCCCTCGGCGTCGCGCTGCTCACCGGTGCGTCCCTCGCGGTGACCGCGCCACCGTCCGCGCCCGCCCCCGCCGCGCCGGCGACGACCTACAACTACGCCGAGGCGTTGCAGAAGTCGCTGCTCTTCTACGAGGCGCAGCAGTCTGGTCGACTGCCCGACTGGAACCGGGTCTCCTGGCGCGGCGACAGCGCGCTCACCGACGGTGCCAGCGCGGGCGTGGACCTCACCGGCGGCTGGTACGACGCCGGCGACCACGTCAAGTTCGGTTTCCCGATGGCGTTCAGCGCCACAATGCTCGCCTGGGGCGCCGTCGAGTACCGCAGCGGCTACACCTCGTCCGGGCAACTGCCGCACCTGCTCAAAAACCTGCGCTTCGTCAACGACTACTTCATCAAGGCGCACCCGTCGGCCAACGTCCTCTACGGGCAGGTCGGCAAGGGCGACGACGACCACAAGTGGTGGGGTCCGGCCGAGGTGATGCCGATGGCGCGGCCCGCGTACAAGATCGATGCGAGCTGTGGCGGCGCGGACCTGGCGGGGGAGACGGCGGCCGCGATGGCCGCCTCCTCGATGGTGTTCCGGCCCACCGACGCGACCTACGCGGACAAGCTGCTCGGGCACGCCCGGCAGCTCTACACCTTCGCCGACACGGTGCGGAAGGCCTACCACGAGTGCATCACCGATGCCACGAGCTTCTACCGCTCGTGGAGCGGCTGGCAGGACGAGCTGGTCTGGGCCGCGATCTGGCTGCACCGGGCCACCGGCGAGGCCAGCTACCTGGCCAAGGCCGAGAGTGAGTACGACAAGCTCGGCACGGAGAACCAGTCCACCACCCGCTCCTACAAGTGGACCATCGCCTGGGACAACAAGCAGTTCGGCGCGTACGTGCTGCTGGCCAACCTGACCGGCAAGCAGAAGTACGTCGACGACGCCAACCGGTGGCTGGACTACTGGACCGTCGGGGTGAACGGGCAGCGGGTGCCGTACTCGCCGGGCGGGATGGCGGTGCTCGACTCCTGGGGCGCGCTGCGCTACGCCGCGAACACCTCCTTCGCCGCGCTGGTCTACAGCGACAGGACCACCGACACCACCCGCAAGGCGCGCTACCACGACTTCGCCGTCCGGCAGATCAACTACGCGCTCGGCGACAACCCCCGCAACTCCAGCTACGTCATCGGGTTCGGCGCCAACGCACCGAAGAACCCGCACCACCGCACCGCGCACGGCTCCTGGTGGGACAGCCAGACCGTGCCCGTCGAGACCCGGCACACCCTCTACGGCGCGCTGGTGGGCGGCCCGTCCTCGGCCAACGACGCGTACAGCGACAGCCGGTCGGACTACGTGATGAACGAGGTGGCCACCGACTACAACGCCGGCTTCACGTCCGCGCTGGTCCGGCTGACCTCCGAGTACGGCGGCTCGCCGCTGGCGAACTTCCCGGTCGCCGAGACGCCGGACATCGACGAGCTGACAGTCGAGACCACTGTGACGCAGGCCGAACCCCGGGCCACCGGGCTCAAGGTGATGGTCTACAACAAGTCCGCGTTCCCGGCCCGCGCGCTGACCGACGGCCGGTTCCGGTACTACTTCCGGCCCGACGGCACCGGCGGAGTGCAGGTCACCGCCGGCTACACGCAGGGCTGCCCGTCCCCGACCACCGCCAAGCAGTTCAGCGGCGACATCTGGTACGTCGAGGTGGACTGCGCCGGGCACACCATCGCCCCGGCGGGTCAGTCGCAGCACCGGATGGAGGTCCAGTTCAAGATCGGCGTGCCGGAGGGCGGCACCTGGGACCCGACCAACGACCCGTCGTACCAGGCCACCGCCGGGCCCAACCGGAAGGTGCCGCTCTACTCCGGCGCCACCCGCGTCTGGGGCGAGGAGCCGGGACCGGTCGTACCGGACACCACCAAGCCGACCGTCCCCGGTGCCCCGGTGGCGTCGCAGCTGACGCCGAGGTCGGTCACCCTGACCTGGTCGCCGTCCACGGACAGCGGCGGCAGCGGCCTCGCCGGGTACGACGTCCGCGAGTTCATGGTCGGTAACGACGTGGTGGCGACCCGACGGGTCACCGAGAACTCGATCACCATCACCACCCTGCTGCCGGAGCGGACGTTCGAGTACACCATCGTGGCGCGCGACGGCGCTGGCAACGAGTCGGCCGCCTCGCCGAAGCTCAGCGTGACCACGCCACCGGCCGGCACCGCCGACACCACAGCGCCGAGCACCCCCGGCACGCCGGTCGCCTCGGCAGTCACCGCCACCGGGCTCACACTGGCCTGGACCCCGTCGACCGACAACGTGGGCGTCACCGGTTACCGGGTCTACCGCGAGGCCGGTGCCACCGACGTGCTGGCCGGCTCGCCGACCGGCACCACCCAGGCGGTCTCCGGGTTGACCGCCTCGACGGCGTACCAGTTCTACGTGGTGGCAGTGGACGCGGCGGGCAACACCTCCGCGGCGTCCACGCCGGTCGCGGTGACCACCGCGGCCCCGCCGGTCGGTGGCACCTGCACTGTGGGGTACGCCACCACCGACTGGGGCAGCGGCTTCACCGCCAACGTGTCGATCACCAACACCGGCACCACAGCGATCAACGGCTGGGCCCTGCGGTTCAGCTTCCCCGGTGGGCAGAGCGTCAGTCAGGGCTGGTCGGCGACGATCAGCCAGAGCGGCGCGGCGGTCACCGCCACGAACCTGTCCTACAACGGCACGATCGCGGCGGGCGCGTCGGTGAGCTTCGGCTTCAACGGCACGTACAGCGGCGCCAACCCGAAACCGACAGCCTTCACCGTCAACAACACCCCCTGCACCATCGCCTGACCGGCACCGCGACGAGATCGTGGACAGTTACCGTTCCGCGGGCGGTAACTGTCCACGATCTGCAAGTCGCGCCGCATTGGTTGGGCCGCCCGCTCACTCCACCAGGTCGTCGGCGAGCAGATCCATCAGCAGGCCGTCGTGCCAGCGGCCGTCCGCGCCGCGCTCGTAGCGGCGCAGCACCCCGACCGGGCGGAAACCAACCTTCGCGTACGCCCGGATGGCGGCGCTGTTCGCCGCGGCCGGGTCGATGGTGAAGCGGTGGTGGCCGTACTCGTCGATCAGGTGCCGGGCCAGGGTGCGGATGGCGTCACCGCCGAGGCCGGCGCCGCGCTCCGCCGGGTCGAGGAAGACGTCCAGGCTGGCGTGCCGGTAGTCCGGGTCCGCCTCGGCGTACCACTGGATCGCGCCGATCACCCGGCCGTCGTGCTCGATCGCGTACACGTGCAGGTCGTCGTCGGCGAGGTCGGCGCGCACGGAGTCGGTCAGGTCGTCGCCGCCCCGCCACCACCGGCGTACCTCCGGGTCGGCCCGGATCGCGGCGAGGGCCGGCACGTCCGTAACCGTCGCCGGTCGTAGTGTCACCGCCCGCCCTCGCAGCACCGGCTCAGCCCCTGATCTCGCCGTGCTCGACGCAGACCGCCGACCAGCCCACCGGCAGCACCTGCACCTTCATCCGGCGACGACAGCGGAGGCAGAACCGGGGCGGCTCCAACTGGCGGGCCGACGCGCAGGCCGGGTGGGCGGTGGCCGTCGCCGACTCACCGCACCGGTCGCACCACAGCTCCGTCGTCGTCATGGTCGTCACAGCGTGGCGGAGAGCGCCTTGACCGGCATCTTCAACTCGTCCAGCAGCTCCAGGTCGGCCGTCGCCGGTCGACCCAGCGTGGTCAGGTAGTTGCCGACGATCACCGCGTTGATGCCGCCGAGCAGACCGTCGCGGGTGCCGAGGTCGCCGAGGGTGATCTCGCGCCCACCGGCATACCGCAGGATGGTGCGCGGCATGGCCAGCCGGAACGCGGCGATGGCCCGCAGCGCGTCCTTGCCCTCCACCACCGGGCGGTCGCCGAGCGGAGTGCCGGGGCGGGGGTTGAGGAAGTTGAGCGGCACCTCGTGCGGGTTCAACTCGGCGAGCTGCGCGGCGAACTCGGCCCGCTGCTCGACGGTCTCGCCGAGGCCGAGGATGCCGCCGCAGCACACCTCCATGCCGGAGTCGCGCACCATCCGCAGCGTCTCCCAGCGCTCCTCCCACGAGTGCGTGGTGACCACGTTGGGGAAGTACGACTTGCAGGTCTCCAGGTTGTGGTTGTAGCGGTGCACGCCCATGTCGACCAGGTCGTCGACCTGCTCCTTGGTGAGCATGCCCAGCGACGCGGCGACCTGGATGTCGACAGCCGCCCTGATGGCGGCGACGCCCTCGCGCATCTGCTTCATCAGCCGGGCGTCCGGCCCGCGGACCGCGGCGACGATGCAGAACTCGGTCGCCCCGGTCGCGGCGGTCTGCTTCGCCGCCTCGACCAGCGACGGGATGTCCAGCCAGACCGAGCGCACCGGCGAGGTGAACAGGCCCGACTGCGAGCAGAAGTGGCAGTCTTCCGGGCAGCCGCCGGTCTTGAGCGAGACGATCCCCTCGACCTCGACCTCCGGGCCGCACCAGCGCATCCGCACGTCGTGAGCGAGCTGGAGAGCGGCGGGCAGGTGCTCGTCGGGCAGGTTCAGCACGGCGAGGATGCCGGCCTGATCGAGGCCGACACCGTCACCCAGGACCTGGGTCCGGGCCTGGTCGAGGATCTCTGGCATGGGTCGTACCCTACTAGGCCTGTGCGAGAGCCCCGGGTCGAGCCGAGGTGGAATCGTCGGGCCGGTGGCGGCGGGTGGTAATTTCGCCCGGCGGGTGTCGGGCTGACCGGCACGCACAGCGGGGGAGGGTGACGGTGGCGGACTGGCTGGCGGCGCTCGACCGCCGCGCGGAGCTGCGGGCGAAGGCCGGGCTGACCAGGCGACTGCATCCGCGCCCGGCCGACGATCAGATGACCGATCTGGCCGGCAACGACTACCTCGGCCTCGCCACCCACCCGGACGTCATCGCCGCGGCCACAGCGGCCCTGTCGGCGTACGGGCTGGGGGCGACCGGGTCACGCCTGGTCCGGGGCTCCACCGACGCGCACCGGGCTCTCGAGGAGGACCTGGCCCGCTGGCTGAGCACCGACGGCGCGCTGGTCTTCTCCTCCGGCTACCTGGCCAACCTCGGCGCGCTACGGGCGCTCGTCCAACCTCGGACGCTGCTCGTCTCCGACGCGCACAACCACGCGTCGCTGATCGACGGCTGCCGTATCTCCGGTGCGCAGACGGTGGTCACTCCGCACGCCGACGTCGACGCGGTCGCCGCCGCGCTCGCGGCCGCTCCCGGCCGCCCGGCGGTGGTGGTGACCGAGTCGGTCTTCTCGGTCGACGGTGACCTCGCCCCACTGGCTCGGCTGCACGCCGTGGCCCGCCGTCACGGCGCGCTGCTGCTGGTCGACGACGCGCACGCGCTCGGCCTGACCGGCCCGGCCGGCGCGGGCGCGGTGGCGGCCACCGGGCTGGCCGGCGAGCCGGACGTGGTGGTCACCGCCACCCTGTCCAAGGCGCTCGGTGGCGCGGGTGGCGTTGTCGCCGGCCCGGCCGAGTTCGTCCGGCACCTGGTCGAGACCGGGCGCACGTTCATCTTCGACACGGCACTGCCGCCGGCGGTCGCCGCCGGTGTGCACGCCGCGCTTCGGCTCGCCCAGGCCGGCGACGACCTGCGCGCCGAGCTGTCCGACCGGGTGGGGCTGGCGGTCGGTCGACTGCGGGCGGCCGGGCTGACCGTCTCCGCACCGGACGCGGCGGTCATCTCGGTGACCGCCCCGGGGCCGGAGGCGGCGACCGCCTGGGCCGCCGACTGCCGGGACCGGGGCGTCGCGGTGGGCTGTTTCCGGCCACCATCCACCCCGGACAGCCGCTCCCGCCTGCGCCTCACGATCAGCGCGGGGGTGCCCCGGGCGGCGTTCGAGCGGGCGCTGGACGTCATCGTGGACTGTGTTCCATGACCGGGTGGGCGGGGTCGGTGCTGGTTACCGGGACGGACACCGAGGTCGGCAAAACGGTGGTGACGGCGGCGATCGCGGCCGCCGCGCAGGCGGCCGGGCTGCGGGTGGCGGTGGTCAAACCGGGCCAGACGGGTACGGCCGGCGGTGAGCCCGGTGACGTGGACGCGGTCAACCGGCTGGCCGCGCCGCTGACCGGTCGGACCTTGGCCAGCTATCCGGATCCGCTCGCCCCGTTGGCCGCCGCGCGGGTCGCCGACCTGCCGCCGCTGGAGCTGTACGCGGCGGTGGACGCCGTCCGGGCGGAGGCCGACAAGCACGACCTCGTGTTGATCGAGGGCGCGGGCGGGTTGCTGGTTCCGATGGGGCTGCGGCCGTCGGGGGAGCCGTGGACGATGGCCGACCTGGCGGTGTCGCTCGGCGCGCCCGCGGTGGTGGTCGCCCGCGCCGGGTTGGGCACGCTCAACCACACCGCGTTGACACTGGAGGCGTTGGACCGTCGGGCGGTGCCGGCCGGTGTGGTGATCGGTGCCTGGCCGGCCCGGCCGGAGCTGGTGCACTGGACGAACCTCACCGATCTGGTGCCGAACCTCCTCGGCGCGTTGCCCGACGGCGCCGGCGCGATGGATCCTGGTGTGTTCCGGCGGTCCGCGCCGGGTTGGCTCACCCCGGCCCTGCACGGCGTGCTCGACGACTGGCGGGTCTGGGCCGAGGAGAGCGGCTGAACACCTGACTTTCGTCGGTGTCCGCGCAGGTCGGGCGTGGGTAGCCTGACCGCCGTGCGGATTCTCGACTTCGCGCCGCCGGGTTGGCTGCACCGGCGGCGTGGCCTGCTGCTCGACGTGCTGCTCTGGGCGGTGGTGGCCGCCCCGGTGGGCTACGCCGAGGTCAGCCCGCCCTATTCGCCGTACACGTTGCCGCTGCTGGTCGGCAAGCTGCTGGTGCTGAGTGCGGCGGTGGTGGCGAGTCGACGGCAGCCGTTGGTCGCCCTGGTGCTGGCGGTGCTCGGCTCGTTGGTCGATGGCAACTTCGTGTTCGCCATTCCGGTGTTCAGTTATCTCGCCGGGCGGCGCAGCGCCACAGTGGGTCCGGCGATCATGGTCTTCGTGCTGATCACGGCCGGTGGTACGGCGCTCAACCTGGGGTTGCTCGGCGCCGGCGCGGCCACCTGGTTCCTGCTCGCCTCGGTGCTGCTCTTTGCCGCCGTGTTCCCATGGTTGGTCGGCCGGTACCGCCGCCAGCAGCAGGAGTTGGCCGACGCCGGTCGCCGGCACGTCGACGCGCTGACCCGCGAACAGCGGGGCGCCGCCGAGCGGATCCGGCTGCGTGAGCGGGCCCGGATCGCCGGGGAGATGCACGACTCGCTTGGTCACGACCTCAGCCTGATCGCGTTGCGCGCCGCCGCCCTGGAGGTCGCCGCCGACCTGGACGACCGGCACCGGGCTGCGGCGGGGGAGTTGCGGGCCAGCGTCTCCGCCGCCACCGAGCGACTGCACGAGATCATCGGGTTGCTCCGCGAGGAGGCGGGCGCGTCGCTGCGTCCGAGCGGGGAGACAGTGGCCGACCTGGTCGACGGTGCCCGCGAGGCCGGCATGGCGGTACGGCTGGAGGCCGCCCCGGCGGTCGTGGACCTACCGGCGATGACCGGTCACGCGGCGCACCGGATCGTCCGGGAGGCGCTGACAAACGCGGCCCGGTACGCGCCGGGCGCCCCGGTCGATGTGCGCCTCACCCGCGACGGTGACCGGGTCGAGGTGGCCGTCGTCAACGACGCCGCGCCGGCCGGGCCGCTGCCCACCCCGCCGTCGCAGGGCAGTGGGCTGCTCGCCCTCGCCGAGCGGGTCCGCCTCGCCGGCGGGACGCTCGACGCCGGCCACCGGGCCGACGGCGGGTTCGCGGTACGGGCGGTGTTGCCGGCCACCGCGCCGCCGCCCGAGGCGATCGGGTCGGCGGCCGAGGTCGGACCGACGCCCTGGTCCGACGAGCGGCCCGATCCGGTGGAGCGGCCGGTGGACGCCGAGCGGCGGCTGCACGACGCCCGGCGGCGGGTTCGGCGCAGCCTGCTGGTGGCGCTCGTCGCACCGGTCGGTTTCGCCCTGGTGCTCTCGTTCGTCTACTACCCGGTGGCGACCGCCGGGACGGTGCTGGACCGCGCCACCTTCGACCAGTTTCGCGTCGGCGCGGGCCGGTCCGAGCTGGTCGGGCTGCCCCGGCGGCAGTTGGAACGCCCAACACCGGTCGACCCGGCCGGCTGCGAGTACTACACCGACGGCAACTTTCCCCTCGCCGCGCCGACCTGGCGGCTCTGTTTCACCGATGGCCGGCTGGTCAGCAAGGAGTGGATCGCGTAATGAACACCGACATGGCCGGGGCGCCGCCGATCCGGGTCGTCCTGGCCGACGACGAGGCGATGATCCGGGCAGGCGTCCGGGCCATCCTCGCCAGCGACCCCGGCATCGAGGTGGTCGCGGAGGCCGGCGACGGGCATGCGGCGGTGGAGCTGGTCCGTGCCCACCGACCCCGGGTCGCGCTGCTGGACATCCGGATGCCGCGACTGGACGGGTTGGCCGCCGCCGCCGAGATCCGCCGGGTGGTGCCGGAGACCGCGACGATCATGCTGACCACGTTCGGCGAGGACGACCATGTGGCCCGGGCGCTCGGGCACGGCGCCAACGGGTTCCTGCTCAAGGCCGGTGACCCGCGTGAATTGATAGCGGGTGTGCACGCCGTCGCCGACGGTGGTGCGTACCTGTCGCCGAAGGTTGCCCGCCGGGTGATCGAGCTGGGTGCCGGGAGGCTGGCCCGCAGGCCCGTCGCGCGCGACCGTACGGCCGGGCTGACCGAGCGGGAACGGGAGGTGCTGGCCCTGGTCGGGGCGGGGCTCTCCAACGCCGAGATCGCCCGCCGGCTGCACCTCGTGGAGGGCACCGTGAAGAGCTATCTGACCAGCATCTTCACCCGGCTGGACGTACGCAACCGGGTGCAGGCGGCGATCCTGGCGTACGAGGCGGGGCTGGTCGACGGCTGAGCGGGGGCCTCCGACGAGCCCCGCTCGGTGCACGCTCTACGCGTCGCGGCGGCGCAGTGCGGCCCGGCCCAGCAGCAGCGCGGCGCCCGCCCACCCGGCCAGCAGGAGCAGCCCGACCAGACTCGGGTACGGCGCGCTGTCGCCGGCCAGGAAGTGCCCGCCGGCCACGCCGGGGAACACGTCGGCGATCCGGTTCAGCACGTCGATGTCCGGCTCCTGAAGGGACAGCGGCACGATCATCAGGGTGGCGAGGAGCACTGTGAGCGTGAGCACCGCGCTGCGCAGCGCGGCACCGAGGCCCAGGGCGAGCACGCCGACCAGCGCCAGGTAGGCCGCCACCGAGACGATGTCGACGATCGTGGCGGCGGCCGGGGCGCTGCCCCACTCGCCGAGCACCGGCCGGGCGACCAGCGCGCCGACCCCGCCGAGCAGCAGCCCGAGCGCGAAGGTGACCGCTCCGGCGACCGCGGCCTTCGCCAGCAGTACGCGACCACGGGACGGGGTGCACTGCAGCGTCGTGCGGATGGTGCCGCTGGTGAACTCCGCGGTGATCGCGAGCAGGCCCAGCGCCAGCACCACGTACTGGGTCAGCTCGACCGAGTCGATCAGCACGCTGCCGACGGTGACGATCCCCCGGTCGTCGGTCGGGTCGTCGTTGGTGTTGTCGTTCGCCGCGTAGATGGCGAGTTGGCCGGCGCTGGCGGCCATCACCAGCAGACCGGCCAGCGCCGTCCACCAGGTGCTCCGCACCGAGGAGAGCTTGGTCCACTCGGCGGCCACGGCACCCCGGAAGGCGCCCGGCGCACCTGCGGCCGGTGCGATGGCGGGACGGCTGTCCGTGTCGGTCTGCGCGCTCATCGTTGCCCACCCTCGGTCGTTCCGCCGGCGTACTCGACGCTGTCGGCGGTGAGTTCCATGAACGCCTGTTCCAGCGAAGCGGCGTGCGCGCTCAACTCGTGCAGTCGTACCCCCAGTTCGTGGGCCAGGTCGCCGACCTGGTCGGCGGTGGCGCCGGTGACGGTCAGCTCGTTCCGGTCGGCCGCCTCGACGCTCGCCCCGGCCGCGGTGAGGCGCGCGGCGAGGGCGGCCAGCCCGTCCGGGTGTGGGCTGCGGACCCGGACCGCGACGGTGCTGCGGGCGATCACCTCGCCGATCGGCGCGTCGGTGAGCAGTCGCCCCCGGCCGATCACCACGAGCTGGTCGGCGGTGAGCTGCATCTCGCTCATCAGGTGGCTGGAGACGAAGACGGTCCGTCCCTCGTCGGCCAGCGAGCGCATCAGCTGCCGCACCCAGCGCACCCCGTCCGGGTCGAGGCCGTTCACCGGCTCGTCGAACATCAGCACCGGCGGGTCGCCGAGCAGCGCGCCGGCGATGCCGAGCCGTTGGCCCATGCCGAGGGACAGCGTCCGCCCCGGCTTGGCGGCAGCCCGCCCGTCCAGCCCGACGGTGTCCAGCACCTCGTCGACCCGACGGATCGGAACACCGTTGCTGTGTGCCATGGCCCGCAGGTGTGCCCGGCCGGACCGGGCCGGGTGGATGGCCCGGGCGTCGAGCAGCGCTCCCACCTCGTGCAGCGGCCGGCGCAACTCCCGGTACGCGCGCCCGCCGACCAGGGCCTGCCCGGCGGTGGGACGGTCCAGCCCGAGGATCATCCGCATGGTGGTGGACTTGCCGGCGCCGTTGGGGCCGAGGAAGCCGGTGACCCGGCCGGGCGCGATGTCGACGGTCAGGGCGTCGACAGCGACTGTCGACCCGAACCGTTTCGTCAACCCACGTAATGTGATCATGCGCTGACGCTAGGCGAGCGGCCTGCCGTCGCACCGCGCCCGAACGGCACCACCCACCCCTGACTTTCGTCAGGCCGGTGGCGGGCTGCTCACCGTACGTACTGCTCCAGCAGCGCCGGGGTGAGCCCGGCCCGGTGGATCGCCTTCAACGCCGCGAGCAGGTCGTCCATCAGCGCCGGTCGGAAGTGCATCAGCAGCACGTCGCCGGGTTGGACCACCTTCTCCGGGGTCTGGTAGCGCACCTTCCCCTCGTGGACGGTCCCGGTCCAGTGGAAGACCGCCTTCGCGCCGCAGTCGTGCGCGGCCTTCAGCGTGGTGCTGTCCTGCTCACCGAAAGGTGGCCGGAACAGGGTGGGCCGCTTGCCGAACAGCCCCTCCAACCTGTCGGCGGCACCGCAGATCTCCTGCTTCTGGTAGTCGTACGACCGGCCGGCCAGCGAGTTGTGCGTGATGGTGTGGTTCTCCACGACCCCACCCACCGCCTCGATCTGCCGGAAGTAGTCGGTGTGCTCGGCCGCCGCCGGCGAGGTGAGGAACATCGTGACCGGGATGCGCGCCTGCCAGATGAATTCGATCACCTCCGGCGGGCGGGCCAGTCCACCGTCGTCGATGGTGATGAAGGCGACCTTCTGGTCGGTCGGCAGGCGGTGCCAGAACGCCGCCGAACCGGTCGCGGGCAGCGGCACCGGTTGCGGCAGCGGCGCCTCGGGAAACGTCGGCACCTGGGAGACGTACCAGGCCAGGCTCTTGAACGCGGGTCTCGCGGTCACCGACGGCGAGGCCGAGGGGGTCGGCGCCGGTGCGGACGGTGTCGGCTGGGCCACAGTGATCTGCCGAGCGTGCGCCGGGTGACCGGGGCCGACTGTGCAGGCACTCAACGCCAGCAGGGCCAGAAGCGTTACGACAGCAGGGATCCGACGGGTGGGGATGGCTGACACGCCCGGAAACATACCCAGCGGATGTCAGGATCCGGTCAGCCCGGTGACCCCGGGGGAGCGGCCGACCACGAACGCGTCCGGCATCCGGAAGGTGAGATTGTCGGGGCACCAGGGCGGACGGAGCACTGTCACCCCGTCCAGCAGCGGCGCGGCCTCGGCCACCACCACGGCCGCCTCCATCCGGGCCAGCACGTCCCCGACGCAGCGGTGCGCGCCCGCCCCGAACGCCAGGTGTCGGCGTGATCCACGCTGGCCCGGACGGAACTCGTCGGGCGACTCCACGACCGCCGGGTCCCGACCGGCACGGCCCAGCCACAGCACGAGGCTGCTGCCCGCCGGCACCGGCGTGCCGCCCAGCGTGCTCTCGGTCGTCGCCACCCGCCGCCAGGTGACGATCGGCGGTTCCAGCCGCAACCCCTCCTCCACCACGTCGGCCACCGCGACCTCGCCGCTGCGCAGGCCGGCCCGGACCGCAGGCTCGCCGGCCAGCCGGTGCAGCAGCAGGGTGAGGAACTGCGAGGTGGTCTCCTGCCCGGCGACCAACAGGAAGAAGAGCGCGCCGACCACCACATCCGGTGGGTGCCCGGCCGCACGCAGCTCGGCGGCCAACCCGCCACCGACGACCGCGAAGTCACGCAGTACCTGGTGGAACCGGCCGACCTCGGCGGCGAGCGCCACCTGCCGGTCGGCGTCCAGTGGTGCCCAGAACAACTCCAGGGCGGCGCGAGCGAACTCCTTGACCGCGCCGACCGGCGCGTCCGGCAGCTCGACCAGCCGGGCCAGCACCAGCAGCGGCAGGTCGGCGGCGAGGTCCGCGTACAGGTCGACCGGTTCGCCGGCGTCGAGCGCGGCGTCGATCCGGGCGACCCGGTCCCGGACCAGCGCGGTGAGCCACTGCCGCTGCGCGGCCACCCGGGCGGGGTGCAACGCCTCCGCGACGATCGCCCGGATCTGCGGATGGCTGACGCCCGAGTTGTTCGCCAGGGTCGGCGGCAGCCGGAACCGGTGCCCGGCGAGCACCCGCAGCGCTGCCACCGGCATCGGTGTCACCGCGTCCAGCGCGTTGTCCGGCCGGTAGGTGACCGGGTCGGCGAGGACCTGGCGGACCAACGCGTGCCGGGTCACGACCAGGTGGGTGCCGCCGACGTGGTCCGGCACCCGGGCCACGTCCGGCCATGCGGGGTCGGCCACCTGAGCCCAGCTGCGGAACAGCACCCGGACACGCTAGCCGGAGGCTCCCGGCAGCCCGGCCCGCAGCCGCCAGACGGTGGTGCGCTTCACCCGCACACTCTCCAGCGCCTCCGGCACCGGCACGTCGTACGCGGCCACCTCGTCGAAGCGGTCCCGGGGCAGGAACGCCCGGCCGGGATCACCGACCAGCGCCGGCGCGCCGGCCCGGGCGGCGCGCAGCAGGAACCGCAGGACCCGGCGGGCCATCGCCTCGCTGTAGAAGACGTCTCCGGCGAGCACCACCTCGGCGTCCCCGGCGTCGCCGTCGAGGATGTCGCCGAACTCGGCGTCGACGCGTACACCGTTGGCCTCGGCGTTGAGGGCGACCGCCGCCACCGCCAGCTCGTCCACCTCGACGGCCCGCACGGACGCCGCGCCGGCGCGGGCGGCGGCGATGGCCACCAGGCCGGAGCCGGAGGCGAGGTCGAGCACCCGCCGGCCGGCGACCAGCTCCGGGTGGTCGGTGACGTGGCGGGCGAGGGCCTGCCCGCCGGCCCAGGCGAACGCCCAGAACGGCGGCGGCCGGTCGCTGGAGAACTCGCCCTCGGTCAGCTCCCACAGGCCGATCGGCTCGTCCGCCTGGTGCAGCCGCACCTCGGGAACGAAGGGGACCGGGGCCAGCCGGGCGTGCAGCCGGACGAACGTGCTGGAGAGCTCGGACACGGCGCGATTCTCCCAGCGGCCCGACTCGCGGCGTGTCGCGGGGGACCGGTGACCGGTTCACCACGGTCGGTGAAAAGCCACCCCGTCCTTGCCGTCCGGTGCGAACACACCCGTCTGGTCGGCGCGGTACCCCGCTTCTAGCGTTGCGGGGTGGGGGCAACCGAACGGAGGACGGCGGTGGTGACGGTGTGGCGGTATGCGCTGAGGGCAGGGGTGGTGCTGGCCTGTCTGAGCGGGGTGGAGCTGGCTGTGGCCGCCCCGGCACAGGCGGCCTTCACCACCGAGATGAGCGGCCTGCCGGGACGGTTCACCGCCGGTGAGCAGGTGCGGACGATCTCCGCTGTGGTCTCCCAGACGGACCGGCGCGCCAGGTGCGCGAAGGTGCGCTGGTCGATGGTGCTCAGCGTGCAGGGGGGCCTCCGGCTCGACCAGGTGAAGATGGACCGGGTGGAGGAGACCGGCGACTTTCCGCTGGAGATCCGCACCGAGGGTGACGTGGCCCGGTTGACCGACCGGCAGCTGGACCCGGGGACGCTCTGCCCGGGCCGCACCGTCACGGCCCGCTACCGGGTGGCCTTCGCCGAGGACGTCACCCAGGGGCGGGTCACCCTCGCCGCCGAGGCGTACGACGCCAACCTGCGCCTGCTGGCGCGGCAGACCGCGACCCGCTCGGTGGTGGGAGTGGGCGGTGCCCCGACCGGTACGCCGAAGCCGACGGCGACCCCGCCGAAGCCCACCGAATCCGCGAGCGCGCCGGCCGAGGGCGACAGTACGGCGACGGAGGAGCCGGTCGCGGAGTACCCGGCCGACGCCGCGCCACCGGCGGCCAACCGCCCGGTCTCGCAGTCCGGCGCGTTCGGCGTGGTGCAGGTCGCCTTCCTGCTCGGCGGGCTGCTGCTCTTCCTCGGGGTGGGGCTGCTGCTGCGGCTGCGCCACCTGACCCGGGCCGCGGCCGGGGACGCCGACGGGGGCGACGACCCCCCGGTGGACCGGCGCTGGGAGCGCCCGGCCGTCGCCGACCCCTGGCGCCGAGCGCACCGCTGATCGGGGCCGTGGGCCGGCCGGTGATCGGGGGCCGTGGGCCGGCGGATGATCGGGGGCAGTGGGGCCGGCGGATGTCCGCCGGCCCCACTGTGTCACTTCGAGAACGCCTGGAACTCGGCGATCCTGACCTGGCTCCGGGCCGGGCTGGCGGTCGCGCAGTCCGTCGTCGTGGCCGGGTCGTCGTCCTGCTCGCCCGCGTAGCTCGGGCCACCGGTGCACTGGCTCGCCAGGACCTCGACGCGCAGGTGGGTGGCGAGGGTGGTGGGCACCGCGAACGTCCGGAGGTTGATGTCGCGGCTGTACGCCCGGTACGCCCCGCCGGGAAACGCGTCCCCCGCGCTGGTGTAGATGCGCTGCCAACGCGTCGGATCCGCGCAGTCGGTGGTCGTCGCGTTGCAGGCGGACACCGCGAACGAGCGCAGAGCACTGAGCGCGTTCTGGGCGCCGGTGTCGGCGTCGCCGGTGATCGCCGGGCGCAGCATCGCGCTGACGTTCACCCGCTTGACCGTCTGCGGGGCGTCGCCCGGCAGCGCCACGGTGAGCTGCCGGCCGGCGACCCCGTCCAGGGACGCCCAGTTCGTCGCCTCGGTGTCGTCGACGACACGGTCCAGGTTGACCCCGTCGCCGGTGACGGTGGCGCCGGATGCGCTGGAGGCGAGGTTGCGGCTCATCCGCAGGTCGACGTACCCGTCCTGACCGGCCTTGGCGACCGCGCTGAGCCGCTGGTGCCCGAAGCCGGGGGCCACGGCGAGCAGGTCGTACGTGCCGGCCACCATCTCGACGGTGTCCGGGATCGGCGTCGCCGGGTCGGTGTCGGCCACCGGCACCGCCCGCGCCTCGTACGCTCCTACGTACACCCGGATCGGCGCCTCGGCGCTGTCCCCGCGCGGGCGCAGGGTGAGCGTCGCGTTGCCACCGCGCGGCGAGGCGAAACTCGGCGTCGGGTCGGTGTCGCCGGCACCGTTGGTGGCGGCGTCCCGGCCCATTCCGGAGCGGGCGAACTCGGCCCAGATCAGGTCCTGGTTCGCGCCGCCGAAGCGGAGCAGGTCGGCGGTGAGCATGTTGTCGCGCATGTCGAGCATGCTGACCTGGCTGGCGGCCTGGAGCAGGAACGAGTCGAAGACCAGCTGTGACCAGCGCCGGTTGCCCGGGCACTGATCGGCCGCGACCTTGCCCAGAGCGCAGTCGAGCTGCCGTTGCGGGGTGCCGAGGCCGTACCGCTTCACCAGGGCGGAGCGGACCCGGAAGTTGGTGGCGCCCCAGATCTCCCCGTCGGCGTGCACCGCCGGGCCGGCGGTGTTGTAGCCGATGTCGGAGTAGTTGAGCGGGCTGCGGCTCAGGTCGTAGTTGCGGATGCCGCTGACCAGGTTGCCGGTGACGTAGCCGCCGGTGATGAAGGGCGTCTCGCCGGGCGCGCGCAGCCCGTGCTGGAACAGGTACTCGGCGGCGAGCAGGTCGCCCCAGGACTCACCCATCGACCCGCCCTGGTGGCCGCTGATCCCGCTGTCCGGGCCGGCGATCATCCGGTTGGTGATCGCGTGGGTGTACTCGTGACCGATCACCGTCATGTCGTAGTCGCCGTCCACGCACGGCGGGTACGGCCCGCCGGCCTGCGGCTGCCAGAGGTACATGTTGGTGGTCGGCGGCAGCCCGTCGCGCGGGGTGCCCTGGTTGGCGTTGTTCCGGTTGCCGGTCAGCGCGCCCTGCTGGGCGCGGCCCTGCTCGGCGTCACCGCCCAGGCCGGACGGGGTGAGGTTGACCGCCTGGAGGTTCCACGCCGACTCGGTGAAGCCCAGCTGGTACGACCAGTCGTGCATCCGGTTGTGCATGGCGAAGAGGTTGGCGATCGACGCGTCCGCGTCGTTGCGCTGGGCGGAGGTGAACACCCCCGGGTTGCACCGGGCCTGGTGCCACTGGTCGGTGAAGGGGTACTCGTAGCGGCGTTCCGGGCTGGTGGTTGCCGGCACGACCGGGGTGTTCGCACCCCAGGACAGCACAGTGTTGGCCGAGTTGCCGCGCGAGGTGAAGGTCGGCGTGCCGGTGGCCGCGTCGACGTCCCACGGTTGGCCGGTGGCCGGGTCGCGGAAGGCGGCCTGGCAGCCGGGGGTCGGGTCGCCGCACCAGCGCACCCGGGGGTCCTGCCCGGGGCCGAGGTCGCGGGGCGGGGTGGCCGGGAAGACCGCCCAGCTCGGGTTGTCGGAGTCGAAGTCGACGAGGTCCTCGCGGACCAGCACCTGCCCGGTGCTGCCGTCCACGTAGCTGGTGAATGCGGCCGGGTGCTCGGTGTCAGCGCCGATCATGGTCACCTCGTAGGCGGCCCGAGGCCCGTCCAGCGGGGTGGGCACGGCCACCGACCGGATGGTGTGGCTGGCCACCGCGTCGGCGGTCAGCTCGGCGTCGGCGAGCGCGGCAGCGTACGCCTGCTCGGCGGTGCGGGTGGCCGGCGCTGGCGTGCCGGTGTTGCGGGCCAGCGAGGAGCTGACCGAGAGCACCGCGCCGTCGGCGACCGCGAGGGTGACGAGGCCGTCCGGCCCGGCGGGCAGGTCGCCGAAGCGTTGCCGGAGGGTGACCACTGTGCCGCTGCCGATCGGCCGGACCAGCACCCGTTCCATGCTGGCCACCGTGGCGGCGTCCATCCCGAACAGGTGGTGGTTGGCGGCCAGGTAGGCGCGGGCGGCGGCCTCCGGGTCGGCGGGCAGCCCGCTGGCCAGCGGAGTGCGGCCGGGGCCGAGCGCCTGCGGGGTGCCGAGCCGGTTCCACCGGACGTCGGGGTCGACGGCGCGGGCCAGGCCGCGTTGGCGGGCGTCGGGTGCCGCCGTACCGGTGCGATTGTCGGCGTCGGCGGGCGCGTGTCCCTCGGCGAACGGCCCGGACCGGCGCTCGGCGGACGCCGCGCCGCCGGTGGGGGCCGCGGTGCTCACGCCGGTGGGGAGCAGCGCGGCGACCGTCGCCGTCGTCGCCAGGATGGCGATGAGCCGGCGTCGACGCCGGCTCATCGGGGGTGACCACTCCGGTTGTGGCACGGGACCTCCTCGTGGGAGCGGAATGGCCGGCGGTCGCCGGCCGTCGCTGCGCGGTAACGCATACGCATCTGTGGATATCAGTCTGTCGAGGTCGCGGCAAGGTCCCGGGCCGCCGCCACGCCAACAGATCGAGATAAGTCGACTTTACAAAACCCTAACTCTTGTAAAAGTGCGGGTCGGCTGCCAGAGTCGACGCAGGACCTGAGAGCGGAGGTTGGCCATGGCCGTCGATGCCGATCGGACCGTCGAGCCCGGCGCGTGGCAGGACCCGCGCAGACCGCTCTGGCCGCTGGCGCTGCTCGTGCCGACGCTGCCCTTCGTCGGCTTCGCCCTGTGGCGGACCGGCGGCGGGGCCTGGGCCTGGTGGTTCACCCCGATCGTCGTCTTCGGCCTGATCCCGGTGCTCGACCTGCTGCGCGGCGACGACCGGCAGAACCCACCGGAAGAGGCGGTCCCCCGGCTGTCGGCGGACGGCTACTACCGGTGGCTCACCTACCTCTACCTCCCGGCTCAGTACGCCGCCCTGGTGCTCTGCTGCTCGGTGTGGACCCGCGACGGGCTCTCCATGGCCGGTGCGGCCGGCCTCGTCGCCACGGTCGGCGTGGTCAACGGCATCGCCATCAACACCGCCCACGAGCTGGGCCACAAGCGGGAACGTGTGGAGCGCTGGCTGTCCAAGGTGGCCCTGGCGCCCACCGGCTACGGGCACTTCTACGTCGAGCACAACCGGGGCCACCACGTGCGCGTCGCCACCCGGGAGGATCCGGCCAGTTCCCGGCTGGGGGAGAGCTTCTGGGCGTTCTGGCCGCGTACCGTCTTCGGCAGCCTGCGCTCGGCCTGGCGGTTGGAGACCAGCCGGTTCCGCGTCCGTGGCCGGTCACCCTGGACCCACCGTAACGACGTGCTCAACGCTTGGGCCATGACCCTGGTGCTGTACGCGGCGCTGACGGTGACCTTCGGCCCCGGCGTGCTGCCGTTCCTGGCGCTCCAGGCGGTGGTCGGCTTCTCTCTGCTGGAGGTGGTCAACTACCTGGAGCACTACGGGTTGGCCCGGCAGCGCACCGTCGCCGGCCGCTACGAGAAGGTCGACCCACGGCACAGCTGGAACAGCGACCGCACGGTCACCAACGTCTTCCTCTTCCAGCTCCAGCGGCACAGCGACCATCACGCCAACCCGCTCCGCCGCTACCAGACGCTGCGCAGCTTTGACGCCGCGCCCCGGCTGCCAGCCGGTTACGCCACCATGGTGGTCGTCGCGCTGGTGCCACCGCTGTGGCGCCGGGTGATGGACCACCGGGTGCTCGCCCACTACGACGGCGACCGGACGCGGGCCAACGTCCACCGCCGGAGCTGACCACCGCTGCGCGTGGTCGGTCGCTTCGCACGCTGCGCGTGGTCGGTCGCTTCGCACGCTGCGCGTGGTCGGTCGCTTCGCACGCTGCGCGTGGTCGGTCGCTTCGCACGCTGCGCGTGGTCAGTCGCTTGGCGCCCAGTCGGGGTCGCGGCCGAACGCGGCCAGTAGCTGGTCCTGCTCGTCGGCGTCGTCGGGCACCTGCACCCCGGTGTGGACCAGGTTGTTGCGCCGGTAGGAGTCGAGCTGGCCGGCGAACCACTGGGCGGCGGCGTGCACCGCGTCCGGGTCGAGCCGTGGCTGCGCGCCGATCGCCACCGCCACGTCCCAGCCGTGCACGAGGTGCTCGGCGAGGAGTTGCTGGAGGTACTCGGTGGCCGGGGTGTCGCCGCCGGAGAGGTGCACGGTGCGGTCGATGGTGCCGGGGTGGGTGGCGGCGATCTCGGCCTGCGCGGCGGCCTCCCGAGCCGTCGCGATCGGGTCGGCGCCGAGCTGGTCACCGTCGAGCCGGTTGCCGACCTCGTCGATGGTCCGGCCGGCGAGCAGCGGAACGCTCCACCGGTCCTCGGTCACGACGTGGTTGACCAGCGTGCGGACGTCCCAGTCCGAGCAGGGTGTCGGGTCGGACCACTGGCCGGGCTCGATCTGGTCCACCCGGTCGATGAATTCGGCCAGGCTCCGGCGGTACGCCTCCAGGAGATCCATGCTGCCGATTGTTCCGGTCGGCGGGGCGGACCGAGTCCGTTTTGCCCGGCCTGGTGTGCGGGATTGGTGCTGCTCGCCCAGCTCAGTCCAGGTCAGCCGGGTCCAGGCCGAGCTCTCGGGCGGTGACCAGCCGGACCCACTCGCCGAACTGCCGGCGGGAGATCACCCGGTCGTGCACGGCGAGTTGAACGGCGAGGCCGTCCATCACCGCGCTGATCCGCCAGGCGGCTCCGTCGGCGTCGGCGCACTGGAAGGTGCCGTCGGCCACCCCGGCGGTGATCACCGCCGCCAGGTCCTGCCGCCAGCGCAGGTCGAGCCGGCGGGAGACCTTCTCCACCTCGGGGGTACGCAGCGACTCGGACCAGCCGTCGATCCACATCGACCAGGAGGTCGCCCGCCCGGCGGGGGTGTAGAGCTTGAGGATCCGGCGGAGCTTGGTCAGCGGTGCGGCCGAGGAGCGGGTGACCGCGTCCAGCCGGGCCAGATCCTGCTCGACCGCGTACGCGAAGGCCTGCGCGAGCAGCCGCTCCTTGGTGGCGAAGTGGTAGAAGACCAACGCCTGGCTCACGCCCGCGGCATTCGCCACGTCCGCCGTCCGGGTGTTGGCCAGACCGCGCTCCACGATCACGTCGCAGGCGGTGCGCAGCAGGGCATCCAGGCGGATCTCGGCCGCACGTCTCGTCACGACCGTTACCGTAGCCCATCCGACCGAACACGAACAGTTACCACCGCGTGCCGAATTGCGCGGTGACAGTCGGAAGCCGGACACTTCTTTCAGGTGGCGTCGGTCGTTCCACGGAGAGTGTTCGTCGAGGTCCGCTGCCCAGTGTCAGGTCGCCGAGACGTCGATGGTCGGGCATGCGACGCGATGATGACGATCATTGCCGAGGAATCTCGGAGTGTGACGGTCCGTGCTGGATTCAGGAACCGGGTCAGCCCCCTAGGAAGCCCGCCGACAGTGGCTCCGGTCCAGCCCCAGCCACCCCTGACGCGCCGAGGCGACCCCGAGTTGGCAGTCCAACACCGGCTCGGCTAAAGTTCTCATCCGTCACCCGGGAACGTCCGGGGGCGTGCGGACGTAGCGCAGCTGGTAGCGCATCACCTTGCCAAGGTGAGGGTCGCGGGTTCGAATCCCGTCGTCCGCTCGGAGCTGCCGCCACGCATGACGGGGGCAACCTCGGTGGGGTGGCCGAGAGGCGAGGCAACGGCCTGCAAAGCCGTGTACGCGGGTTCAAATCCCGTCCCCACCTCGGCAACAAGCACGGGCGATTGGCGCAGTGGGAGCGCGCTTCCTTGACACGGAAGAGGTCACTGGTTCAAACCCAGTATCGCCCACCAAGAGAAACGGCTCGTTACCGGAAACCCGGTGACGAGCCGTTTCGCTCGTGGTGCCACGGTTGTCAGTCGACGCTGAGCCGGTAGCCGATGCCCCGCACCGTGTGCACGCGCAGGGCGTCGTCGGCGGCGTGCAGCTTGCGACGTAACCGCTTCACGGCCGAGTGCAGGGTCGACGTGTCGCCGAGGAACGCGCAGCCCCAGACCGATTCGAAGAGACGCTGGTACGTCCAGACTCCGACCGGTGCGGTGGCGAGTTGGGTGAGCAGGTTGCGCTCGAGTCGGGTCAGGGCCAGCGGTTCTCCGCGCCACGTCACCCGATGGTCGAGCGGGTCGATGGTGAGGTCACCGAAGTTGATCTGGCCGGCCACGGCCACGGCTGGAGCGGCTGCGGCGGCGGCCGGAGCGGGGGTGGACGCCGTGGTGGGAATGGGGAGTCGCGCCGTCCCGCTGATGACCGGCCCGCCGATCATCGCCTGCAACTCCGCGAGGTCGGTGCAGATCACCAGGGTGCCGAGACCGTCCAGGCGCCGCACCATCCGCTCGCGCACCGACACGTCGGCGGTCACGCAGAACACGAGGGACACATCGTCGATCACTGTCGTACCTCCCCAGGCGCCAGTAAAAGACAACGCTGTCTGAACCCCGTAGTCAATGGTTTCCGGCGGGCCGCCGCCCCGTGATCCACTCGGGCTCGCCGGGCCGTGCGCTCGCCTTTAAAGCCTCCAGGGCCTGCGGGTGATGGGTGCCATCAAGCCGGACCGGGCGGCGCTGACGCGGTACGCCGAGGTCGCGCTCACCTGCCTGGACTAGCGCGTCCCGCGCGTTCTCGCGGCGATCGCCGGCAGTTCAGCGACTCGACGCGCCGAACGCATCCCTCCTGCGCTGCCACCGATCGCGTTGCTGACGGGCCGGCCGCCTTCGGCGAGGCGGCCGGCCCGTCAAGCACGTTGATCTGGCGGCTCCGCCAGCGATGGAAGCGGCCCTGTCACAGCGGTGGAGCGATGTCCCGCCGCTCCTCGACCTGGCGGTACTCCACCGGCTGCTCGGTGGTGGTAACCACCTGGCGGCGGCGACCCCAGATCAGCGTGGTCATGATCAGGCCGAGCACGCCGGCGCCCATCAGGATCCAGCCGACCACGTCGAGGTTGATGCCGCCAACGCTCGCGTCCAGTGCGAAGGTGAGGATCGCGCCGAGCGCGATCAGGAAGATGCTGGTGCCGATACCCACGACAGCCTCCTTAGGGGGGTGTGGTGCGCTGTCGAGCCCTTAAATACCCCGGCTGGGGCCAGCGCAACCGCGACCGGTCAGGGTGCCGTGCCAAGCGATCTTGGCATCGGGTAGAGTTGACCTGTCACCGGCGCTTGTCGGGGACGTGCGGACGTAGCGCAGCTGGTAGCGCATCACCTTGCCAAGGTGAGGGTCGCGGGTTCGAATCCCGTCGTCCGCTCGCGATGGGCCCCACGGGGCCGCCACGGGCGATTGGCGCAGTGGGAGCGCGCTTCCTTGACACGGAAGAGGTCACTGGTTCAAACCCAGTATCGCCCACCATCTCTGCAGGCAGATCAGACAGCCCAAGGGCTTTTGCGTCAAGCTGTGAGGGGTTCGACGGCTCTGGCGTGTTGTGGCCAGGCGCGTGCTTCGTCGTATCGAGTGGC